>NZ_JAFBAT010000185.1 GCF_019247615.1 Mycobacterium sp. | reverse complement strand
CTTGATGGCTGAGTTCCATGGTGTTACGCCCCGACGTCCCTCGACAAGGTTGAGTAGCCCGGGCCGTAGTGGGTAGCCGATGCCAAAGACTTGCTGACCAGGCTGGAGGTCGCAGGATGCCGGTAACCGCGGGGCACGTTCCCGGTTTGACGTCGGGGTTGCGCAGGGTCCCCACGGACCCGGCACATTTCCGCAGCGGGCGCTGGTTTTTGTTGGCCGAGGGCGCGCTGGTCAGCGCATTCGGGATAGCAGGCCTGATTTCGGCGGCCCTGCATCCGAACGCCGGGCCGACCGGGATGCCGGTTCTCGGCCTGGCCTCGACTGCGGCGCACAGCGCGCTACTGCTCGCGTTCGGGGTGGTGGCCATGGCGGCGGTCGCCAACCGGCGTGCGGCGGTGACCGTTACCGCGGTCAGTGCGGTGGGCTACACGATGTTGCTGTTTTTCAGCAGCATCTCCACGGCGCGCAACATGCCGACGCCGTTGGGGTTCCACGCTGCCGACATCGTGCTGCACGGTGTGCTCGCGGTGGTCAACCTCGGGTTGCTGATGTGGCTGATTCCCGACGAGTTGGGAGACGAGGCCTGGACGCCGCGCCGACGGCAGGGCCACGTCCGCGTGCGGCGACAACAGTCGACATCCGCATCGGCCGAACCGGCGGTGCGCGTGCAGGAGTCGGCGGCTCACCCGGGCCCGGGCGATGACCCGATGCCACGGGAGCGGCCGGTCCTCCTCGAGCGGTCACCGACCCGCGAAACGCACGAACGCGCGGCCCAGGACGTCGAGAATCCGAAGCTGAACCAGCGGGCACCCCGCGCCGTCGTGCCCGGAGCGGTGGCCATCCTGGCGGTCGTCGGCATCGCCGTCGGGCTCATCGTCTGGCGAAACCGACACCGGCGCAGCCGAACCCGGACGTAGCTCTCACCTGGCTTCGAATGCGCAGACGTATCGGCTACCGCCAGCTGGCCGGCAGATCGGTGATGTGGTTGGGGCAGAAGTCCTGGGCCGCCATCGACATGACATTCCTCGCGTCCTCGGCCGACATCTTGGCGCGCAGCATCATGAAGGCGTATTCGGCTGGGGCGTAACCCATGTCGCGCCCCGTCGGATCGTCCATCAGCCGGCATGCCTCCTGTTCCCGGCCGGCGTCGGCGTGCGCGCTGCCCGAGCCGAAAAGCGCCAGGCCCGCAAGTGCGCCGGCGGCCAGTCTCGCGACCGTCTTCAACATCGTTCCCTTCTCCGACTCCATTTCACGCAATCAGGCGGGCGCCGCTTGCCATCTCCATGATCTCCGGCGCCACGAGCACAAACGACATTGCCTACCCCCGGGGTGTTATCGCGGACCAGCAGTAGCCATGATGGAACCGGACGCCGGAAAACAGGTGAGTATCGGCAAAAAAGGGAACAAACGTCGAGGCTGTCCAGGCGATCGCCGGAGGTGAACCACGTGAGCCGTAGCCGCGTAGCCGCTGTCGCGGCCATGATCGTGTTGGCACTCGCAGGGTGTGCGCGGACCACCACGGCGCCGAATACGGCCGCGGTGGCCGGCCCGGCCGCACCGTCAGCGGCCGCCACCCCGCTGGTATCAAGAACGGTTCCCGCCGCACCGAGCCCGCCCCGGGGCGCGCAGCCGCCGCTGGCGGGGGACCCCGCCCAACTGGCCGACGACCTGGTCGCCGACGAACGTGCGCTGCGTGACCCGTCTGCGGCCGAACCGGCGCTGGTCGCGGCGGCGCATCGCGAGCAGGCTGCCTACCACGCCATCGGGCGGCACCCAGAATGGGACGGCATCATCCGACCGCGAATCCCGGCGGAGTTGGCTGGCATCTACGACCGCAATGTCGACGCGCGCCGGCAACTGAGCGCGATGACGTCCCCGAGGGACACGCTGCCCCCGTGGCGCATCGATCCGCCGGCTCCCGCCGATGAACTCATGAGTTACTACCACGCCGCCGAGTCGGAGTCCGGCGTCGGCTGGAACTATCTGGCCGCGATCAACCTGATCGAGACCCGGTTCGGCAGCATCAACGGCGTGAGCACCGCCGGGGCGCGGGGACCCATGCAGTTCCTGCCGCCGACGTTCATGTCCTACGGCCAGGGCGGCGACATCAACTCGCCCCGCGACAGCATCATGGCGGCGGGCCGCTACCTGGCAGCCAACGGGTTCGCCAACGACCATGATCACGCGATTTTTGCGTACAACCACTCGCACCAGTACGTGCAGGCAGTCGACCAGTACGCCGCGCTGATGACCGATCCCGCCGCGTTCGCCGGCTATTACCGATGGGACGTGTACTACAACACGACCGCCGGCGAGGTACTGCTACCCATCGGATACGCCGCGGCGTCGCCGATCCCGGTGGGGGAATACCTGGCGAGTCACCCACAGTAGCGCGGCCGCATGCATTGGGCGACTACGGAAGAACGCGCAAGCCCCAGCGGCCAAGCAGCGGATCCACGAGCGCGAAGTACGTCGTGTAGTCGTCCCCCACAGGCGAGGACATCAAGAGACCCACCGCGCTCACGGTGCCATCGGCATTCTTCACGAAACCGGGACTGCCGCTGTCGCCGGGGAGGCTGAATACGCTGGCTTCGACGACCTGGTCCGCCACGTCTTTGACGAGTCCACAGGTTTCACCGGTGACCGCTCCGACCTTGCAGAACGGCATGCCGACGCGAATTTGACTTTCGTTCAAGACATCTCGGACGCGATACCGGCCGTCGACGTCACCGTTGGGCGCACCGAGGCTCTGGTCGAGACGGATTATTGCTGCGTCCTTGGTATCGCCCTCGTTCTCGCTGGCGGTGATCGTGCCGAGCGGGACTGCGTCGCCGTAGGTCCACGCTGAACCGTCGTGTGCGTCGCAGTGTCCGCTGGTCATCAGGTAATAGCCGCCGTCATTGCCTTGAGCCGCGAAACCAGCTGTGCACGAGCTGTTTTCGTCCTCTACCTTGATGCCCGGCGTCAATCCCGGGGCCGCCAATACGGGATCGGCCAACGTCGTCGCTGTGACGAGCACAGCACCGATCAGCTTCAACGCTCGCAACCAAGACAACGCCACGCCGCCTCTCCTCTGGGGTCGGCAGCATCGTAGCAGCGCGCAGAACCCGGACCCCGGCTATGCCCGAGATCTGGCCAACCCGTCCGCTGCTCAGTCTCCGGTGCGGTCGAGAACCTGCTCGTAGGTGCTGCTCAGGCATTTACTGCCGGATTCCTCGTCGTAGCCCCGGCCGGCGAGCCGCATGATCGGGTCTAGAGGCGGGTTCGGGGCCGAGCACCCGCAGGATGGTGTAGCCCGCGAACTTCTCGCCCGTGGCCAGCGGCATGAGCAAATCCTAGGCGGGCCGTTTCGGCAAAATTAGTCGACTCGGGGCAATCTCGCACCCCGCCGACCGCGCGCTCGGTCGGCACCGCGCGCCTTCGGCTGTCGTCAGCTCCGTCCTCAAGCGCGCATGTGGGATATTAAGCCCTGTGGCCCAACATCATTGGCGCGGAGGTCTACCGGGCAGCGCCGGCCAGGGTCTGGAATCCTTGCGCCGTGTGCTCGACCGTCTTACGCGCCTGGAATGCCCAAATGATTTGGCACAGTCCGATGACGACCAGCCAGGAACCGGCGACGATCGCCAGTACCACGATGCTGTCGAACGGCCAGGTGATGACGATCATGCCGGCGATCACCGTGAGGGTGCCCAGGAAGATGTGCCACCCTCGGCCGGGCAGCTCCCGATGGCTGATCGCCAGCACGGACTCGGCCACGCCCTGGAAGATAAAGCCGACTCCGATCCAAATCGCCAACAACATAACGGCATAGCCCCCGCCGAAGTGGCGGAACGCGAGCACACCCAGCACCACCGACAGCGCCCCGCTGATCAGCATCAGCACCCGACTGCCGGCGGAAACATCCAGGGTCAGCGCGAAAGCAACCTGCGCTATGCCCGACACCACCAAATACGCGCCGAACAATACGGCCGCGACCAGGATCGATTTTCCGGGCCAGATCAACACCACAACGCCCAACACCACGGCCATCAACCCGGACGCGAGCACCGTTTTCCACAGGTCGCGAAATACTTCCGGCGTCTGCAAGGTGGTCATGTTCTACTCCTGACGATTCCCGATAGCGGCTGGGTCATCTCCGACATGACAAGCGTGCTCTTCCGAGAGACCACCGGTGTAGGGCACAAAGTCCTCTCATTCACCGTCGCAAACGCTTTGGGCCGCCGGCCCAGCCGCGTCACGGGAAATCGCGTGTCGTGCGACGGCATGCCTCGCGCGGGCGTCACGCTGTAAAGACACCGGGCAAAGGCTGCCCGGTCGGGCTGATGAACGGGGGCATGCACGTGGTCGACGACGCCGAGGCGCAACGCCATCTCGCCGATCGTGGTCATCACCGTTTGGTGGGTCGTCCGCACCGCGACGACGAAGGGCCGATCGTTGCGGCCGAAGAGCGCGCCGCGCGACTGCTCTCCGACCAACATCGCTTCGGCGAAAGGGGGGAACGGTTCAACCGGCAATCTCCCTTCGTCGTGGGGCTGACCGCGTCGGCCGGGGTGGCCGTGACGTACGGGGCGGTGCTGGTCCTCGGGACGATGTCGTCGGTTTTGGTGTTGATCGGCGTGGCGATGTTTTTCGCGCTGGGACTCGAGACCGCGGTGTCCTGGCTCGTCAACCACAAGGTGCCGCGCTGGGCGGCGGTCACCATCGTGGTGATCGTGGTGTCCATCCTCATAGCCGGGACAGTGGCCGCAGCCATTCCCCCGCTGGTGCAAGAGGCACGCCAGCTCGTCGACCAGCTGCCGCACTACATGCAACACGCCCAGGACGGTTCGTCTCTCCTGGGCAGGATCAACGAGCGCGTCCACCTACAACAGCGGATCACCGAAATGGTCAATGGGTCGGGCAGGTTCACCTTGGCGGGCATCGTCCGGACCGGCTCGCAGGTGTTCGGCGTCGTCTCCCACGTCGGCATCGTGGCCATGCTCACGGTGTACTTTCTCGCCGATATGCGCCGCATCCGCGCCGGGTTCTACCGGCTGATGCCCAACTCTCGACGTCCGCGCGCCATCCTGATCGGCGACGCGGTGGTGGCCAAGTTCGGTGCGTATCTCTTTGGGAACGTGCTGACTTCGGTCATCGCGGGGCTGGCCACGTTCGTCTGGTGTGCCCTGCTCCATGTTCCCTACGCGGTCCTGCTCGGCGTTGCGGTGGCCATTTTGGACCTCTTCCCCTACGGCTCGACCGTCGGCGGATTCATCGTGGCGGCGGTGGCGCTCAGCGTCTCGATACCCGTCACCATCGCGACCGTCGTCTTCTACATGGGATTCCGGTTGGGCGAGGATTATCTGTTGACTCCCAGGATCATTGGCCGGGCCGTGCGGGTGCCGGCGGGCGTCACGGTTGTCGCGGTGCTGCTGGGGGCCGCCTGGTTGGGCGTGGTCGGAGCGCTGGTTGCGATCCCGCTCGCGGCGGCACTGCAGCTGTTAGCGCAGGAGTTGTTATTTCCCGCCCTCGACGAGGCGTGAGCGCCTCCAAGCCGTGCTAGGTGTGCGCCGCGTACGGGGCGCCGGTCAGGTCGAGGGCGATGTCGACGAGCATGTCCTCCTGCCCACCGACCATCCCGCGACGGCCGGCTTCGACGAGAAGGGTGCGCGCGTCGACGCCGAACCGTTCGGCCGCCGCCTCGGCATGGCGCAGGAAGCTCGAGTACACGCCGGCGTAGCCGAGCGTGAGCGTCTCGCGATCAACGCGCACGGGGCGCTGCTGCAGCGGACGGACGAGATCGTCGGCGGCATCCTCGAGGGCGTTGAGATCGCAGCCGTGTTGCCAGCCCATGCGGGTGGCGGCCGCGATGAAGACCTCCAGCGGGGCATTGCCGGCTCCAGCGCCCATGCCGGTCAGGGACGCGTCGATGCGTTGACACCCGTGCTCGACGGCGACCATCGAGTTGGCCACGCCCAGCGACATGTTGTGGTGGGCGTGGATGCCCAATCCCGTTGCGGGATCCAGCCTTTGGCGGACGGCGTCGACGCGCTCCGCGACGTCGCGCATGGTCATCGCACCGCAAGAGTCGACGACGTACACGCAGCCGGCGCCGTACCCCTCCATCGACTTAGCCTGTTCGGCCAGCGCCTGCGGAGTCGTCATGTGGCTCATCATCAAGAATCCGACGGTGTCCATGCCCAGCTCGCAGGCGGCGGCGATGTGGTGTGCGGAGATGTCGGCCTCGGTGCAGTTCCGCTATGAGCAATCGCGTTGTTGCACAACGGATGACGCTCGATCCTAGACAAGCGGTCCGCTCCGACTCGAAAGTCCCGTCCTGCGGTAGCCAACCCGCGTATATCAGACTGACACGCGTCGATACGACACGCTCGACTCCACACAAACTGGCTTATCTGGTCAAAGAAGCGGCGGCCACGACGACGGTTGCGGCCGCCGCTTCCCCCTGCCCCTTGACAAAATGTTCCCCATATCAGCGGCCGCGCGCGGCGCTCCGCCTAGGATCAACCGCATGTGGCGGGCGGACAGGTCGCGCGGGTGGCGCGAGATAACCCGGGGCCTGGGCACTCTCGACACCGAGGTGTTCGATGCGGTCGCCAACACCCGAAGCCCACTGCTGGACACCGCAATGCCGGCGCTGACACGAGCCGCCGATCATTCCAAGCTGTGGCTTGCCATCGCGGCGGTCATGGCGGGGCTAGGGGCAGCGTCGGGCAATCGGCAGGCTCGGCACGCCGCCGGCCGCGGCGTCGCGAGCCTGGCGGTGACCAGCCTGGTCACCAACCAGTTGGCCAAGCGCATCCGGCGGCGGCCGCGGCCCCCGCACCGGCTCATTCCGCTCGTGCGGCGCCTGCGGAGGTATCCGACGTCGAACTCGATGCCCTCGGGACACGCTGCCAGCGCGGCCGCCTTCACGGTGGGCGTCGGGCTGCAGAGCCCAATGCTGGGGCTGGCGTTGGCGCCACTCGCCGGGCTGGTCGGCTTGTCCCGGGTCGCGACCGGCGCCCACTACCCCGGCGACGTCGTGGCCGGTTTCGGTATCGGGGCGTCGATCGCCGTCTTCGGCGCCCGGCTGGTCCCCCCGATCGTCGAGCACAGCCTGCCGTGCGCCGACCCGCTGCACGTCAACACACCGCCGCGCCCCGACGGCGCCGGCGTGGTTGTCGTGGTCAACCCCGCGTCGGGCAGCGGGACGGGCCGCCGCATCATCGGTGAAATACGAAGGGAGCTGCCGAAAGCCGAAGTCGTCGAAGTGGGGCCCGACGACAGCATCGAGAAGTTGGTTCGCGACGCCGCCGAGCGCGCCGAGGTGCTGGGAATCGGTGGCGGCGACGGAACCGTGGCGTGCGCCGCCGGTGTGGCGGCGGAGCTCGGCCGGCCGCTCGCGGTTTTTCCGGCCGGTACCTTCAACCACTTTGCCAAGGACATCGGTTGTGATCACGAGGCCAAGACAATCCGGGCTATCCGCGAGGGGACCGTGTCGTGCGTCGACCTGGTGGCCTTCTCCGATACCAAGGAGACCAAGGACGCCAAGGACACCAAGACGGTCATCAATACCGCCAGCATCGGCGCCTACCCGACATTCGTGCGGGTGCGCGAACGGCTCGAACACAAGATCAGCAAGCCCCTGGCCGCGGCGTACGCGATGTTCCACACCTTGCGTCGCGATGACCCGGTGCGAATCCGCTTCGACGGCAAGACCATTCAGACCTCGCTGTTCTTCCTGGGCAACTCGACGTACGCTCCGTCCGGTTTCGCGCCCGCGCAGCGCACCCGCCTGGACTCCGGACTGCTCGACGTGCGGATCCTCGAGACCGGCCACCGGTTCAGCAGGCTCCGCATCATGACGGCCCTCATGCTCGGGCGGATTTCGCGTAGCCGCCTGTACCACGAGCATCACGTGCCCGAGTTCCGCTTCACTGCAGTCGACGGGCCGACCGTCGTCGCGCGGGACGGCGAGGTCGACGGATACCACGAGGCGGCCAGCTTCAGCGTCCGTTACCGGGCGCTGCAGGTCCTGTCCCCCCGGTCGCGGCGCTGACGAACCGGCGCTGACGTGCCGGCACCAAAGCCGTTGAGCCCCAGCTGTACTCGATTACGCGCGCGGCGTGGTCACCCTGGGCCGACTCCGGGACCCTCGACGTGGCGGGCCAGGAAGTTCACGACGGCGTCGGCGAACATGTCGTTGCGATCACCGGCGACCATGTGTCCCGCGCCGTGTACGTCGGCGAACTCCACCTGCGGGAAGCGCGCGAGGAATTCATCGGCGCGCTCCTGGCTGACCAGGTCGCTCATCCGGCCCCGGACCAGCAGCATGGGCACGCCGTCACGCAAAATCGCTTCGACGGCTGCGTGCATGCGGTCCGCATCGGTCACCTCGAACGGCGGAAACGGAGCGGTGCCGCTGATGAATTGCGGGTCCCAGTGCCAGTACCAGCGATCGCCGCGACGGCGCAGGTTGGCGGTCAGACCGTCAAGATCGGTCGGCCGGGGCCGATGCGGGTTGTATTCGGCGATGGCGTCGGCGACCTCTTCGAGCGATGCGAACCCCGCTTCCACTCGGTCGGCCATGAAGGCATGTATCCGGTTCGCCCCGGACTGCTCCATGTTCGGCACGATGTCGACGAGAATCACGGCGCTGGCGATGCCCGGGCAAAGCTCCCCGGCCAGCAGCATGGAAGTGAAGCCGCCCAGGGACGCGCCCACGAGCACCGGCTTTTCCGGCAGGGTTCGCAGTACCTCTTCGACGTCGCCGGCGAAGCTGACGACCCGGTAGTCGCCGTCGCTGGACCAATCCGATTCCCCGTGGCCGCGCAGGTCGATCGTGACGGCCTGCCACCCACGTTCGGCGACGGCGGCGGCGGCCCGACCCCACGAGCGGCGCGTCTGCCCGCCACCGTGCAGAAACACCACGGCGCGCGCTTGCGGGTCGCCGAGGCGGTCGGCCACGATGCGGACGCCGCCGGACCCCTGAGCGGCGAACGTCTCGGGCGCTGCAGGCTCGGGAGTCATCAGCAGATCCTAAGGCGCTCCCACGTCGGGCCCGCGAGCTGTTGACGTCCTTACGCGGGGCGAGGTTCCGGAGGGTCCGCCGGGACCAGCCGCTCCGGCGGCTCTTGCGGCGTCAGCCGCTCGGGCGTCTCGGCCGGTGTCAGCCGCTCCGGCGTCTCGGGCGGCGTACCCGGCTGCGACGCTCGTGACGGGGCAGGCGCTGGTGAAACGACAGGCGCATGTGAAACCAGAAAGGTGTCAACCATGAGGCTCCCTCGATCGGCTCCGGGTTGCCTACCCGCCGCCTCCCGGGGTCAAAACACTCGCCCGAGCAACGCGCCCGCGCATAGCATGCCCGGCAGCAGCGCCGCGGCGATTGATCAGCCACACGGCCGACCAGACGGCGCACGCGATCGTGACGATCGGGAAACTCGGCGGCAGGTTGAACATGGCCGATGCGCACAACCCCAGCCAGACCGCGCCCAGGCCGACGGCCGTCGACACGGCCATGGCCGCGGCCGGGCGGGGCGTCAGCATGATCGCTGTTGCCGCCGGGGTGACCACCAGTGCGAACAGCAGCAACGTGCCGACGGCCTGGACGGCCATGGTTACGGTGAGGCCCAGCAGCGCCATGAAGATCATGGAAAGGGCGCGCACGGGCACCCCTTTGGCCTCGGCGACCAGCGCGTTGACGGAGGTGAACAGCAGGGGTCGGTAGATGACGCCGACGCTGAGGCCGAGCACCGCCAGCAGAATCGCAAAGCTGACCAGCTGACCATTCGAGATGGCAAGCAGGTTGCCGAACAACACGTTCGTCATCGTGCCGGAGCTCTTGGTCGCCAACGAGTTGAAGAACAAACCGAGCCCGCTCGCCATCGCCAGCACCGTGCCGGTGACCACTTCACGCTCGGCGGCGCGCTTGCCCAGCACGCCGATCACCAGGGCACCGCCGACGCAAAACACTCCCAGCCCGACGGCCACGGGTACGCCGAGCAAGACGGCGCCCGTCGCGCCGGGGAACCCGATGTGCGCCAAGGCATGCGCCGCGAACGCCGTCTGGCGCACCACGACGAAGTAGCCGATCAGACCCGCGGCCAGCGCGACGATGGTGCCGCCGATCAGGGCGTTGCCCATGAACGCCGACGTCAGGATCGCCCACCAGTTGGGTTGATAGGCGAGGGCGACCAGATGAGCGGTCACAGCGTGCTCCTCATGTACATCTCCCCGTGCGGGGTGTGCGCGACCTGGATCGGAGTGCCGTACAGGTGGGTCAACAGCTCGTCATCGACCACGTCGCCGATCGGCGCGTAGTGCGGGTGCCCGTCCAGGAGGTAGATCGCGCTGTCGAGGATGGGCAGCAAGGGGTTGAGGTCGTGGGCGACCACCAGGATGGTGACCGCCAGCTCGGCGTGCAACCGGGCCAGCAGCGCAACGATGTCACGCTGGCTGTGCAGATCCAGTGACGTCAACGGTTCGTCGAGGATCAGCAACCGCGGTTGCGCCACCAGCGCCGCGGCCAGCGCGATGCGCTGCCGTTGCCCACCGGACAGTGTGGACAGCCGGCGGCCGGCGAGCTCGGTGGCCTCGACAGCGGCCAGGGCGTCGTGCACCTGCCTTCGCTGGGCCGTGGTGCTGCGCCCGAATGCCCACCGAGATCCGGTGAGTCCCAGCAGCACGACATCGACCGCGCGGATTGCCTCGCCCGAGCCCTCGGCGTAGTGCTGCGGCACGTAGCCGATGCTGTTGTTGCTCTGGCCGGGAGGGCTGCCCAACACCTCGAGCCGGCCGCCGGCGGGCGGTATCAGGCCCAGGACCATGTGCAGCAGGGTCGTCTTTCCGGATCCGTTCGGTCCGATGACCGCGACGATCCCGCCCTCGGGAACGGTGAAGGTGCCCTGTGACCAGATGGCCCGTCCCCCGCGAACCGCGCTGACATCGGTGAAGGTCAGGGCGGCGTTCGGGCCGCCGAGTTCAGATGGCGACACCAAGTGCCTTTGCCAACGCGACGAGCTGCGAGTATTGCCAGTCCTCGAACGAGGTCTGCCCGGGCGGCACGGTCTCGGTGACGTCGACGACGGGCACTCGCGCCTGCTGGGCAGCCGAGCGGATCTGCTCGGGGACCGAACCCTGGGTCTGGGTGTTGTAGATCAGTACGTCGATCTGATGCCCGGCGAGCGCGCCGGTGAACGCGGCGATGTCCGCCGGCGAGGGGTCGGATTGGTTGGCCGACGCTTGCTGAAATCCCGGCGGAGTCTTGTTGACCAGGCCGAGCGCCTGCGCCTGGTAGTCGAAGACCGTTTCGGTGGCCGCATAGGACTTGCCGCCCGCCGCCGCCCGGATCTTGCCGATGAGGCCGGTATAGGGGGCCGTCGCGGTGGCGAACTGCGATTGTCGTTGGCTGAAGTAGTCACGGGCCTGCGGGGCGAGCTTGCTCAACTCGGCGGTCACCGCGTCGGCGACCGCCGTCACCGCCGACGGCAGATACCAGAGGTGGGGGTTGGCGCCATCCGGTGTCTTGGTGACCGCGGCGGCGCTCACCACCTCAGCGCCGCCCGCGGAGCTCGCGGCCAGCTTGGACGCCCAGGCGTCATAGCCGGCGCCGTTGACCACCACGAGTTTGGCGCCGGTGAAGCTGGCGGCGTCGGCCGGTGACGGCTCGTAGTCGTGGGGGTCGACGGACGAGCCGGCAAGTACCGTCTTGACGTTCGCGCAACCGCCGCCGAGCTCGGAGACGATGTCGCCCCACTGATCGACGCTGACCACCACGGCAACCGGCGCCGTCGGGCAGGACGCCGCGGCGGCGCCACCGCCGGTGCCGGGCCTGGTGGCGGAGCCGGCCGGGCCCGTGGTGTGGCTCGAGCAAGCCGCCGCGGCCAATATCAGCGCAACGGCGGCGACCGCCGCGCGACGCGGGTGGAAGAAGGACACGCTCACGCGCATAACGATAACCGTTTTCATCAGGACGCGGCGAGGCAATCTGGCCGGCCGAGCCTTCAGTGCGGGTAGTCGTAGGGGTTGGGCGGGGCGTCGATGCGTGTGACCGCCGTGGCCTGCAGCGTGGGGATTCGAGCCGAGCCGGGTGGGGGCGGCGTCACCTCACCCACCACTCGCAGCCAGGTGTTGTCCGGTAACCCGGCAGCCTGGGCGGCGGCCGGCCCCCCCAGGTGGATGCGCGCCAGCTGGGCGTCGGCCGCGCAGCAGATGATGACGACCCGACCGAGGTCCACGCCGCCGTGCGCCTCGTGCAGGACGAAGCCGGTCACGGTGATCTGCCGGTTCGTCAACGAGCCCGTCGTGTCGTGAAACTCGCGCATGAGCACCTCGGGCAGCGACAGTTCGGGAGCCTCGCCGGGGGGCAGCGGCGGGAATGCCTCCTTGAAGACCACGTCGGTGGTGGACACCGACGTCGCGGACGGCGCGGCGGCCGAGGGCCGCAGAGCCGGCGGGGTCACGAAGATCAGGACCAGGACGGGAACGGTCAGCAGCCACACGATGCCGCCCCGATGCGAGTGGCCCGCCGGGTGCTCACAGGTTTCGTCACCGGTCCGCGGGCCACCGCGGCGGATGTCGCCGACGATTGCCCATAGCGCCAGGACGATCAGCAGCGCCGCCGACGCGACCAGCCAGGGCAGCAGCCCGGGTTTGACGTATCGGGTGAACGCGCCCGACACGGCGATCATGGCGACGCTGAGCCCGACCAGCAGCAAAATCGCGTTCTCGGTTTCGCGGCTCACCCACCCACCCCCGAGGACCCGCTGCCGAGGACGAGGAGCCCGATCGCGCACGCGCTCGCCGTAGCAACCAGCAACGTGCCGGGGGCGAAGCGCGCCGCGAACTTGCGGCCGAAGAGGCCCGCCTGCATGGCGAAGAGTTTCACGTCGACGGCCGGGCCCACCACCAGGAAAACCAGGCGGGGCAGCAGCGGCACCATCGTCATGCTGGCGGCCACGAACGCGTCGGCCTCCGAACACAACGCCAGCACAACGGCCAGGGCGGCCATCAGCGCCACCCCGAGGATCAGGTGCGCTGCCAGGCGCGCGAACACCCACTGCGGCACCACCACATGAAGCATGGCGGCCGCGGCGGCGCCCACCACCAGATAGGACGCGGCCTGCAGGAAGTCGTGCCGGGCCGCCTCGGCGAAGATCGCCCAGCGTGACTGATTGCGAACGCCGGGGGCAGGTAGGCGGCGGGTGATCCATTCCGGGCGCCCCCACCGCGCCCACGCCCAGCCCATGATCACGGCCGTCAGCAGCGATGCCGCCAGCCGGGCAAGCACCATCCTGGGTGCGCCGGGAAAGGCCACCGCAGTCGCCACCAGAACCACCGGGTTGATCGCGGGCGCGGCCAGCATGAATGTCAATGCCGCCGCTCCCGTGGCGCCACCGTCGCCGAACAGTCTGCGTGCCACCGGCACCGAGCCGCATTCACAGCCGGGCAACGCCGCCCCACCGAGGCCGGCGGCCAGGACCGCGACCGCCGGACGTCGCGGCAGCCAGCGCGCCAACCGCTCCGGTGGCACGAATACCGCGATCAGCCCGCTGACCACCACCCCGAGCGCCAGGAAGGGAACGGCCTGGACGAACACGCCACAGAACACGGTGCCCGCCGTCGACAACGCCGCACTGTCGAACACGGCCTTCCGCAGCATGGTCGCCGAGAAGGCACAGGCGAGCAGGATGCCGACCAGAACTTCCATCGACCCGACTCGCAGCCTGGGCCGCCGGGTCCTCAGCGTGGCCACCGACCCAGTATGTCAGCGCGTCGGCGATACTCCGGAAGCCGCGGCGCGTTGTCATATTGGCGTCATATCCGCCAGGTGACGACTTGGGTGCGATCCCGTCGCGGCCGTATCCGTTCCGGGACCTCCCGGATATTCTCCCAGAGAACAACGTGCTGGTGACGAGATGATTTTGGGCCGTCGTGCCCGGCCGGTTGGAGTGGGTGAGCCGGGTTACATCCACTCGCGCAATTGGAGGCTTGGCAGCAAGCTACCGCATACTTGACAGCATGCTGCAAGCGACACCACCGCAAACTGCGACTGTTGTGACCGGTGGTGCGCTGGTTAAAGGATGGGGTTTTTGATGGCACGCTCTGGCGGTGGGCATCATCGCCATCGCGCCACCCGGCAACCGTCGCGTCTGCGCAAGGGGCTGGCGCGCGGCTTGATGACGCTGGTGTCGGTGGCGGCGCTGGTGCTGACCGCAACGGGCTACTACGTTGCCCACGGCGCGCTGGGCGGGATCACCGTGTCGCAGGCGCTGCTGCCGGAGGACCCGCGATCCAGCGGCGACAACATGAACATCCTGCTGATCGGCCTGGACTCGCGCAAAGACCAGGACGGCAACGACCTGCCCTGGTCGATACTGAAACATTTGCACGCCGGCGACTCCGACGACGGCGGCTACAACACCAACACCCTGATCCTGGTGCACGTCGGCGCCGACCAGAGAGTCGTCGCCTTCTCGATTCCCCGCGACGACTGGGTGCCCTTCAACGGCGTGCCCGGATACAACCACATCAAGATCAAGGAGGCGTACGGGCTCACCAAGCAATACGTAGCCCAGAAGCTCGCCAATCAGGGCGCCAGCAGCCAGCGGGAACTCGAGACCAAGGGCCGGGAAGCCGGCAGGGCGGCAACCTTGCGCGCGGTCCGCAGCCTGACCGGCGTTCCGATCGACTATTTCGCCGAGATCAATCTGGCGGGCTTCTACGACTTGGCCCAGACGCTGGGCGGCGTCGAGGTGTGCCTGAATCATCCCGTCTACGACTCCTATTCCGGTGCCGACTTCCCGGCCGGGCGGCAGCGCCTGGACGCCTCCCAGGCGCTGGCATTCGTCCGGCAGCGCCACGAACTGGAAAACGGCGACCTGGACCGCACGCACCGCCAGCAGGCGTTCATCTCGTCGGTCATGCAGGAACTGCAGGCTTCGGGGACCTTCACCAACATCGACAAGTTAAAGAGCCTGATGGCGGTCGCGCGCAAGGACGTCGTGCTGTCGTCCGGCTGGGATGAGGACCTGATTCAACGACTCGGTGCGCTGGCCGGCAATGGAAGCCGGGTCGAGTTCCGGACGCTGCCCGTGGTGCGCTACGACAACATCGACGGGCAGGACGTCAACATCATCGACCCCGCCGCCATCAAGGCCGAAATCGCAGCGGCCATCGGTGCCCCAGCGACGGCGACCCCCGCCACCACGGCCGCCAAGCCCAGCCCGTCCACCGTCGTGGACGTGATCAACGCCGGCAGCATCGGCGGGATGGCGACGCAGGTGTCGAACGCCCTGAAGAAGCAGGGCTACACGCCCGGGACGGTTCGCGACCGTAGCTCCGGTGAGCCGTCCGCCACCCAGGTTCAGTACGGCGCCGGGGCACAGACCGACGCGCAAAACGTGGTCAACGCGCTGGGCATCGACGGGCCGGCGCAACCGGATGCCAACCTCGAGCCCAGCCATATCCGCGTGATCGTGGACACCAATTTCTCGCTGCCCGCGCAGGAGGAGTCCACCACGTCGACGACAACGACCTCGAGCAAGTCGAACACCTATTACTACAACGGCACCACCACGACCTATCCGACGCCCAACGAGGGGAAGCCCATCGACGGCGGCGGGGTGCCCTGCGTCAATTAGCGGCGATCGCAAGCGCGGCGAAGCCGGGCGCGGCGGGTCGCCGCCATTGAATTAGCGGTAGCCCTGCTACGCGTGGGTTCCGCCGTCGACGCGGATTTCGGTTCCGGTGATGAATGCGCCGTCATCCGAGATGAGCATCGCGATCACGCCGGCGACGACGCTCGGATCGGCCATCCCGGTGCCGCTGGATTCGACCGTGGTGGGCAGGATCGGCAGCAACCGCGAAAACAGCGACCAGTCGGCGTCTTTCGGGATGTAGCCACCGGTGGCGTCGGTGATCCCGGACTTGATGCTGCCCGGCGCCACACAGACCGCGCGCAGGCCTTGCTTGGCGTATTCGAGCGCCAGGGAATGGGTGAAGGCCTGAATTCCGCCCTTGCTCGCCGCGTAGGCCGCCATGTAGGGATGGGCGAACGCCGCCGACGTCGAGCTGAAGTTCACGATCGCGCTGCGCGAATTCGCGAGCAGCGCCGGAAGGGCTTGGCGCACAACCAAAAAGGTGCCGGTCAGGTTGACGCCGACGATGCGGTTCCACAGTTGCAGGCTGGTCTCGTGAGTGTGCGCGGCTCGCAGTATGCCGGCCGCGTTGATCAGGGAATCGAGGCCGCCGAGCGTTTCGACGGCCCGGCGAACCCCGTCGATCACCGAACGCTCCTCACCGACGTCCATCGGGACGGTGGTGAGGCGGTCCGCGGTTGCGGCCTCGTCCGCGCGGACACGGGTGTTGTCCAATCCGTCGACGGCGACGTCCGAGGCGACGACGGTGGCCCCCTCGTCGAGCAACCGCAGCGCGGTCGCCTGGCCGATCCCGGACGCGGCGCCGGTCACCAGGATCCGCTGCCCCTCGAGTCGCTTCATCGCTCAGACCACTCCCCGCAGCGCGTCGGCGCCGAACGCCGGCTCGAGCAGTGCGGAGAAGTCCGGACCGCGGCGCAGGATGTGGCCGCCGTCGACGTTGATGCATTGCCCGGTGATCCAGCTGGCCGCATCGCTGAGCAGGAACATCGCCAGGTTCGCGACGTCCTCGACCTCACCGGCCCGCGGCAGCGGCGTGCACAGGCGGTAGTCCGCGCTCAGCTCCGGTGATTCCGTCACGGCGGCAACGAGATCCGTGCGAATGAGGCCGGGACGGATGCTGTTGACCCGCACCCACGACGGGCCGAGCTCGTCGGCGGCCAGCATCATCATGTGGTCGACGGCCGACTTGGTGACCCCGTAGGCGCCGAACCAGCGGTGGGTGTTGCTGGCCGCAATTGACGAGATTCCCACGAACGAACCGCCGCCGCCGCGCACCAATTCGCGCGCGGCATGCTTGAGCACATACATGGTGCCGTTGACGTTGAGATCCACCGTGCGACGCCAGGCCTCGGAGTCGACCTGCGTGATCGGCCCGATGGTCTCCGACCCGCCCGCGCAGTGCACCACGCCGTGGAGGCGTCCGTGCCACGCCGTGGCGGCGTCCACCGCGCGGGCGGTCTCCTCCTCGTTGGTGATATCGGTGGGCTCGTACCGAATTGAGCCACCGCCCTGGAGCGCTTCGATGCCGGTGACTGCCGACGCCAGTCGGTCGGGGTTGCGACCGACGATCATGACGGCGGCCCCTGCCGCGACCAGCCCGGCCGCCACCCCCTTGCCGATTCCGCTGCCGCCACCGGTGACGAGGTACGTCCGGTTGTCGAAAGAAAGCTGCACGAGAGTTCCTCACCGTCTGACGCCGAACGTCGAGTTGTTAAGCCAAAATAGCCGAAATTTGCGCAACCACTCCATGTTCGGCGGGAAGTGAGTGCTACGGCGTATCGCGGCGGGCCAGCTTCGTCGGCTTGGGGTTGCGCCAGTCCTCGACGTCGGGCGGCAGGCCCACCGGATACCGGTTCTCGTTATGAGCCGCCCAATGCGCGTGCCCGAGTTCGTGAATGTGGAACGCGTGCCGCAGCGCCTCGGTGAACCCCATGGCGTCGGAGGCGGCATTGACGGAGTCCTTGATCAGCATCGCCGCCATGGTGGGCCGTTCGGCGATGCGGCGCGCGAACTCAAGGGTCTTGTCCGCGAGCTCATCAGCGGGAAAAACCTTGGACACCATGCCAAGACGATAGGCCTCGTCCGCGTCCAGCGCGTCACCGGTGAGCAACAGCTCTTTGGCCTTACGGGGACCGAATTCCCAAGGGTGAGCGTAGTATTCGACACCCGGCATGCCCATCCGAACGGCGACCACATCGCTGAACTTCGCATTGTCGGCCGCGACGATCAGGTCGCACGCCCAAATCAGCATCAGGCCAGCCGAGATCGCGTTGCCCTGCACCTGGGCAATGGTGATCTTGCGCAGATCGCGCCAGCGACAAGTGTTTTGGAAGAAGTAATGCCACTCCTGCAGGTATGTCTTTTCCGCGACCGGGTCGCGCGTGGCGCCATTGATGCGAAAGCTCGGGAGCTGACGCGGTCCGGGCTGGCGTTCCGCCAGTGCCAATTCCGAGCCCAGATCGTGGCCGGCGGAGAAGTTCTTGCCGCGCGCTGCCAGGATCACGACACGGACGGTGTCGTCGGCCTCGGCGCGCAGAAACGCTTCGTCCAGCGCAACCAGCAGCCCGCGATTCTGCGCGTTGTGGGCCTCGGGCCGGTTGAGCCAGATCCGGGCGATTCGGCCCTCGTCCAGCGTTTCGTAGGCCACCAGCGCGCCGGTGTCGGCTTCGGACGCCCCCGGACCCCCACTACCGGCCCCAGCACCGGCCCCACTACCGGCTCGGTCGGAGAGTGTCATTCCGCCCACCTCGTTTGTCGAAAGAACCGCGTCGGTTTACACGTTACGGTCAGTGTGTAAGTGAGTTCGGGGCGGGTGGAACGGCCGTCGGCCGGGTTACGTCCGATCCAATGCGGCCGCGAGCAAGGCAGCGGCCGATTTGAGCAGGCCGATGGAATCAAGGAGTTGCGCATTCTGTTCCTTCAGGCGCGCGAGTTCGGTCGACTGCTCGGTGGACGCGTGCTGACCGTCATGGTCGATCGGGCCGCTGCGCGTCCGCTCGTGGACCGTCTCGGTGATCGTGTTGCCGCGGGTGTCGGTGATCGCCCGGATCGCCATCCGTTCCACGCCGTGGCGCCCCCCGGCCGAGCCGAGCGCACGGAGCTCCTCCGTCGGGGCCGCCCCGTGGACCGCGGAAGCTTCCGCGGGTTCCGGATGGCCCTGATATCTAAGCCGGTCTTGCCACTCGGCAAGCTCGGCCTCCCGGTGGTCCAGCGCGGCCGCACGATGGTCGAGTTCGGTTTCCCGGTGGACAAGCTGCGCTTCCTGCTGCTCGAGCCGGGCTTCCCGCTGGTCGACCTGCGCTTCGCGGAAGCGGAGTTGGGCCAGCTGCTGGCGAAGGGGGGCTCCCCGCGCGGCCAGCCTCGCCTCCCGCTCGGCAAGCTCGGCTTTCTGCTGCCGCAGCTCAGCCTCGTGCTTGCGCACATGCCGGCGCAGCACGGCTTCCCGCTCGGCGAGCTTGGACTCGCGGTCGGCGAGCTCGGCTTCCCGCTTCTGCAGCGCGCCGGTCCGGGTACGAAGTTCCGCATTGGCACTGCGAAGGTGAGCGTCTTCCGTGATGTGTCGGGTTAGCTCTTGCTCAACCAGCTCAATGAAAAGGTCGACTTCTTGCTCGTTATAACCGCGCTTACCGATCCGCGGCCTCGAGAATGCGACATTGTGGACATCAGCCGGAGTGAGAACCATCGTTCCTCTCCCAGGGTGTCAGACGTCAAGGAAAACGGCCGAACGGAGGGTCGCGAACTAAGGATAATGCGAATTGTGCGCCGCCGCTCCGCTATTGGGGAACCCCCCCACTCGCGATGTTTTGCCACCTCGCGGCCATCTATTGGCGCGGCCGCGCATCGGTGAAATCTCGCACGCGCCTCTTTTGACGTGGAAATACTCGGCGGTCGAATTTCGCGCCGCTGGCCAAATCCAATGGCGCCATTTGGGAAATTGGTGAACAAATCGACATGGTTGCGTAAACGCCCGGGGGCACGCGAGTTTCGGTCGCGTGCCCGGACAGGCTCTCGTCCCCCGAAGCCAGATCCCTGCGGCCGCACGGCGCCGTCGCCTAGAGTTAGAACCATGCCTACCAAATCTGATCCTGCCGAAATCGGCGACGTGGAGCCGCTGGCCGACACCACCGCAAGCCAGGCGAGGCGGGTCGTCGCCGCTTACGCCAACGACGCCGACGAGTGCCGCGTCTTCTTGTCCATGCTCGGTATTGGGCCCGCGAAACTCGACACCTAGATGGCTCCCAGGGGAGGCCAGAACTCGGGGACCGCACACTTCGGGAACTCCGACTTCGTGGTGGTCGCCAACCGGCTGCCCGTGGATCTGGAGCGGCTTCCCGACGGCACCACAGCCTGGAAGCGCAGCCCCGGGGGGCTGGTCACGGCCCTGGAACCGCTGTTGCGGCGCCGGCGCGGATCATGGGTCGGCTGGCCGGGGGTTGCCGATGACGACGACGACCACGATGATCTGGACCTGGATTACGAGCCTGTCGTCCAGGAAGATCTGCAACTGCATCCGGTGCGGCTGAGCGCGGACGACATCGCCCAGTACTACGAGGGATTCTCCAACGCAACGCTGTGGCCGCTGTATCACGACGTGATCGTCAAACCGATCTACCACCGCGAATGGTGGGAGCGCTACGTCGACGTCAACCGCCGCTTCGCCGAGGCCGCCTCCCGCGCGGCCGCCCGCAACGGCACGGTCTGGGTGCAGGACTACCAGCTGCAGCTGGTGCCGAAGATGCTGCGCACCCTGCGGCCCGACCTGACCATCGGTTTCTTCCTGCACATCCCCTTCCCGCCGGTGGAACTGTTCATGCAGCTGCCGTGGCGCACCGAGATCGTCGAGGGCCTCCTGGGCGCCGATCTGGTGGGGTTCCACCTTCCCGGCGGGGCGCAGAACTTCTTGTTCCTTTCTCGCCAATTGATCGGAGTCAACACGTCCCGCGGGTCGGTCGGTGTGCGCTCGCGCCTGGGTGAGGTGGAACTCGACGCACGCACCGTCCGGGTGGGCGCCTTTCCCATCTCCATCGACTCCACCGCGCTCGATCACGCGGCCCGCGACCGCGACATCAGGCGTCGCGCCCGGGAGATCCGGGCGGAGCTGGGCAATCCCCGCAAGATCCTGCTCGGCGTCGACCGGCTCGACTACACCAAGGGCATCGACGTTCGGCTGAAAGCGTTTTCCGAGCTGCTGGCCGAGGGTCGCGCCAAACGCGACGACACCGTGCTGATTCAGCTGGCGACGCCGAGCCGCGAGCGCGTGGAGAGCTACCAGATCCTGCGCAACGACATCGAGCGCGAGGTCGGCCACATCAACGGCGAATACGCCGAAGTGGGTCACCCGGTGGTGCACTATCTGCATCGTCCGGTTCCGCGCGACGAACTCATCGCGTTTTTCGTCACCAGCGACGTCATGCTGGTCACCCCGCTGCGCGACGGGATGAACCTGGTGGCCAAGGAGTACGTCGCCTGCCGCAGCGACCTCGGCGGCGCCCTCGTCCTGAGCGAATTCACCGGCGCCGCAGCCGAACTCCGGCAGGCCTACCTGGTCAACCCGCACGACCTCGAAGGGGTCAAGGACGCGATCGAGGCGGCCCTGAACCAGCCGGTCGAGGAGGGCAGGCGCCGCATGCGGTCGCTGCGCCGCCAGGTGCTCGCCCACGACGTGGACCGCTGGGCAAGGACGTTCCTGGACGCGCTCGGCGAGTCGCATCCGCACGACGCGGCGTAGTGGCCGCAGGCTTTTGGTGTGCGGCCATGGTGCTCGCGGGCAAACGCTGTGATACTCAGTGCAGCGGGAAGGGAGGGTGTCATGAAACTCCGTCGATGGCTGGCCGCTGGAGCCGGCATCTTCTCGGCAGTCGCCGTCGGGGTGGCGCTGGAATCGGGTGACCCGGCGCACGCCGTCGGGCCTCCTGCGGACGGCACCTACGCCTTGAACGAGGCGGGGGCGTCGGGGGTTACCTGGACGATCACGGCAGTGTGCGATCAGCCATCCGGAACCCGCAACATGAACGACTATTCGGACCCGATCGTCTTCGCGTTCAACTGCGCGCTGAACGTCGTCAGCGCGACACCCGAACAGATCAGCCCAGCGGACAAGTTGCAGAACTTCAGCGCCAGGGCGCGGTACACCAGCATGTTGTGGACCTTCAAGGTGGACAAGGCGAACGGCGTGACATGCCCGGGCGGCGGTACCGCTTCGACTTCGGAAACCTACGCGTTCAGCGACGAAACTATGACCGGCACCCACACCATCATGCACGGTCCGGTCTGCGGGCTGCCGTCCGACATGAAAAAGCAACCGTTCTCGTTGGCGCTCACCGGTCCCCCGCCCAGCCCCATCGAGCGTTATCCAATGCGCTGCAACAACATTGCGATCTGCTTCTGAGGACGAGCCCGAAGGGGGTGTGCTCGCGCCAACGGGACTAGATCGGCGCGATGTAGGCGATCAGCCACTGCTTGCCGATTTTCTTGAAATCCACCCGCAATCGGCTGCCGTCGTAGAGCGGCTGGCGTGACTTGTCGGTCACGGTCCGGTTCATGTACACCATGACCGACGCGGCATCCCGCTTGGCCGAAATCACCCCTACGCCAACGACATTGGCCTGCACAACGACCTCGCGCTTCTTAGCCTCCGGGATGATCTGCGCGTTGGCGCTCTTCTGGAACTCCTGGCGATAGTCGGGCGTCAGCAAGGGGTACGCGGCCGAGAGGCTGCGTTCAACCGTCTGGTAGTCGTAGGCGAAAACCTCGGGTATCTCCTTGGACGCCAGTCCCGGCAACACCGCCCGCGCTGCCGCCTCGCCGCGCGTCTGCACCCGCTCCCAGTAGACCCAGCCGGCCCAGCCGGATAAACCGACAATGCCCGCGACCGCCAGGCAACCAGCGATGGCGGTGAGCACCCGCCACCACCGCATCAGTTGCCCCCGTCGGGATATTTCAGGTCGTAGCCGGTCATCCGACCCTGCTCGTCCTCGTGCACGATGACGCGCAGGCGGTAGGGCATGGACGGCTTGTTGGTTCCGTCGATGTCCGCGACGGTCACGCGCACTGATACCAACACCGACGCATTGTCGCTGACCGCGTCGAAGCCCTCAAAGGCAGCGCCGTTGACGACGGCTTCCGACGTCGCGTTGGTGGAGCGGAACAGGGCCTTGAGGTTCTCGATGTTGTTGTTGGCGCCGAGCATGCCCCGCAGCGGGCCGCTGGTGCCGTTGTAGAACCGGTTAACGCTCTCGTCGATGTTGTCCTGCTTGTAACTGAACATGTTGACCACCGTCTGCGTGGCGGTGTCCACGAAGCGCCGATCGCGCGCCTGCTGGGCCTCGGCGTGCCGTTGTTGGACGAGCATGACGGCCAGGCCGGCCGCCAAGGCTCCAATCGCGAGCAGTGCGGCGGCAAAAGAGATCCACCCGACAAGGGCCCTGTGCGGCTGCCGCCGTGGCGGCGGCTTGACGGCCTTGAGCGCCCCGGCGGGCTTGGGCGATTGCTTCGCGGCGGCGGCCGGAGTGTCGACCTGAACCGCGGCGGACTCGGTCGATTCGCTTTTCGCGGGACCGGCCGCGCGGGAGGCCCGGCGACGAACTCGTTGTGTGGTTGTTTGCGCGTCCGCCAGTCGGGGCTCCATCAGAGAGGCCTGGGATCAAGCATCAGGTCCACCCAGTTCTCCGCGCTCGACGCGCCACTGATGCCGGGTGCGAACGTACCGGTGCCGCCCGCCGGGTCCACGAACGTTCCGGTGTTCTGGTCATAGGTGGCATAAGCCGGACCAGCCGGTCCGCTGGCCTGCGGCGGGTTGCTGGGCGGGGGCCCCCACGGCTTCTCCGGGCCTGGGCCCGCCGGCGGAGGATTGATCCCCTCGGGCGGTGCCGGCGGCGGGAGCCACTTCGGATACGGAAGTATCGGCGGCACCGGCGGAACCCCCGGCGGCATCCACGACGGGTTGCCCGGCGGCGGCGGCCTGTCGTTGGGCGGTGGCGGATCGAACGCCGGCTGATGGTTAGGCAACGGCCCTGGGCCCGGCACCACTCCAGGAGGGGGTGGCCCGACGATCGGCGTGCCCGGATCGGGTTCGGCACCCGGGGGAATGTACGGAAACTTGTTGGGCGGCAACACATTCAACCCGTTTGTCACCGGCGTCTCATACGGCACGGGCGGCCCGCGCCAGGGGTTGCGGCCGACCGGCACGTAACCCTTCGGGTCGCGACACAGCTGGATCGTCGGCGCGCGTTTGCCGGGGAACTCCTGGCACGGATAGTTGCGGGCGCCGCGTACGGTGCTGGGATCGTTTTGGGCCGTCTTGCAATACATGTCCTTCGGCAGCTCGCGCACCGTCTCGTCGGCCGGGGTGCGCATCAGCGGCGGCGGCAGGAAGCCGACGGCGCACGGCGGCGGGTCGTTCAGGTCGAGCTTGAAGTCCAGCTTGCCGCCCTCGTCAAGTGGTTCGCCGCCGGCCATCGTAATGATCGCGGCGAACAGCGCGGGCATCACCACCAGCAGCTGCTCGATCGTCTTGTGGTAGATGACGCCGACCCGGCCCAGGTTGGCCAGGCTGGCGGCCAGCGCCGGAAAGGAGGGCCGGATGCCCGAGAAGGCGGTGCTGGCCTCGTCGATCGCGTCGGGCGCGGTGGCCAGCGTCTGGCGTAGCTGCGGGTCGGCCTGGCGTACCTCGGAGGTGAACCGCGCCAGCCCGTCGGACAGCGACTTGATGTCGGCGCCGGCGCGGATCTGAGCTTCCAGGAACGGCCCGGCCTGGTCGATCAACTTGGACACCTGCGGATAGTCGGCGTTGGCCTCGTCCACCAGCAGGCGGGCGGACTCGATCAGCCGGGCGAGCTCGGGACCGGACCCGTTGGCGGCGACAAACGTCTCGTGCAGCAGCTGGCGCAGTCGGGTGTCGCCGAGGCTGTTGACCAGCGCCTCCGCGCGCTTCAGCAGCTCGGCGATGTCCTGGCCGATGCGGGTGTTCCGCCGGTCGATCCGCGAGCCGTTGTGCAGCTTGGTCGAGGCGGGATTATTCGGCGGCACCAGATCGATGTACTGCTCCCCGACGGCCGAGACGCTCTTGACGGTGGCGGTGACATTGGACGGTATGGGAGTGCCGCTGTTGAGCCGCATTTCGGCGGTGACCCCATCGGGGTTGAGGCCCACCGACTCGACCCGGCCGACCGCGACACCGCGATAGGTGACGTTGGCGTTCTTGTACAGGCCACCGCCGGCCACGAAATCGGCGCTGACACCGTACGTCCCGAGGCCGAATGTGGCGGGCAGCCGCAGGTAGAACACGCCCATCACGGTCAGCGAGACGACGGTGATGACCGCGAAGATGCCGAGCTGCACCTTGGTGAGTCTGTCGATCATTGTGCCGTCCCTACTGCCCTGTAGAACCCGAAGCCGTGCCGGGCGGAATCGTGAATGGGTCGGCCGCCTGCCCCGACAAATTGGCCAGTTCGCCGGTCAGGAAATCGGGCGGGTTGAGCACCTCGCTCATGTGCATCATGTTCGGGTCAAGCGCATACGAGGTGGTGAAGAAGGTCTCACCGATGCGGCGCAGCGTCAGGTCGAAGGTGGTGAACACGTTGAGGTAGTCGCCCCGCACCGCCTGCTTGATGCCGAAGTTGGGGAACGGGAAGGTCAGCAGGATCTGCAGCGAGGTGACGAAATTCTTCCGGTTGTCGTTGAGCGCCTTGACAACCGAGTACAGGCCCTTGAGGTCCTCGGCGAAGTCCACCTTGGTCTTCGCCAGGATGTGGGAAGTGACCGTGGCCAGCCTCCCCAAGGCCGCGAACGCATCGATGATGTGTCCCCGGTTCTTGTTGAGTACGCGCAGCGCTTCGGGCAGCGTGTTCAGCGCGCGACCGAGATTGTCCTTGTCGCGCGCCAGGGTCGCGGAGAACCTGTTCAATCCGTCGACCGCGTCGATGATGTCGTTGACCTGGCGGTTGAGCCCGGCCGTGAGCTCCGCCAGCCGCGGCACCAGGTCGACCAGCTGGTCCTGCCTACCGGCGAAGGCCTGGTAGGTCTCGTCGGTGATCTCTTCCAGCGCACCGAGATTGCCCTTGTTCACCACGACACCAAGGGCCGACAGCACCTCTTCGGTGGTCGGATAGCGACCGGTGCGGGACGCCGGGATTTTCGACCCATCGGTCAGCCTGCCGGTTGCCGGCTTGTCCTTGGGACGCACCAGGTCGATGTGCATCGAGCCCAGCAGCGACGTCTGGGCGACCGTCGCCGTGGAGTTCGCCGGCAGCACCACGTTCTTGTCGAGCGCCAACTTCACTGCGGCGTAGAAGGATCCGTCGGCACGCTGCTCGGCCGAGATGCCGGCCACACTGCCGACGGTGACATCGTCGACCATCACCGGCGAGTTCTGCGGCAGCGTCGCCACGTCGGGCATCTCGACGGTGATCGAGTAGGCGCCGCTGCCATGGCCGGCGGTGCCGGGCATCGCCAGCGAATTCAGCCCGTTGAATTGGCAACCGGCCAGCAGCGCGCCGCCCGCTGCCAAGGCGCTGCCGCGCAACCAGATTCGGCTCATCCGCCACCACCCAGGTCGGCCGCCGGCGCCGGCGGCGCCTGGCCGGGCGGGGGGCCGGGCAGCGGGCCGAACGCATTGCCCGGGCCGGGATGGGGCCCCGGACCAGGCGAACTGCCGGGGCTCGCGCCGGCCGGCGGCGGCCCAGGAGCCGGACCGGTCTGCGGGGCCGTCGGGACCAGCAGGGCCTGCAGATCCGCCGGGTTCTGAGCGGTCGGGGCCGGGTGCGCACCCTGGGCCGGTATCCAGGTCAGCTGCGGAATGGGAGTGGCCGCCTTGGCTTGGGTCTCCGGGGTGTCGTAGATGACCTGACCCTTGTACGCGGTAATCGTGTTGAGCGGGTGGAACATGACCGGCGGGTAATTCACGGCCAGGCGGCGCAGCACGGGGCCCAGCCGCTCGCGGCAGATCTCGGCGCGTTTGAAGTAGTCGGGCGCTCTCGGTCCCATCGCGGTTTCGAAGGAGCCACCGCAGATGAACTGCACCGGGTTGGCGAACTCGGGTATGGATATCAGGCCGTTCAGCGTGCCCTGCGCCGGGTCGTAGATGTTGTAGAAGTTGGCGATGCCGGGGCCGGCGACGTGCAGCACCTGCTCGATGTTGTCGCTCTGATCGCTCAACGTCTGGGTGAGGTCGCTGAGCTTGTTGACGGTGTCGATGAGGGTGGAATTGTTCTCGTGGAGGAACCCCCGAATGTCCGAGAGCGCCTGGTTGAGCGTGCCCAGGGTGTTGTCCAGATGGCGCGAGCTGTCGGCGAGGACCTGCGACACCGACGCGACGTTCCCGGCGAACTGCACGATCTGCTCATTGCTCTGCGAGAGCGCATTGACCAGCACCTGCAGGTTCTTCACCGTGCCGAACAGGTCGCTGCGCGAATCTCCAAGGCGCCCAGCGGCTTGCGAGAGCTCGCGCAGCGCGTTGTGGAACGACTGCCCGTTGCCGTCGAGGGTGTCGGCGACCTGGTTGATGGCGGCGCCCAACGGTCCCTGCATTGATCCCTGACCAGACACCGTCGGGCCGAGCTGCACGGCGAGTTGGGTCAGCGCCTCCTTCACCTCGTCCCATTCCACCGGGACCGCGGTGCGTGCCAAGTCGATGCTGCCGCCCTCGGGCAACACCGCCCCACCGGTGTAGACCGGCGTGAGTTGGATAAACCGGGCCGACACCAGGTTTGGCGAGATGATGACGGCGCGCGCGTCCTTGGGGAGCTTCAGGTCCTTGGGGACCGACATGACGATCTTGACGTCGGAGGGCCGCGGTTGGATCGTCTCAACCTGGCCGATCGGCACGCCGAGCACACGCACCTGATCGCCGGGATACAGCCCGACGGCAGACGTGAAGTAACCAATGACGATGCGCTTGTTGGCTTGGCTGGTGGCGACGTACACGCCCCCGATCAGCACCACGATCAACGCGATGAGGAGAGTGTAGCGCAGCGCCCTGCGGCCGGCGGTCCGCTTGATCATGGCGACTTCGGCCTGATTACCCAGCGCTCCTGGATCAGCCCGCGCAGGTAGTCCGACAGGCTAGCCGGCAGCTTGCCGGGCTGGTAGATGAAGTCGAACACCATCGCGATCATCGGCGCGGGCAACACGCTGTACACGTTCACGTTGAAGCCCGGACCGGAACCCACCACCTCACCCAGCGCGGTGGCGTAGGGGGGCAGCCGCTTGAGGGCCTCGGTGATATAGTCGCGGCGCTCGTTGAGGGTGTCCAGCACGGCGTTGAGCTTGCCCAGTGCGGGGCCGAACTCCTTGCGGTTGTCGGCGACAAAGCCGGAAATCTGTTGGGCGAGCGGGCCGATGCCCGCGACCAGCTGACCGATCGCGGCGCGCCGCTCGTCGAGCGCGGCGAACAACTCGTTGCCGTCGTCGACCAGCTTGTTGACCTGGTCGGCACGCTGCGACAAGACCCCAGTAACCGACTTGGCGTGCGCCAGCAGGCTTTGCAGGGCCTCGTCGCGGCGATTTAGCGTGCGCGACAGCGAGGTCACCCCGTCCAGCGCCCCACGCAGCTCCGGAGTGGCGTCGCGCAGGGTGTCGGTCAGCACGTTTAACGCCTGCTCGAATTGCGGCTTGTTGAGGTTGTTGGCGTTGTTGCCAAGATCCTCGAGCGCGCCGGCCAGGGTGTAGGGCGTGGTGGTCCGGCTCAGCGGGATGGTCGTGGCCCGCCCGCTGCCTGCCGGGGTCACCGCGATGGACCGCTCACCCAGGATGGTGTCGGTGCGGATCGAGGCAAGCGACTGGTCGCCGATGGTGACGTGCCGGTCGACGCTGAAGGTGACCTTGGCGCTGTCGCCGGCCAGCCCGACCGACTGCACCTTGCCGACCTTGAAACCCGACACGTAGACGGCATTTCCGGGCGTGATGCCGCCGGCGTCGCTGAAGTACGCGTCGTACGTCTTGCCCTGGGGCCAAAATGGCAAGTTTGCGTAGCCGAATGCGATGAGCACGACGCAGACCACCAGTACCACGCCGAAGATGCCGGTGCGCAGCGGGTCTCGTTCGCGCTTTGCGTCACTTGGCAAAAGCGCACCTCCCCTTGCTGGGATCCACCTGGCCGCCCATGGGTATCAGGATGTCGCTGCCGGCGGGTCCGTTGAGCTTGATCGTCACGGAGCAGAAATAGATGTTGAAGAACGCACCGTAGGAGCCCAGCGCGGTCAGCCGCAGATAGTCCTCGCCCAGCTGCTCCACGTCGTTGGCCACCTCGGCCTTGCGGTTGTCCAGTTCGGTGGCGAGCGGCCGGGTGTTCTCCAGAATGCCCTGCAGGGGACGACGCGAATTCTGCAGCAGCTCAGTCAAATCCGACGTCGTCGACGCCAGCGGCGGGATGGCGCCGGCGATCGAGTCCCTGTTCTGGGCCAGCCCGCTGATCAATTGCTGCAGCTGGTCGACGCTGGCATTGAACTGGGCGCTCTTCTGGTCGACCGTTCCCAGCACCGTGTTGAGGTTGGTGATGGTCTCGCCGATGAGCTGATCTCGCTTGCCCAGCGCCGACGAGAAGGCGCTGGTGTCGGCCAGCACGTTCGACAGCGCCCCACCCTGCCCCTGCAGCAGCTGGATGACCGCGCTGCTGATCGTGTTGACCTTGTCGGCATCCAGGCCCTTCGTGACCGGCCGCAATCCACCCAGCAGCGCATCGAGATCCAGCGCGGGCTGGGTGTGTTCGGAGTTGATGGTGCCGCCCGCCGGCAGCTTACGCAGCTCGCCGGGACCCGAGGTGATTTCCAAAAACCGGTCGCCTACCAGGTTTTCGTACCGGATGACCGCGCGCGTCGACGAGTACAGCTGGTAACGGCGATCCACCCCGAACTTCACGTCGACCGTGTTGTCCGGGTTGAGCTTGATGCTCGCCACCTTGCCCACCGGCACACCCGCGATGCGCACCTTCTGGCCGGCCTTCAGCCGCGAGGCGTTGGTAAACGTTGCGTGGTAGGTGTTTTCGGCGCCGAACCGGAAGTCGCCGAAGATCACCACCAGGCTGGCGGCCACGATCAGCATGGCCACCGTGAAGATGCTGACCTTGATCACCATCGACCGATGCGACGGCATTCCCGAGGCGGCCATCAGAAGTCGTCCCGTTCGGCGAAGGCGCCGTGGAACAGGAATTGCAGCGTCGAGGGCGCGTCGAACTGCAGTTCCGTGAACGGCTCATACGGGATGTTGGCGTTGTCGGTGACCAGGAACGGCGCGCGGTAGAACGACCCACCGTGTTGCTTGTTCGGAATGTCGGGCAGGCCGCGGCAGTTCGGGCCGCCGGAGGCGTTGACGATCGGCAGCGACTCCGGGTAGGTGTACGACGGCGCGCCCAGCACGAAGCTCGACGACGTGAACAGGCCCGCCTTGCGGACGCCAATAATTGGCCCGAACTCCTTGATGCCGCGGTCGATGCCGGCGAACAGGCAGCCGAATTCCGGCGAGTAGTCGTGGGCCACCTTGATCGGGGCCCGCAGCCTGTTGATGGCGTCGATGAAGTTCTGCTCGGCCGGCTCCAGCGTCTCGTAGGCATTGTTGGCCAGCCCGATCGTCGCCAGCAGCGTGTTGTTGAGGTTGTGCTGCTGGTCAACGACCGTCCTGTTGATGGTCGGCAGGTTGTCGATGACGGTGGTCAGGTCCGGGGCCGCGTCGGCGTAGGTGTGGGCGACCACACCGGTCTCACGGAAGTCCTCTTGCAGGGCGGGAAGCTTCGGGTTCGCCTGCCGCGCAAGCGTGTTCAGGCCCGACAACAGGGAGCCGAAGTCGTCGCCGTGACCGCGAAGGCCTTCGGACAGCGCGCTCAGCGTCCCGTTCAATTCGACCGGGTCGATCTTGTGCAGCAGGTCGATGAGCGACTGGAACAACGTGTTGACCTCCAGCGCCACCGCGGAGGCCTCGACGTGGGCGTCCGGACGCAGGGAAACCGGCGAGGGCGTCTGGGGTGGAATGAATTCCACCGACTTGGCTCCGAAGATCGTGTTGCCGGCGATGTGCACCGTGGCGTTGGAGGGGACGAAATGCATCTCATCGCTGTTGATGGCCAGCGTCAGCCGTGCTTGGTCGCCGCTGTAGCTGATATCGGTGACCTTGCCGATCTGGATGCCCCGGTACTTCACCTTGGCGCCCTTGTCCATCACCAGTCCGGCCCTTGGCGCCGAAACGGTCACGGCATCGGTCGAGGCGAAGGCCGCGGTGTACGACAGGTACGTCCCGACGGAGAACGCCACGATCAAGCCGGCCAACAGCGCTGCTGCCAGCCGGACTGTGCCGCGTCCCGATTCGCCTGCCATCTCTTGTTAAGCGGTCCCCTTATCCAGAGAGGTTGAAATTACCGGACGCCCCGTAGACAGCAAGCGAGATGAACAAAGTGATGACGACAACGACGATCAGCGAAGTGCGCACGGCCTGTCCGACCGCGATGCCCACCCCTACCGGGCCGCCGTGCGCGTTGTAGCCGTAATAGGTGTGCACCAGCATGACGGCGATGGACATGATGATCGCCTGCAGGAATGACCACAGCAGGTCCGACGGAATCAGGAACGTATTGAAGTAGTGATCGTAGAGGCCCTTGGACTGCCCGTTGATGTACACCGTGGTGAAGCGCGCGGCGAAGAAGGCGGCGAGCACCGACAGCGAGTACAGCGGGACGATCGCGATGAGGCCGGCGATCAGCCGCGTCGACACCAGGTAGGACACGGAGTGCACCGCCATGCTTTCGACGGCGTCGATTTCCTCCGACACCCGCATCGCTCCGAGTTGGGCGGTGGCGCCGGCGCCGATGGTGGCCGCCAATGCGATGCCCGCGATCACGGGGGCC
>NZ_JAFBAT010000026.1 GCF_019247615.1 Mycobacterium sp. | reverse complement strand
CCACCAGATCGTCGATCTGGCCGACCGGCGGAAAGACCGGTTCGAAATTTTTCGCGAAATCCGCCCGGTCGCTGCGGAACCGTCGTAGTGTTCCTGATGCAGCGAACTGCTCACGTGTGACGAAGTGGTGACATGGCGAGCCACGCGGGCGCTATTGCGTGTCGCGGCGGGGGTCCGGTTGAAGGTGTACGGGAGGGTCAACGGTTATGAGCTTTTTGACGATGCCGCCAGAGATCAATTCGGCGCGGATGTTTGCCGGTGCGGGTTCGGCACCGATGTTGGATGCGGCGGCGGCCTGGGAGGCGTTGGCCTCCGAGTTGGGTTCGGCGGCGTCCTCATTTAGCACGGTGACTTCGGGGTTGACCGGTCAATCGTGGCAGGGTGCTGCAGCGCAGGCGATGACCGCCGCCGCGGCTCCGTACACCGGGTGGCTTAGCGAGGCGGCGGCGCAGGCGTCCGGTGCCGCCGGACAGGCCCGTGCGGTGGCAAGCGCGTTTGAGGCGGCCCAGGCGGCCACGGTGCAGCCGGCGTTCATTGCGCTCAACCGGAATTCGTTCGTGCGGGCGGTGATGACGAACTGGTTCGGGCTCAACGCCCCGGCGATCGCCGCATACGAGGGTGAGTACGAGGAGATGTGGGCCCGGGACGTGGCCGCGATGGTCGGCTACCACGGTGGGGCATCGGCGGCGGCCGCAGGGTTGACGTCGATGCAGAGTCTGCAACAGACGTTGCGGGGCCTGCCCGGGTTGGCGGGTCAGGCCGCCGCCGGCATGACCAGCGCCGCGCCAGGCTTGAGCCTGCCGGGCCTGAGCCTGCCGGGCACGGGTGTGGGTCTGCCGGGCCTGAGCCTGCCGGGCACGGGCCTAAGCCTGCTCGGCCTGAACCTGGGTCTGCCGGGCCTGAGCCTGCCGGGCACGAACCTGGGGCTGCCGGGCCTGAGCCTGCCAGGCCTGAACCTGGCTCTGCCGAACATCAGCCTTCCGGGCCTGGCCCTGCCGGGCCTCCTGGGCCTGCCGGGCCTGAATCTGCCGGGCCTTAGCCTCGGGAGCCTCCTGACTCTGCCGGGCACCCTGTCCGGGACCCCCTTCAATTCGGGCCTGCTCAACTACCTGCCGAACTTCGGCTTGGGTAACCGCGGCGCCTTCAACTTTGGCAACGGAAACACCGGCTTCTTTAACTTCGGGTCCGGAAATATCGGCATCAACAATGTCGGCTTGGGCAACAGCGGCATTTTCCCCGGCGGGATTCCGCTGGCTGGCTGGAACTGGGGCGGCGGAAACCTCGGCATCACCAACTACGGCTTCGGAAACCAGGGCCTGTACAACTGGGGCCTCGGAAACAGCGGCACCAACAACTACGGTGGCGGCAATACCGGTATCGGCAACTTCGGCTTCGGCAACACCGGTATCGGCAACATCGGGATCGGGCTGACCGGCAACGGTCAGACCGGCGTCAACTTCGCCAACCTGCTCAACTCGGGCACCAACAACTTTGGGGCCTTCAACTCGGGTTCCAACAACGTCGGGTTCTTCAACTCGGGTTCGGGCAACATGGGCATCGGCAACTCGGGCGTCAACACCGCATTCCCGGGCCAGACCAACAATATGGGCTTCGGCAACGCCGGCATCGCCAACTTCGGCCTCTTCAACTCGGGCGCGTTCGACACGGGCGTGGGCAACTCGGGTTTGCCCGTGACCTCGTTGTTGACAACACCCGGCGCGAACACACCCTTGGGCGGCCTGCTGGGCGGGTTTAACACCGGCTTCGGGAACTCGGGCAGCTTCGACACCGGCTTTGGGAACGGCGGCAACTTCAATACCGGCTTTGGGAACGCGGGTAACACCAACACCGGCATGGGGAACACCGGCAATACCAATACGGGATTCTTTAACGCCGCCAATCTGAACACCGGGTTCTTCGGCGGCCAGGCACCGTTCCTCGGCAGCGGCAACCCCGGCGTCGTTAGCTCGGGCTTCAACAACATCGGTGTCGGGACCTCCGGCTTTGGAAACAACGGCGATACGGTGTCCGGCTTCGACAACGTGTTCACCGGCGGATCGATGGCCAACGGCTTTGGCTCGGGTTTCTTCAACACAATCAACGGCGGTCACAACTTTGACGGCTTTACCTCGGGCATCGCTAACCAAGGCGCCACCGGCCCCGTTCCGTTCCTGGGCACGCCGTCCGGCTTGATCAGCGGCCTCATGTCGGGCGCTAACAACACGGCCACCCTGCTCTCGGGCTTTTCTAACCTTGGGCCGCGATAAGACGCTCCGATAAGGCCTCGGTGACCGGTCAGCTCACGGGTGCTGGCTGGACACCGAGATCACCTCTCCGGTGAGGTAGCTGGAGTAGTCGCTGGCCAAGAACGCGATGGTGGCCGCCACCTCCCAGGGCTCGGCGGCGCGGCCGAACGCCTCACCCGCGGCCAGCCGGTCCAGCAGCTCGGTCGACGTCGTCTTGTCCAGAAACTTGTGACGCGCGATGCTGGGGGAGACGGCGTTGATCCGCACCCCGTATTCGACGGCTTCCCTTGCGCTGCAACGGGTCAACGCCATCACACCGGCCTTGGCCGCGGCGTAGTGCGCCTGCGAGTGCTGGGCGCGCCAGCCCAGGATGCTGGCGTTGTTGACGATCACCCCGCCGTGCGACGCGTCGCGGAAGTACCGCAGCGCCGCCCGGGTGGCCCGGAACACCGACGTCAGCGTCACGTCCAGGACGCGGTCCCACTCGTCGTCGGTCATGTCGACCACCGGCGTCTGGCCCCCCAGCCCGGCGTTGTTGACCAGCACGTCGATGCGCCCCATGCGGGCGGTCGTCGAGTCGATCAGCGCGTCGACCTGAGCGGTGGAGGTCACGTCGCACAGCACCTTCTCGACCCGGCCCAGCCCGAGCGCGACCAGCTCGTCGCCGGTCTCCCCGAGCCGGCGCTCGTGATGGTCGGAGATGACCACGTCGGCGCCCTCGACCAGGGCCCGACGCGCGGTGGCCGACCCGATGCCGGTGCCGGCGGCGGCGGTGACGACCACTACCTTGCGCTCCAGCAGTCCATGTCCCGCAACCTCTTTCGGCACTTCGGACAGGCTCATCGCTTCACCTCTCGAGGTAGGCCGAGGACGCGCTCGGCGATAATGTTGCGCTGGATCTCGTTGGATCCGCCGTAGATGGTGTCGGCGCGGGTGAACAGGAACAGCCGCTGCCATTCGTCCAATTCGCCGTCGGTCAGGGTCAGCCCGGGCTTGCCGATGACGTCCATCGCCAGCTCACCCAGATCGCGATGCCAGTTGGCCCACAACAACTTCGACACGTTGTCCTGGCCCGGTCGCTCGACATCCATGGTGGCCAGGGCATAGCTGCGCATGGCCCGCAGGCCGGTCCACGCCCGCGTCAGCCGCTCCCGGATGAACGGGTCGTCCGCTGCGCCGTTGCGCCGCGCGAGCTCGGCCAGCCTGGAAAGCTCACGGGCATAGACGATCTGCTGGCCCAGCGTCGAGACGCCGCGTTCGAAGGTCAGCGTTCCCATCGCAACCCGCCAGCCGTCGCCGGGCGCGCCGACCACCAGGTCGGCGTCGGTGCGCGCGTCGTCGAAGAAGAGCTCGTTGAACTCCGAGGTGCCGGTGATCTGCTTGATCGGCCGAACTTCGACGCCAGGCTGGTCCAGTGGCACCAGCAGGTACGACAGTCCGGCATGCCGCTTGGAGCCCCGTTCGGTGCGCGCGATCACGAAGCACCACTGCGACAGGTGGGCCAGCGACGTCCAGACCTTCTGGCCGTTGATCACCCACTGGTCGCCGTCGAGTTCGGCGGTGGTCGACACGTTCGCCAGGTCGCTGCCGGCACCTGGCTCGGAATATCCCTGACACCACAACTCGGTGACGTCGAGGATGCGTGGCAGAAAACGCCGCTGCTGCTCGGGGCTTCCGAACGCGATCAGGGTCGGCCCGAGCAGCTCCTCCCCGAAGTGGTTGACCTTCACCGGCGCGTCCGCGCGGGCGTACTCCTCGTAGAACGCCACCCGATGAGCGGTCGAAAGGCCCCGCCCGCCGTGCTCGACCGGCCAGCCCAGGCAGGTCAGTCCGGCGGCGGCCAGGTGCTGGTTCCACGCCCGGCGTTCCTCGAACGCCTCGTGCTCGCGTCCCGGGCCGCCGAGCCCCTTGAGCGCCGCGAATTCACCGTTCAGATTGTCGGCGAGCCATTGGCGTACTTCCGCCCGGAACTCCTCGACGTCCTCCATGCCCTGTAGGCTAACCGACCAAGCACTTGCTTTGGTGACCCGGGCGACGATGCGCGCCGCGAAGCGGCGGGTGGAGGAGCCGGGTAATCGGACCGTGAGCCTGTCCTCGAGGAGCATCGATGGCCGACGATCCCCGCACCGTGCCGGCAGCGCTGGATCGCTTGGCACGCCGGCTTCCCGACCAGGAGGTCTTGACCACCGATGAGCGGTCCTTCACGTCCGCCGCCCTGCGCGACGAGGTTCACCGGGCGGCGGCCGCGCTCATCGCCCTCGGCGTCCAGGCCGGCGACCGGGTGGCCATCTGGTCGCCGAACACCTGGCACTGGGTGGTCGCCTGCCTCGCGATCCACCACGCCGGCGCCGCGATGGTGCCGCTGAACACCCGCTACACCGCCGAGGAGGCCGGCGACATCCTGGCCCGCACCCGTGCTCCGGTGTTGTTCGCGATGGGTCGATTCCTCGGCGCCGACCGCGTCGCTGGGTTGGACCGCGGCGCCCTGCCCGCGTTGCGGCACATCGTGCGGGTGCCGATCGAGGCGCCGGACGGGACCTGGGACGAGTTCATGTCCGCCGCTTGCGACACCGAGGCCGTCGCCGCGCGGGCGTCCGCCGTCCACCCCGACGACGTCAGCGACATCCTGTTCACTTCCGGCACCACCGGCCGCAGCAAAGGGGTGCTCTGCGCGCACCGACAATCCCTGTCGGCCTCGGCGTCGTGGGCTGCCAACGGGAAGATCACCAGTGACGACCGCTACCTGTGCATCAATCCGTTCTTCCACAACTTCGGCTACAAGGCCGGGATCCTGGCCTGCCTGCAGACCGGCGCGACGCTGATCCCACACCTGACCTTCGACCCACTGAGGGCTCTGCAGGCGATCCAGCATCACCGCATTACCGTCTTACCGGGGCCGCCCACCATCTACCAGAGCCTGCTCGATCACCCGGCGCGCCACGACTACGACCTGAGCTCGCTGCGGTTCGCGGTGACCGGGGCGGCCACCGTGCCGGTCGTGCTGGTTGAACGCATGCAGTCCGAACTGGACATCGACATCGTGCTGACGGCGTACGGGCTGACCGAAGCCAACGGCATGGGGACCATGTGCCGGCCCGACGACGACGCGGTCACCGTCGCCACCACGTGCGGGCGCCCGTTCGCCGACTTTGAATTGCGCATCGGCGCCGGCTCATCACCGGGTTCCACCGAGGGTGAGGTGCTGTTGCGTGGACCGAACGTGATGCTGGGCTACCTCGACGATCCAGAGGCCACCGCCGCGGCCATCGACACCGACGGCTGGCTGCACACCGGCGACATCGGCACCGTGGACGAGGCCGGCAACCTGCGCATCACCGACCGGCTCAAGGACATGTACATCTGTGGCGGATTCAACGTCTACCCCGCCGAGGTCGAGCAGGTGCTGGCGCGGATCGAGGGGGTGCTCGACGTGGCGGTGATCGGGGTTCCCGACGAGCGGCTGGGCGAGGTGGGCCGGGCGTTCCTGGTGGCCCGGCCCGGTTCCGAGCTCGACGAGGAATCATTGATCACTTACAGCCGTAAGCATTTGGCGAATTTCAAGGTGCCGCGGTCGGTACGGTTTGTCGACGCGTTGCCGCGCAACGCGGGCGGCAAGGTGCTCAAACGACAACTTCGGGAGCTGGGCTGAGTTGGACCTGAAACTGGACGAAGAAACAACCGCCTTCCGGGCCGAGGTGCGGGACTTCTTGGCGGCCAATGCCGAGTCGATTCCCACCAAGTCCTACGACAACGCCGAAGGCTTTGCGCAGCACCGGCGGTGGGACAGGGTGCTGTTCGACGCCGGTCTGTCGGTGATCACCTGGCCGAAGAAGTACGGCGGCCGCGATGCCCCGCTGCTGCATTGGGTGGTGTTCGAGGAGGAGTACTTTGGCGCGGGTGCCCCGGGCCGCGCCAGCGCCAACGGCACCTCGATGCTGGCCCCGACGCTGTTCGCGCACGGCACCGCGGAGCAGCTGGACCGCATCCTGCCGAAAATGGCCAGCGGCGAACAGATTTGGGCGCAGGCCTGGTCGGAGCCAGAATCCGGCAGCGACCTGGCGTCGCTGCGGTCCACCGCGACCAAGACCGACGGCGGCTGGCTGCTCAACGGGCAAAAGATCTGGAGCTCGCGGGCGCCGTTCGCCGAAATGGGATTCGGGTTGTTCCGGTCCGACCCCGCGGCCGAGCGGCACAACGGCCTGACGTACCTCATGTTCGAGCTGAAGGCCCAGGGCGTCACCGTGCGGCCCATCACCCAGCTCGGCGGTGACACCGGCTTCGGTGAGATCTTCCTCGACGACGTCTTCGTTCCCGATCGGGATGTCATCGGCACCCCTAACGAGGGGTGGCGCGCGGCGATGAGCACGTCGAGCAACGAGCGCGGGATGTCGCTGCGCAGCCCGGCTCGCTTCCTT
>NZ_JAFBAT010000033.1 GCF_019247615.1 Mycobacterium sp. | reverse complement strand
TCGGAAGCCGGCCGCCGCACCGCCGGGGTGCCGACGCTGCCCCAAAGCGCCCCATTCGACACCAACACGCGGCTATGGGTCGACGGCCTGCTCGCCGGGCTGTTTGCGCGCACCGAGGCAACCGCACCACCCCAGCCCACCGTCGAGAGACTAACGGGCGCAGGGGGTCCGCCGGTACCAGAGCGACCGCCGATCGTTGTTCTCTGGGCCTCCCAGACCGGTAACGCGGAGGAGCTCGCCGGCCATATCGCCGCACAATTGCGCGGGGCCGACCTGCCGGTGGCGCTGCACAGCATGGACGACTTCCCGGTGGCGCAGCTTCCGGCGACGCGCGAACTGCTGCTGATCACCAGCACCACCGGCGACGGCGAACCACCGGACAACGGCGCCGGCCTGTGGCGGACGCTGAATTCCGACAGCTCACCAAGACTCGCCGACACCCGGTACGCCGTTCTCGCGCTGGGCGACTCCAACTACGGCGACTTCTGCGGTCACGGGCGCAAACTCGACGAGCGCCTCGCCGAGCTGGGGGCCGCCCGGATGCTCCACCGCGTGGACTGCGAACCGGACTACGAAGGCCCCGCGGCGGAGTGGCTGGCCGCGGTCATCCAGGCGCTGCCCCGCAAGCCGGCACCGGTTCGCGCTGCCGGCGGTGGGGCGGCGGCGGCATACGCGGTGCCCGCCACGGCTCGGCCGACCATCGGGTCCCCGGCGATCGGGTACACCAAGAAACAACCCCTGATCACCGACATGGCCCGCAACATCAAGCTGGGGCGTCCGCAATCCGCGAAAGACGTGCGGCAGTTGGTGTTTCGATTGCCAGAAGGCACGATCAGCTACGCGGCGGGGGACGCGCTCGGGGTGTGGCCGCGCAACAGCGACCGGCTGGTCGACGAATGGCTGGCCGTCACCGGACTGGACGGGCAGACCCCCGTCGAAGTGGGCGAGCATGGTCTGATGTCGCTGCGCTCGGCGCTCACCGAGCGAATAGAGATCGCCCACATCAGCCGGGATCTGGTGCGTTTTGTGCAGGAGCGCACCGGCGACGCGAAACTGGCCGAGCTACTGAAGCCCGAAAGCAAAGCGGCGCTGCGCGATTGGGCTTGGGGCCGCCAATCCATCGACCTCCTGGCGCAGTTGCCGGTCTCCGCGTCGGCACACGAGTGGCTGAGGGTCCTCAAACGCCTTCGGCCGCGGCTGTACTCGATCTCGTCCAGCCCCAAAGTGTGTCCGGCGGAAGTTCACCTGACGGTCTCGCCGGTGCGCTACGACTTCCGGGGCGTCGCGCGCCGCGGGGTGTGCTCGACCTACCTTGCCGACCGCTCCCCCGGCGATCGCGTCGCCGTGTATCTTCAGCCGTCGAGCAATTTCCGCCCGCCCAGCGATCCGGACACGCCGATGATCATGATCGGTCCGGGGACCGGGATCGCACCATTCCGCGGGTTTCTGCAGGAACGTCGGGCCCTCGGCCACCCGGGCCCAAATTGGCTGTTCTTCGGCGAACAGCACGCCGCGAGCGATTATTACTACCGCGACGAGATCGAGCAGATGCATGCCGACGGGTTGCTCACCGAGCTGGATCTGGCGTTCTCCCGGGACCAGCCGGACAAGGTGTACGTGCAGCACCTGATGCGCAAGCGTGGGCCCGAGCTGTGGCGCTGGCTGCAGGACGGCGCACACGTGTATGTCTGCGGCAACGCCGATCCCATGGCGAAGGATGTCGACCGGGCGCTCTGCGATATCGCCGCCGAACACGGCAACCTCGACCGCGATGGGGCGCGGGCGTACATCCAGTCACTGAGCGACGACAAGCGCTATCACCGCGACGTCTACTGAGCCGTCGCCAGCCCTTGTCGCGAGCCGTAATGCGGCGGAAACGTAGCGCATCATCCGCTGAAACATCTCCGTCGCACCATTCATTCGTTAGGTCGCGCACCTGAAGGAGTGACGTAGGTGGCTCGCGAGGGCAAGGAATTCGACGGATTCACGAAGACCGTATGCCCGGTGCACGGTCGCCCGGTGAATGATGGCGCAAATGATGACCAAGCGTCTGCGTCGGGTCAGGTGAAATGGGCGGGTTTGCCCATCAACCTGGACTTGGCGTTTTCCCGGGAGCAGCGCGACAAGGTTTACGTGCAGCACCTCATGCGCAAGCGCGGGACCATGTTGTGGCGATGGTCGCACGACGGCGGGCAGCCCTGCTGCTGCGAAGCGCCCGCCGACCAGACAAACTTCGACCAGCACGCCGCCGACTCCATGCCGAGCCGATAGGGCTGCGCCGACGGCACTCGACTAAATTCACCGCGAGCCGATCACTTGGTCCGCCGGCGTCGGTCACGCCATCATTGTGTCGTGGCAGATCAAGGTACACCGCAGTGGCGTGGTTGGCTGGAGCGAGTCAGTGACGATTGGTGGGCGACCCTGGTCGCTGGGGTTATTGTCGCGCTGGCGGTCGCTGACGTGCTCCCGAAGGTTCCCTGGTGACCGGCATCAGCACGGTTCGCGTCGAACCCGACGAAACAGCTGCCGAAACGGCGTTCACCAGCACCCGGCCCCTCGACTATGTGCCGGGCGTTGTGCTGTTGATCGCCGTG
>NZ_JAFBAT010000016.1 GCF_019247615.1 Mycobacterium sp. | reverse complement strand
CGCACCACGCCGAGGTGTCCAGGGTGTCGCGGATGTGCAGGTAGTGGGCGAACGTCTCGGCCCAGTCCTCGGCGGGGTGCATCGTCGCGTACGACGAGACGAAGCTTTCCTGCCAGCCTTCCGGCGCGCCGTCGCGGTAGTGCCGGTCCAGCGCCTCCTGATAGTCGGCGTCGGGGTCGCCGAACAGCTCGTTGAACCGCGCCAGATGGTCGCTCGACGGGCTGATCAGCCGGTAGAAGTAGTAGTGCCCGACCTCGTGCCGGAAGTGCCCGAGCAGCGTGCGGTAGGGCTCGTCCATCTCCACCCGAAGCTGCTCGCGGTGGACGTCGTCGCCTTCGGCCAAATCCAGTGTGATGACGCCGTCCTCGTGGCCGGTGAACACCTTCTCGTGCGCGCTGGACAGCAGGCGGAAGCCCAGCCCGTAGTCCGGATCGCTATCGCGGCCGACGATCGGCAACTTCAGCTCGTGCAGCTCGGCGACCAGCCGCCGCTTGGCCGCCTCCGCGCGGGCGAAGGCGGCCAGCCCGTCGGTGTCGTTGTCGTTGGGCCGCTCCAGCGTGAGCGCGCACGACGTGCACAGCCTGCCGGAATCGTTGCGGGGGACGAGCCAATTGCATTCCGCGAGATGAAGGTTGGCGCACAGCTGGTACTCGTTGGCGTCGACGGCGCCGGCGTGCTCGCTGTCATCGCCCTTGGCGATCACCAGCAGCGCCATCTGCTCGAGGGAGAACCCCAACGAGCTGCCGCACGACAGGCACTCCGAGTTCTCGAAGGCCAGGCGCTGGCCACAGTTCGGGCAGTGGAAGTCACGCATGCCAGGAGTCCCCTTCGACCCCTTCAGTGTCCGAGTAGGGCACCACGTCGACGGCCACATCGATCACGCTCTGCTCGGAGTTGGTGTAGATGATGCCCCGCAGCGGCGGCACGTCGGCGTAGTCGCGTCCGCGTCCGACGATGATGTACCGCTCGTCGACCAACTGGTCGTTCGTCGGATCGAGCCCCAGCCACTCGAAGTTGCCGGGCTCCTGCGGGGTCCACACCCCGGCCCACGCGTGGGTCGCGTCGATGCCGATCATCCGATCCTTTCCCGGTGGCGGGTCCGTGGCCAGATAACCGGAGACGTAGCTGGCCGCCAGACCGTTGGCACGCAGGCAGGCGATCGCCAGCCGCGCAAAGTCCTGACATACCCCTTCCCGCGCCGCCAGAACCTCGCTGACACCGGTGGAAATCGTCGTGGCCCCCGACCGGTAGGTGAAGTCGGCGTAAATCCGCGACGCGAGGTCGCGCAGCACGTCGACCAACGGGCGTCCCGGCACGAAGCTGGGGGCGGCATAGTCGCGGACCTCGTCGGTGATCTCGGGAGGGTTGAGGTCGAGCGCGAACTCGGTCGCGAGCGCTCCCCGGCGCCCGGCCGGGCGGGCGGCCTCCCACGGTTGTACCGCCGGTCCGCTGGTGTACCGCGCGGGCGGCGGCGGATAGACGTCGACGATGGAGTCGCTGATGATCGTCAGGGTCTGGTGCGGCTCGGTGACGTGAAAATACGAGCTGATGTTGCCGTAGCTGTCGACGCTGGTGGAACTGTCGGCGGGCGCCGGCTCGATGGTCAGCCGATGCGCGACGCAACGCTGCCGCAACGAGTCGCGCGGGGTGAGGAATCCGCGCCCGTATGAGCTCGTCACGACGTCGGAGTAGCGGTACTGGGTGCGATGGGTGACCCGGTGGCGGCGGGCCTGGGTTTCTGGCAACGCCGTTTGCGCTTCCACCGCCTGATCACACCACAAACGGCCGGTCTGAGCGCACAATCGACATGTGGCCACGTGGCGCGACGTCGCCCGCATCGTCGGTGAGCTGGCACTCACCTCCGAGCCGTCACCGCACGACTGGCGGGTCGGCAAGAAGTTGCTGGCGTGGGAGCGGCCGCTGCGCCCGTCGGACCGCGAGGCGCTGGCGCATAGCGGGGTGGAGCCGCCCGAGGGCGACATCCTCGCGGTGCGGGTGTCCGACGAGGGCGTCAAGTACGCGTTGATCGCCGACGAGCCCACGATCTACTTCACCACCCCGCATTTCGACGGCTATCCCGCGGTACTGATCAGGCTGGCCGAGATCGGAGTCCCGGGACTCGAGGAGCTGATCACCGAGGCGTGGCTGACGCAGGCACCCAGGAAGCTCGTCGAGGAGTTCCTGGCCGATTCACTGTGAGCGCAGCTCGATGACCCGCTCCAGGTCGTCGACGCAGGACCGGGCGACATCGGCGAGCACCATGTCCGCTCGCTCGCGGGCGTCCGACTCCAGCTCCGAGGCGGTGCGGCGCGCCGCGGCGGCGTAGGCGGACGCCCCGGTGGGATCGGACTCGGCGAGGGCGGTGGCCGCCGCCAGCTGGACCAACGTGACGTGCACCCGTGGGTCTTCGGCCCGGACGGCACGGGCCAGCTGCAACACGGAGCCGGCGAACAGGGCCACATGCACTGCCTGATGGTCCGCGGCGCGCACGGAGGCGCGCATGCCCCATCGCCGCGGCGCGATGCGGACGGCGTGCCGGGCGGTGGCGCGCGCCTGAACGAGCTCGCCGAGTTGTTCGTGCACCCGATCGACGGCCGACAGCGGCCAGTCGGCCGGGGCCTCCCGTCGTCCCGCGGCGAGCTCGGCGGTGCGCGACAGCACACCTTGCACGACGCCCAGCACCGCGATGCGCGCGCCGCCCAATAACTGCAGGGGGTTGGCGGGGAACAGCAGGACCGCGAACAGGATGGCCATGACGCCGCCGATCAACGAGTCATATAGCCGTTCGAGGCCCACGTTGGTGCGGTAGAGGGCCAGCACGAGGATCGCCGACACGACGGTCTGGTTGGCGAACATCATGCCCTGCCCGATGAACCCATGACCGATGAACACGGCTACGACCAACGCGATCAGGGCGGCGACCGCCAGGGATACGGCGCCGGGACCGAGCAGTTCCTGCACCAAGGTGCCCGCGCCGATTCCGACCGTCACACCGATCATCATCTGGACGGCGCGTTGAGCGCGCAGCACGTTGCTGATCGACAAGCACACCGCGGCGGCGATCGGCGCGAAAAACGGTTGCGGGTGACCAAGCACGTCGTGCGCGAGGTACCAGGAAAGGCCCGACGCGACCGAGGTCTGCACGAGGGTGAACCACACCGCGCCCAGCCGCTTTAAGCCCGCACGCGCGAAGTTCCTCGCCGCAGACGGCAATATCTGCAGCGAGGAGCTCACGTGCCTAAGCTAGACCCGCTGCAACTCGAACAGCGGAATCACCCGGCTGGTCTTGGTCTGGTATTCGGCGAAGCCCGGCGCCAACGCGGTGATCTTGGGGAAAAGCTCGTCACGTTCGGCCGACGGGAGCTCGCGAGCCGTCACGTCGAACTCGTCGCTGCCCACCTCGACGTGTGCAGCCGGATTGGTCCGCAGATTGTGTACCCAGGCCGGGTTGACGGGAGCGCCGGCGAACGATCCGACGATGATCAGCTTGCCGTCGATACGGAAATAGGCCAGCGGGTTCACCCGGGGCCGGCCCGACTTGGCGCCGGTCGTGTGCAGCAGCAACAGGTTCGCGCCCTCAAACTGGCCGCCGACCTTGCCGCCGTTGGCCCGGAACTCGTCGATGATGCCCTGGTTGAAATCGTTCACGTTTGTCTGTTCGGTCATGCCTGCTCAACCGATTTCGGCTTGGCGTCTATTCCGGACTCCTTGCGCTGCTGCGCGGTGATCGGGGCGGGGGCTTCGGTGAGCGGGTCGACGCCGCCGCCCGTCTTCGGGAACGCGATCACCTCGCGGATGGAGTCCATCCCGGCGAGCAGCGCGATGATCCGGTCCCAGCCAAAGGCGATCCCGCCGTGCGGGGGTGCGCCAAACATGAAGGCCTCCAACAGGAATCCGAACTTTTCCTCCGCTTCGGCCTTGTTTAGGCCCATCACCGCGAACACCCGCTCCTGGATGTCGCGGCGGTGGATACGGATCGAACCGCCGCCGATCTCGTGGCCGTTGCAGACGATGTCGTAGGCGTCGGCCAACACGCCGCCGGGATCTTGGTCGACCAACTCTTCGAACTCCGGCTTGGGTGAGGTGAACGCGTGGTGGACCGCCGTCCACTCCCCCGCGCCGACCGCCACGTCGCCGGCCGCGGTCGCCTCCTCGGCGGGCTCGAACAGCGGCGGGTCGACAACCCAGACGAACGCCCACGCATCGGGGTCGATCATGTCGAGCCGCTTGGCGATCTCGCCGCGCGCGGCGCCCAGCAGTGCCCGAGACGACTTCGGCGGGCCCGCCGAGAAAAAGATGCAATCCCCGCGCCGGGCCCCGACATGCGCGGCCAAGCCGGCGCGTTCGGCGTCGCTCAGGTTCTTGGCCACCGGACCGCCGAGGTCACCGTCGTCCCCCACCAGCACGTAGGCCAGCCCCCGGTGCCCGCGCTGCTTCGCCCACTCCTGCCAGCCGTCCAGCGTGCGCCGCGGCTGCGACGCACCGCCGGGCATCACCACCGCACCGACGTACGGCGCCTGGAACACGCGAAACGTGGTGTCGGAGAAGAATTTCGTGCACTCGACGAGCTCCAGGCCGAACCGCAGGTCGGGCTTGTCGGAGCCGAACCGCCGCATCGC
>NZ_JAFBAT010000173.1 GCF_019247615.1 Mycobacterium sp. | reverse complement strand
GGTGGCCGCGGCCAGCGCCGTCGTCGCCGCCAAGGGCATCATCCGGTTCCCGGAATTGAACGCCCAGAAAAATTGCCCCGGCGAGGTCGGCATCGACGAGGTGACCGAGTACTTCCTGGTGGGCAGTTTCGCCAGTTGGCTGCTGGCCCTCGGCGGAATCGCTTTGGTACTGGCTACCTGAGGCGAGTTAATTGCAGGGGTAGCAAGCCCAACCGCGGTCGCCATTGCGCCAGTACCATCCCGGACCGCAGCCGTGGTCGCCGGTGGTTCCGTCACAGGCCAGCGGCTGCACCGTGGCCGCTGTCCCAGGGGTCGGCGGAACCACGGGATGGTAAGGAGTTTGGGCGGCGTGCGCGGGCGGAGCCACCGTGAAGACAAGGGCGGCAGCGAAGACGGCAGCGATTCTCGTTCGCATCTTGCTACTCCTATTCGGCTGGTTTGCGATACCAAACACTACGCCGGAGGTGGGCTATCCGAAAATGAAATGGAAGCATATTTTCACTTGCGGCCCCCGCCTGATCACTCACCGCAGCAGAGGCACCGCGGGCTCATATTCGCTGGAAGACCACCGACTAGAGCCGCTCGATGATCGTGACGTTGGCCGTGCCGCCGCCCTCGCACATCGTCTGCAGCCCGTAGCGGCCGCCGATGCGCTCGAGTTCGTTGAGCATGGTGGTGAACAGCTTGGCGCCCGTCGCACCCAGCGGGTGACCGAGCGCGATCGCGCCGCCATTGGGGTTGACCTTCTCGGGGTCGGCCTTGATCTCCTTGAGCCATGCCAGCACGACCGGGGCGAAGGCTTCGTTGATCTCGACGGTGTCGATGTCCTCGATGGATAGCCCGGTCCTGTCCAGCGCGTAGCGAGTGGCGGGTATGGGCCCGGTCAGCATGAACACCGGATCGGCGGCGCGGGCGCTGATGTGGTGGATGCGCGCGCGCGGCGTCAGGCCATGGTCCTTGACCGCCTGCTCGGAGGCCAGCAGCACCGCGCTGGCGCCGTCGGAAATCTGGCTGGCCATTGCCGCGGTCAGCCGGCCGCCCTCGACCAGTGGCTTCAGGCCGGCCATCTTCTCGAGCGAGGACTCGCGCGGACCCTCGTCGATTCGGAACGGGCCGGCGTCAGTTTCCACCGTGACGATTTCGTTTTCGAAGTGGCCACTCCGGATCGCCGCGAACGCGCGCTCGTGGCTTGTCAGCGAGTACCGCTCCATCTCTTCGCGTGACAGATTCCACTTCTCGGCGATCAGCTCCGAACCCCGGAACTGCGAAATCTCCTGATCGCCGTACCGGTGCAGCCACTGCTTGGACTCGTTGGTCGGCGAGGTGAACCCGAACTGCTCGCCGACCGTCATCGCCGACGAGATCGGGATCTGGCTCATGTTCTGCACGCCGCCGGCCACAATCAGATCGGCCGTGCCGGCCATGATGGCTTGCGCGCCAAACGAAATCGCCTGTTGGCTGGAGCCGCACTGCCGATCCACGGTTACGCCGGGAACCTCTTCGGGATAGCCGGCGGCCAGCCACGAGAGCCGGGCGATGTTGCCCGCCTGCGCCCCGATGGCGTCGACGCAACCGGCGATTACGTCGTCGACGGCGGCGGGGTCGACGTCGACGCGGTCCAGGAGTCCGCGCCACCCGACGGCACCCAAGTCGACGGGATGCATCCCGGCCAATGCGCCATTGCGCTTGCCGACCGCGGTACGTACAGCGTCGATGACGTACGCCTCTGCCATCTTTCAGACTCCTTCTTCTTTTTCTTTCGTAATTCCGCCCAGCAGGATGGCGAGATACTGCTGACCCACCTGCTCTGCGGTGAGCGGTCCGCCGGGTTGATACCAACGCACCGACACCCATGTGGTGTCCCGGATGAAACGGTAGACAAGGTCGACGTTGAGGTCCGGCCGGAAGTAGCCCTCATCGATGCCCTGATTGAGCACCTCGACCCACATCTTGCGCTGCTGGCGGTTCATGTCCTCGATGTAAGAGAACCGGGACTGCGACAACAGCCGTTTGGCCTCATCCTGATAGATGACGACCTGCGCATGCCGATGCTCGATCGCCTCGAACGACGCCATGAACAGCCCCTTGAGCCGCTCCAGCGGATTGGCCTCGCTGTCCACGATCTCGCGATAGCGGGCGAACAGCCAGTCCAGAAAGCTGCGCAACAACTCGTCGACCATCTCCTCTTTCGACGAGAAATGGTGATACAGGCTGCCGGACAGGATGCCGGCGCCGTCGGCGATGTCGCGCACGGTGGTGGCGCGCAATCCGCGCTCGGCGAACATGGCCGCGGCGAGCGCCAGCAACTCGTCTCGCCGGCTGTTCGCCTGGCCGGTCGCCCGCTCCACCCGATCAGGGTATCAACCAAGCGCTTGCTCGGCCATCAGCGAGGATGGCGGACCGGATATGTGCGCGGCGGAACCACGGCGCCTGCCGTGCGGGACCACCAGATCGTCGATCTGGCCGACCGGCGGAAAGACCGTTTCGAGATTTTTCGCAAAATCCGCCCGGACGCTGCGGAACCGTCGTACTGTTCCTGATGCAGCGAACTGCTCGCGTGTGACGAAGTGGTGACATGGCGGGCCACGCAGGCTTTATCTGCGTGTCGCAGCGGGGGTCCGGTTGAGGTGTACGGGAGGTCAACGGTTATGAGCTTTTTGACGATGCCGCCAGAGATCAATTCGGCGCGGATGTTTGCCGGTGCGGGTTCGGCACCGATGTTGGATGCGGCGGCGGCCTGGGAGGC
>NZ_JAFBAT010000125.1 GCF_019247615.1 Mycobacterium sp. | reverse complement strand
CGAACGCCACCGACGCTCGGGTGGCGATCAACTGCGTCGACCAGCCCCCGATCACCGACCGCGCCAAGGTGATTGACGAAGACCGCCGCTCCCGCGAGATCGCCCCGTTCATGAGCTACGGGCAGTTCACCGGCGACGCGCCGCTGGGCACCTGCGCGTTCTGGCCCGTGCCGCCCACGAGCAAGCCGCATGCCGTAGCCGCGCCCGGACTGGCGCCGACCGTGGTCGTGTCGACCACCCACGATCCCGCGACGCCGTACAAGGCCGGGGTGGATTTGGCGGATCAGCTGCGGGGGTCGCTGCTCACCTTCGACGGAACCCAGCACACGGTGGTTTTCCAGGGCGACAACTGTATCGACGACTACGTGACGGCGTACCTGATCGCTGGCAACACGCCCCCGAGGGGCGCGAAGTGTTAGAGGTGTCGCCCTAAACCCGCTTGCCGAGCGTGCGCCGGGTGCGAAAGAACCGCAACATTTTCGCGCTCAGTACACGATGGGCGCCCCTGTCGGAGGCATTCCGCACACTTGCCCGCATGAGCGACCCATTCATTGGCAGCGTGGCGGTCGCGTCCGGCGCCGTCACCAAGTACGCGCTGCGCAGCCGATACTTCGCGATCCATCCGGGCGTCTATGTCGGGGCCCGCACCGAGCGCACAGCACATTGCGTGCCATGCGGCCTGGTTGTGGTCGGGCCGCCGGGGCGTCGTCGCCGGTTGCTCGGCGTCGGCGCTGCACGGCGCGAAATGGGTCGACGATCGCGCGTCGGCGGAGTTGCTCTACGACTATCGTCGGCCGCCCAGCGGCATCCGCACCTGGTCGGACCGTGTTGCCGAAGACGAGATACAACTCATCGGCGGCGTGCCCGTGACGACGCCCGCCCGAACGGCGCTCGACCTCGCATGCCGCTACCCGGTCGGCAAGGCTGTCGCGGCCATCGATGCGCTCCCCGCGCAACCGAGCTCAAGACGATCGAGGCCGAGATTCTCGCCGAGCGCTACCGCGGTCGCCGCGGCATCCGGCGTGCGCGGGAAGCACTATCACTCGTCGATCCCGGTGCCGAGTCGCCCTGCGAGACATGGTTACGCCTGCTCTTGATCCGCGCTGGGTTTCCGCGGCCTCAAACCCAGATCCCGGTGTACGACGAATACGGCGCGCTGGTAGGGGTTCTCGATATGGGCTGGCAGGACCTCAAGTTGGCCGTCGAGTACGAAGGTGACCACCACCGCACGGATCGGAGGCGATTCAATAGGGACATTCGACGCGCGGAAGCCCTCACGGAGTTGGGTTGGCTCAACGTGCGGGTCACCGTCGAGGACACGCCCGGCGGCATCATCGGCCGCGTTTCGGCGGGCTGGCAACGCCGAGCGTGTTCGTAGTGCGAAAGTCTCGCAGGAACATCGCTCTGAGTACACACTCGCCGACACGCCGAGCGAGATCAAGGCGTGACCTTTTCGCGCTTTTACAGGTACTCGCGGCTGCAACGATGACTGCCATGTCGCGCCTGAGACCAATGAGCTCGGCGCTGGTGTCGCTCGGACTGTTGCTCGGCGCGCAATCGTCTCTGCCCGTCGCCGCGGCAACGCCGGAACCCGGTGCCGGCCAGACCCCGAGCCCGGCCCCGCCGGCGGCTGCTTCAACGCGGTCGCAAAACTGGGGCAGCTGCGGACAATTCCTGGCCGACGCCAGCGACGTACCCAGCGCGCAGTGCACCACCGTGTCCGTCCCCGTCGACTACGCCAATCCCGGTGGGACACAAGCCAAGCTGGCGGTGATAAGGGTTCCCGCGAGCGGGCGGCGGACGGGGACGCTGATGGTTAACCCGGGCGGCCCCGGGGCATCCGCGGTGGAGATGGTGGCCGGACTCGCCGCGGACTTGGGAAACAGCGAGATCACCCGCGACTTCGACCTGGTCGGGTTCGACCCCCGCGGCGTGGGCCACTCCACCCCGCAACTGCGGTGCCGCACCGACGCCGAATTCGACGCGTTCCGGCGCGAACCGATGGTCGACTACAGCCCGGGCGGGGTGGCGCACATCGAGCAGCTCTACCGGCAGTTGGCGCAGCAATGCGTTGACCGGATGGGGACCGGCTTTCTGGCGAACGTCGGCACGGCTTCCGGTGCCAAAGACATGGACATGGTCCGCCAGGCGCTGGGAGAGGACCAGATCAACTACCTCGGGTATAGCTACGGCACCGAGCTGGGCACCGCCTACCTCGAGGCGTTCGGCGCCCACGTCCGGTCGATGGTCCTCGACGGTGCGATTGACCCTACCGTGGGCCCGGTCGAGGAAAACGTTAACCAAATGGCCGGATTCCAAACGGCTTTCAACGACTACGCCGCGGATTGCGCCCGCTCGGTGGCCTGTCCGCTGGGCACCGACCCGGCTCAATTCGTGAATCGCTACCACGCCTTGATCGACCCGTTGGTCGCCAAACCGGCCCGGACGGCGGATCCGCGCGGCCTGAGCTACGCCGACGCCACCACCGGCACCATCAACGCGCTTTACACTCCGCAGCATTGGAAGTACTTGACCAGTGGCCTGCTCGGGCTGGCGCGCGGCACCGACGCCGGTGACTTGCTATCGCTCGCCGACGATTACGAAAACCGTGATAAAAACGGCCACTACGGCAACGACCAGGACGCGTTCAACGCCGTTCGCTGTGTCGACGCGCCGACGCCGCGGGATACGGCGACATGGATATCCGCGGACCAACGGATCCGTCAGGCCGCGCCATTCTTGAGTTACGGGCAGTTCACCGGAAATGCCCCGCGCGACCTATGCGCGCTGTGGCCGGTGCCCGCCACGTCGCGACCGCACGCCGCGCCCCCCGCCGCGCCAGGCAAGGTCGTCGTCGTCTCTACCACGCACGATCCCGCGACCCCGTATCAGGCCGGCGTGAACCTGGCCCGCCAGCTCGGCGCCCCTCTGATCACCTACGACGGGACCCAGCACACCGCGGTGTTCAACGGGGACCAGTGTGTGGACGCGGCGGTGGTGCGCTATTTCGTCGCGGCGACGTTGCCGCCCGCGTCGTTGCGGTGCCGTTCTTAGGGTGCCGCGCCCGGAGCCGGCCCGGGCGTCATTGCCCGGAGGGCCCGCAACGGTTCTGAGCGGGAGTCGGTAACACGGATTTAACAGGTGTTGCCTACTGTCGGGTTATGGATCGACAGAAGGAATTCGTCCTTCGCACGCTGGAGGAACGGGATATCCGGTTCGTGCGGCTCTGGTTCACGGATGTGCTCGGTTACCTGAAGTCGGTCGCCATCGCCCCCGCCGAGCTCGAGGGCGCGTTCGAGGAGGGCATCGGCTTCGACGGTTCCTCGATCGAAGGCTTCGCGAGGGTCTCGGAATCCGACACCGTGGCAAACCCGGATCCGTCGACGTTCCAGGTGCTGCCCTGGGCCACCGGTTCCGGGCATCACCACTCGGCGCGGATGTTCTGCGACATCACCATGCCCGACGGCTCGCCGTCGTGGGCGGACCCACGGCATGTGTTGCGCCGGCAGCTACACAAGGCCAATGATCTCGGTTTCTCCTGCTATGTGCATCCCGAGATCGAATTCTTCCTGTTGGAGCCCGGCCCGAACGACGGGTCGAGGCCCGTTCCCGTCGACAGTGCCGGCTATTTCGACCAGGCGGTGCACGACACCGCGTCGAACTTCCGTCGCGACGCGATCGAGGCCCTGGAATTCATGGGCATCTCCGTGGAGTTCAGCCACCACGAGGGCGCGCCGGGCCAGCAAGAGATAGACCTGCGCTTTGCCGACGCGCTGTCGATGGCAGACAACGTGATGACGTTTCGCTACGTCATCAAGGAGGTCGCGATCGAGAACGGCGCGCGAGCGTCGTTCATGCCCAAGCCTTTCGCGGAGCATCCCGGCTCGGCGATGCACACGCACATGAGCCTGTTCGAGGGCGAAGTCAACGCCTTTCACAGCCCCGACGATCCGTTGCAGCTGTCGGACGTGGGCAAGTCGTTCATCGCAGGGATCCTGGAGCACGCCTCCGAGATCAGCGCGGTCACCAATCAGTGGGTCAACTCCTATAAGCGGTTGGTCCAGGGCGGTGAGGCACCGACCAATGCGTCGTGGGGCGCGGCCAACCGGTCCGCCCTGGTGCGGGTGCCGATGTACACACCGCACAAGACGTCGTCCCGGCGGATCGAGGTGCGCAGCCCTGACTCGGCGTGCAACCCGTACTTGGCGTTCGCCGTCCTGCTGGCCGCCGGGCTGCGGGGGGTGGAGAAAAACTACGTGCTGGGGCCGCAGGCCGAGGACAACGTTTGGGACCTCACACCCGAGGAACGGCTCGCGATGGGATATCGCGAGCTGCCGACCAGCCTCGACAGCGCGCTTCGGTCGATGGAGTCATCCGAACTCGTCGCGGAAGCGTTGGGCGAGCACGTGTTTGACTTCTTTCTGCGCAACAAGCGCGCGGAGTGGGCGAACTACCGCAGCAACGTCACGCCGTATGAGCTGAGCACCTACCTGTCGTTGTAGCCGACCACAAGCGGGTCGGTTCGACGGATCGGCACGTGCGCTACCGTCGTGGTCGTGACCAAACCCGTGACCGAGCGACCGAGGCTGCCCAGCGTGGGCCGCCTGGGATTGGTCGA
>NZ_JAFBAT010000090.1 GCF_019247615.1 Mycobacterium sp. | reverse complement strand
ATCGGGCGCCGTGTTGACCGGCGACCCGCTGGGCTTGGCGTCGGCCCTGCGCAAGATCTCTGGCGGGGTACAGGCGGCCCCGCTGCCGCCGGAACCGCAGCTGGCCAGCCAGGCCCACCTGATGATCGCCAACCCGTTCCGCGCGGGTGAGCGGATGGGATCGATGTTCTCGACTCACCCGCCAATCGAGGACCGCATCCGCCGGCTTGAGGCGATAGCGCGGGGTGATTTCAGTACCGGACGATAAGCCGGCTCTGGCGCCCGCATTGGATCAGGCGGCGGGTAGGCAACCGAACGGTGCCGCCCGCGGCCTCGTGCTGGCGCTGCCAGTCATCGATCGCCTGCTCCGCGGCGTCGTGGGCCCGACCGGTTCCGCGAGAACTCAGAAGCCCGAGCCGTGCACCTCGTGTCCGGGAACTTCGGCGATCAGTCCGCTGTAGGCCTGCTCGACGGTAGAGCCGTGGTTGATCACCGCGTCGACCTCACGGGCGATCGGCATGTTGAGGCCGAATTCGCCAGCGAACTCCATGATCACGCTGGCAGCCTTGACGCCCTCCGCGACTTGGTTCATCGACGCGATGATCTCGTCGATCGGCTTGCCGGCACCCAGTTGTTCGCCGACGTGACGGTTGCGGCTGCGTTGGCTGGTGCAGGTGACGATCAGATCGCCAAGGCCGGCCAGGCCGGGGAAGGTCTCGGGGTCGCCGCCCAGGGCCACGCCCAGCTTGGTCATCTCCCGCAGCGAGCGGGCGATCACCAATGCGCGGGTGTTTTCGCCGATGCCCAGCGAATAGCCCATGCCGACCGCGATGGCGTAGACATTTTTCAATGCCCCGGCCATCTCCACCCCGACTACGTCGTCGCTGGTGTACACCCGGAAGCGCCGGGTGCGGAACAACCCCGACAAGCGGGTCGCAAGATGCTGGTCCGGCATGGCCAGCACCGCAGCAGCGGCGTACCCCTCACCGACCTCGCGGGCGATGTTGGGGCCGGCCAGGATGCCCGCGGGATGACCGGGCAGCACCTCCTCGATGATCTGTGACATCCGCATGTTGGTGCCCTGCTCGAGGCCCTTGACCAACGAAACCACCGGCACCCACGGCCGCAGCTCCTTGGCCAGTTCGGTGAGCACGCCGCGGAAACCATGTGACGGCACGCCCATGACCACGACGTCGGCGGAGTTCGCCGCCTCCGCGAAATCGGTGGTCGCGCGAAGCGTGTCGCTGAGGACGACATCCTTTCCGAGATAGCCGGTGTTGCGGTGATGCTCGTTGATGTCATCGGCGGTCTCCTGGGACCGCACCCACTGCAGGGTCGGCCCCCGCCGCGCACAGATTGACGCCACCGTGGTTCCCCAGGAACCGCCACCGAGGACAACGACTTTGGGTTCCCGCTTCTCAGATGCCATGGCGATCAGCGTATTGGCGACATCGGAGATTTAGAAGGAATTCACCAATGACCCTCCCGGCAGGGACTTCGGTCCCTACCCCTCGCCGTGCGGGTTAGCTGAAGGTCGAAGGACAGGTCTTGACCGCAAGGAGGAAGCATGCCCGGGCAGGTGCCTCGGCGGCGCCCTGATACGGCCCCGGCGACAGCTGCTCCCACGCAGCAGCCGACGCCCACCGAACCCCATTTCTGCGAAATGCGGAGCCGAACGTCCGCCACGCCGGAAACCGGCCAAGGGCGCCTACCCCGCCAAGGGCGCGCGGTCTCCCGCTCGGCCGAAAACCATCGCCTCTTCGATGCGGTCGAACCGGTAGACGATGGCGTCGGCGAAGTAGTTCTGGCGTACGTTCCACGGCCGCTTGGTCCCCGACTTGGGCAGCGCATGCAGCGACCGCAGCACGTAGCCGGCCTGCAGGTCCCACGCCGGTTTCTCGGGCATCTCTGCCTCGCCGCGGTGCGGATAGGCGTGGGTGTAACCGTGAGATGCCATGTGCGCCAGCAGCTTTGCTGTGGTCCGCGCCGTCATGTCGGCGCGCAGCGTCCAGGACGCGTTCGTATAGCCCACGCACCAGAACAGGTTCGGCACCTCTTCGAGCATGTGCGCCTTGTAGACGAAGCGGTCCTGCGGCTTGATCTCGGTGCCGTCCAAGCTGATTGCCGCGCCGCCGAGCGCCTGCAGTTGCAGGCCGGTCGCGGTGACGATGATGTCCGCGTCGAGGTGGCCGCCGGATCGCAGCGCGATGCCGGCGGCGTCGACGTGGTCGATGTGATCGGTGACCACCTCGGCGCGGCCGTCGGCGATCGCGGTGTACAGGTCGGCATCAGGTATCAGGCACATCCGCTGGTCCCACGGGTTGTACCGCGGCTTGAAGTGAACGTCGACGTCGTAGCCCTCGGGCAGGTAGTTGATCGCCGTGCGTCGCGCCAGCCACTTCACCAGCCCGGGCGTCTTGCGGGACAAGAACCAGATCATCGCTTCCAGCAGTGCGTTGTGCATCCTGATCACCAGGTGGGCGGCCCTGCGCGGCAAGACTTTTCGCACAACGGCGGCGACCCTGCTGTACTTGGACGCGGCCATGATGTAGGTCGGCGAGCGCTGCAGCATCGTGACCTTCGCGGCCCGGTCCGTCAGCGACGGGATCAGCGTCACCGCGGTGGCACCGCTGCCGATCACCACGATCTTCTTGCCCGTGTAGTCGAGGTCTTCGGGCCAGTGCTGCGGATGGATGACGGCGCCGCCGAACTGCTCGATGCCGGGCAATTCCGGGGTATAGCCCTCGTCGTAGTTGTAGTAGCCGCTACCGAAGAACACGAACCGGCCGCGGTACTGCTTGGGCGCGCCGTCCTCTTCGGCGGTGACGGTCCAGGTGTCGGTGGACGAATCCCAGTCCGCCGAGCGGACGTAGCTGTTGAACCGGATGTGGCGGTCGATGCCATATTTGCGCGCGGTTGCCATCAGGTACTCGCGGATGTGCTCGCCGTCGGCAACGTTTTCCTTCCGCGGCCACGGCTCGAACGGGAAGGACAGGGTGAAGATGCTGCTGTCCGAGCGGACCCCGGGGTAGCGGAACAAATCCCAGGTGCCGCCGATCTGCGCGCGCCGCTCCAGGATCAGGTAGGTCAGGCCCGGGTTGCGCTCGGAGATCCGATAGGCCGCGTCGATGCCGGAGATGCCGGCGCCGACGATGATGACGTCGACGTCATCGGCCGCCTGGGGACTCAGGGTCATCTCGAACCTCGCTTCGAAACTAGCGCCGCGAGCGCAACGCCACGGCGAAGATCGGCGCGTTTTTCCGCCGTGGCGTTACGCTCGCGCCGGTCGATTGCCTATCGGTAGTTGACGAACTGCAGCGCAACGTCCAGGTCGGCGTTCTTCAGCATCGCGATGACGGCCTGCAGATCGTCACGCTTTTTGCTGGTCACGCGGACCTCGTCGCCCTGGATCTGGGTCTTGACGTTCTTCGGTCCCTCATCGCGGATGAGCTTGGTGATCTTCTTGGCGTTCTCGCTGCTGATGCCTTGCTTGATGGTGCCCGTGACCTTGTAGGTCTTGCCGGACGCCTGTGGCTCCCCGGCGTCGAAGGCCTTCATCGAGATGTCCCGGCGGATCAGCTTCTCCTTGAAGACGTCGACGGCGGCTTTGACGCGCTCCTCGGTCGACGATGTCAGTTCGACGGCCTCGTCGCCCTTCCAGACGATCTTGGTGTCGGTGCCGCGGAAGTCGAACCGGGTCGCGAGCTCCTTGGCGGCCTGGTTGAGCGCGTTATCGACCTCTTGCCGGTCGACCTTGCTGACGATGTCGAACGATGAATCCGCCATCCCATCCGTCCCTTCGTCGGGTGATAGCCGTTTGTGCCCTGTCTACCCGTTCGTTGTAACCTGTCTGGCGGCAGGTTGCCCGAGCGGCCAATGGGAGCGGACTGTAAATCCGTCGCGAAAGCTTCACAGGTTCGAATCCTGTACCTGCCACCAAAGCTCAGGGGCGGTTCGTCGCTGGCGACACGTTCGAATACGGCCGAGTTGCCACGATTTGTGACAACTCGCGCCAAACTCGCTGCGCACGGCTAGGAAACGCTGATCGACGGCGCCTTGCTGCCCCGACCCCGAAAGCGAAACCGCCGTTCCGGCAATGAATCCCAAACGAACGTTGGTGAACATGTCTGTCGGCGCGGTCGCTTCGACGATTGTGTCATGACTGCGGAACCGGCAGGTCGGGGCAAAGGGTCATGTAGCCGACTGCGGGCGAAATCCAGTCATGCCACTCTTGGTGGCTGATGTTGGATGTGAGTTTCGAGCAGAGGACCGCGACGGTCGCATCAAGCGGGGTGGGCCACAGGCGCACGGTGGTGTCGGCGCTGCCGGACGCCAGAGTGTGCCCGTCGGGGCTGAACTCCACACTCAGGACACCGTCGGTGTGGCCCAAAAGGGGCTGACCCAGCGGGCCCGCGTGCGTCAGATCGGTGAGGTCCCACAGCCGCACGGTGTGATCGGCGCTGCTGGACGCCAGCGTGTGACCGTCGGGACTGAACGCCACCTGCAGCACGTCGCCCGTATGCCCGT
>NZ_JAFBAT010000045.1 GCF_019247615.1 Mycobacterium sp. | reverse complement strand
CTTGCACAAGAATTCGGCGAAATTTCTCAAGGGCCTGACTAAATTGTCCCAGCGGTGATAGGGACTTGGGGATAGCAGCAGGTAGGACGGGGTGGGGATTGTGGACAAGTCAAGCGTGGCTCCGGTTGCAGTCATCGGGATGGCGTGCCGGCTGCCGGGGGGCATCGACTCCCCTGACCTCTTCTGGGAAGCGCTGCTGCGCGGCGACGACTTGGTCAAGGAAATTCCCGCCGACCGCTGGGACGTCGACTACTACTACGACCCGGAGCCGGGTGTGCCGGGCCGATCGGTCTGCAAGTGGGGCTCGTTCCTGGACAACGTCGGCGACTTCGACCCGGAGTTCTTCGGCATCACGGAAAAAGAAGCCACTGCGATGGACCCTCAGCACCGTTTGCTGATGGAGACCGCGTGGGAGGCCATGGAACATGCCGGCCTGACAAAAGACACCATCGCCGACGAAACGGGCGTCTTCGTCGGATTGAATTACGGCGACTACCAGTTCGTCCACGCCGCCACCGATGCTTTCGACGGACCGTACGGAAACCCCGGCACCATCTCCTGCATGGCATCCGGCCGCATCGCTTACGCGCTCGGACTGCACGGTCCGGCGGTGACGGTGGACACCGCGTGCTCGTCGGGGTTGTTCGCGATCCACCAGGCCTGCCGCAGCCTCAGCGACGGGGAGAGCAACCTCGCCTTCGCGGGCGGGGTCAACGTGATGATGGAACCGCGCAGGTCTGCCTCGGCATCGGCGGGCGGCATGCTGTCGGGCACCGGGCATTGCCACGCGTTCGACGTCAAAGCTGATGGCTTCGTGTCCGGCGAGGGCTGCGTCGTGCTTTTGCTCAAGCGCCTGGCGGATGCCCAGCGCGATGGTGACCGCATCTTGGCTGTCGTGCGGGGCACGGCCGCCAACCAGGACGGCCACACGCCGAACATCGCGATGCCGTCGGCTACGGCGCAGGCAGCCGTGTACCGGGCGGCACTCGCCGTGTCGGGCGTGGACGCCGGCACCGTCGGCATGGTGGAGGCGCATGGCACCGGCACCTCCGTCGGTGACCCGATCGAGTACGCCAGCCTCGCGGAGGTGTACGGCATTGACAACCCCTGCGTGCTCGCGGCCTCGAAGACCAACTTCGGACACACTCAGGCGGCTGCCGGTGCGCTCGGGATGATGAAGGCGGTCCTCTCCGTCCAGCACGGCGTGGTCCCCAAGAATCTCCACTTCGAGACGCTGCCCGACGAGATGGCCCGCATCGACACCGGGCTGTTCGTGCCACAGGAGATCACGCCGTGGCCGCTGAACGGCGGGCAACCGCGGCGCGCGGCGGTGTCCGCTTACGGCATATCCGGCACCAACGTGCACGCCATCGTGGAGGCAGCCCCCGAGCCTCTGTCCCGCAACGGCGCCGCGCCCAAGCCGGCCGGCGACGGCACGCTGTTGTTCCCGCTGTCCTCCTCGTCGGTCGACGCGTTGCGGGACACCGCTCGCCGGCTGGCCCACTGGGTCGAGGCACACGCGGCGGAACTGGCGACGCCGGACCTCGCCTACACGCTGGCTCGCCGGCGCGGGCACCGAGCGGTGCGGACCGCCGTGCTGGCCGGCAGCAATGCGGAACTGGTAGAGGCGCTGCGAGGGGTTGCCAACGGTGACGCCATCTTCCAGGAAGTGGTGGGCCAGGAGGAGCGCGGTCCGGTCTGGGTGTTCTCCGGCCAGGGCTCGCAATGGGCCGAGATGGGTGCCGACCTGCTGGCAAGAGAGCCCGCATTCGCGACGGCAATCGCCGAGATCGAGCCGCTGATCGCGGCCGAGTCCGGGTTCTCGGTGACCGAGGCGCTGACTTCGCCCGAGAAGGTGACCGGCATCGACCGGGTGCAGCCGACGCTGTTCGCCATGCAGGTTGCGCTGGCGGCGACGATGAAGTCCTACGGGGTCCGGCCCGGCGCGGTCATCGGCCATTCGATGGGCGAGGCCGCGGCGGCTGTGGTAGCCGGGGCGCTGTCGCTCGAGGACGGTGCACGGGTCATCTGCCGCCGCTCGCGCCTGATGGCCACGATCGCGGGTGCCGGCGCGATGGCATCGGTGGAACTGCCTGCCCAGCAAGTGCTTTCGGAGCTCATGGCTCGTGGAGTCAACGACGCCGTGGTGGCGGTGGTGGCCTCACCCCAATCCACGGTGATCGGCGGTGCAACCGACACGGTTCGCGAGCTGGTCGCGGCCTGGGAGCAGCGCGAGGTGATGGCCCGGGAGGTGGCCGTCGATGTGGCGTCGCACTCGCCGCAGGTCGATCCGATCCTTGACGAGCTGTACGACGTGCTGGCCGAGGTGGAGCCCTTGACTCCTGAGGTGCCGTACTACTCGGCGACCTCGTTCGACCCGCGCGAGGAGCCCTACTGCGACGCCAACTACTGGGTGGAAAACCTGCGTCACACGGTTCGGTTCTCGGCCGCGGTGCAGGCGGCCCTCGAAGACGGCTACCGGGTCTTCGGCGAGTTGTCACCCCACCCGCTGCTGACGCACGCCGTCGACCAGACCGCCAAGAGCCTCGACATGACGGTTGCGGCTCTGGCCGCCATGCGGCGCGAACAGCCGCTGCCTCACGGGTTGCGCGAGTTCCTGGCAGACGTGTACGCCACGGGCGCCACGGTCGATTTCTCCGTCTTGTTCCCGGGTGGCCACCTGGTGGACGCGCCACTGGCGAGCTGGACTCATCGCTCGCTGCTGTTGAGCCGCGACGGCCACAGCTCCCAGGCGCTGCGCTCCAGCGTTGCGGTGCATCCGCTGATGGGCCAGCACGTGCGCCTCCCGGAAGAGCCCGAGCGCCACGTCTGGCAAGCAGAGATCGGGACGGCGACGCTGCCCTGGCTGGCCGACCACCAGGTCCACGGGACGGCCGCCCTCCCGGGCGCGGCCTATTGCGAAATGGCGCTGGCGGCGGCTTCCACCGTCTTCGGCGAGGCCTCCGAAGTCCGCGATGTGCGCTTCGAGCAGATGCTGCTCCTCGATGAGGAGACCCAAATCAGCCTCACCGCAACTGCGGAGGTGCCCGGCGCCCTGGCTTTCGTGGTGGAGACCAACGAGGAAGGGGTGCAGGCACGGCGCGCTTCCGCGGTGTTGCGGGCGCTGGATCAGACCACGGCCTGCACGACCGCCGACGCGGACACCCCTGCCTCCTATGACATCGAGGAACTGCTGGCAGCACACCCGAGCAGCGTGGAAGGTCCCGACCTTCGAGACGCCATGGACCTGTGCGGGATCCAGTACGGCTCCGCCTTCACTGGTCTGACGGCTGCGCATACCGCGGAGGGCACCGGCACCACGGTGCTGGCCGAAATCGGCCTGCCGAGCGTGATCCGGACACAGCACACCAGTTACGGCGTGCATCCGGCATTGCTCGATGCGTGCTTCCAGTCCGTCGCCGCCCACCCCAGCGTCGCGAATGCCAGCCTCGGCGGTCTGCTACTTCCGCTGGGCGTCTGCGGGTTGCGGTTACACGGCCCGGTCCACACCGCGCGCTACTGCTACTCGCGGGTCACCGCGGCGATCGGCGGAGCCGTCGAGGCCGACCTCGACGTCTTGGACAAGCACGGCAAGGTCCTGCTGACCGTGCGCGGGCTGCAGATGGGCACCGGCGCCTCGGCAAGCGACGAGCGGGCTCGGGTCATGGCGGAGCGGTTGCTCACCGTGGAGTGGCAGCAACGCGCCCTGCCCGAAGTAGCGACCGCCGATAGCGGAGCATGGCTGCTGGTCAGCACCGCCGACTCCGCCGACCTCGTGGCGGCAGCGTTCGCGGATGCGATGAAGCTCCACGAGGCGGAGTGCACCACTCTGTCCTGGCCTCAGCACGCCGATCACCCGGCCATCGCCGAGCGGCTCCGCGGGGAGATCGAGAAGGGCGGTTACGCCGGCGTGGTGGTCGTCACGGAGCCTAAGAGCGGCACCCACGACGACGACGGTGCGGTCCGTGGCGGCGCATCCGTCCGTCACGTGGTACGGATCGCCCGCGAACTGCCGGACATCCAGGGCCAATCGCCCCGGCTGTATGTGGTCACCCGAAACGCTCAGAAGGTGCTGTCGGAGGACGTGCCCAACCTCGAGCAGGGCGGCCTGCGCGGGCTGCTGCGGGTCATCGGTTCCGAGTATCCGCACCTGCACACCACCCACATCGACGTCGACGAGCAGACCGGCGCGGAGCAAGTGGTGCGCCAGCTTCTGCTGACCGGACCGGGTGAGGACGAAACGGCCTGGCGCAACGACGAGTGGTACATCGCACGCTTGTGCCCCTCGCCCCTGTGCCCCGAGGACCGGCGAACCACCATCGCCGTCCACGAGCACGACGGCATACGCATGCAGATCCGCACCCCGGGTGACCTGCAGACGTTGGAGTTCGCCGCGTTCGACCGCGTTCCGCCCGGTCCCGGGCAGATCGAAGTGGCGGTGACCGCGTCGAGCATCAACTTCGCCGATGTGCTGAATGCTTTCGGCCGCTATCAGAGCCTCGACGGCATCCTTCCGCAGCTGGGCACCGACTTCGCCGGCGTGGTGTCTGCGGTGGGTCCGGGCGTCACCAATCACGAGGTCGGTGACCACGTCGGCGGGATGTCCCCCAACGGCTGCTGGGCCACGTTCGTCACCTGCGACGCGCGCCTGGCCACCAAGCTCCCCGAGGGACTGACCGACGCCCAGGCCGCCGCGGTGACGACCGCGCACGCGACCGCCTGGTACGGCCTGCAGGAGTTGGCCCGCATCCAGGCCGGCGAAAAGGTGCTGATCCACTCCGGAACCGGCGGCGTGGGACAGGCCGCGATCGCCATCGCCCGCGCAGCCGGAGCCGAAATCTACGCCACCGCCGGCAATGAGAAGCGGCGACAACTGTTGCGCGACATGGGAATCGAGCACGTCTACGACTCACGCACCGTCGAGTTCGCGGACCAAATCCGCCGTGACACCGACGGCTACGGCGTCGACGTCGTGCTCAACTCGGTGACCGGCGCCGCCCAACTCGCCGGGATCAAGTTGCTGGCGCTGGGTGGGCGGTTCGTCGAGATCGGCAAACGGGACATCTACGGCGACACCAAGCTTGGTCTCTTCCCGTTCCGCCGCAACCTCGCGTTCTGGGGTGTCGACCTGGGATTAATGTCAGTCAGCCACCCCCAGCAGGTCAGCCGAATCCTGAGCACCGTGTACCGGTTGACCGCCGAGGGTGAGCTGCCGATTCCGGCGAGCACGCATTACCCACTGGCCGAGGCTGCCACGGCGATTCGCACGATGAGCGCCGCCGAGCACATCGGCAAGCTCATCCTGGACATCCCG
>NZ_JAFBAT010000036.1 GCF_019247615.1 Mycobacterium sp. | reverse complement strand
TGCTCAGCGCACCGGCCCCCGCCCCCGTGGTGAGCGCGCAGGACAACCGCCCGGCGCCGGTCGCGGTGATCGCTTCGCCGCCCGAATACCCGCCCGCGGCAGACCCGGGTACGCCGCCCGCCGCCGCGCCATCGGGCCCGGTCGTCATCGTGAACGCCCCTCCGCCGCCGTCGGTGTGGGTGCCGGTGCAACCACCGCAGTTGCCGCCGCTGCCTTCGCCCCCTAAGCTGCCGGCGCCGCCCAAGCTGCCGCCGCCACCGGCGCCGCCGCCGCTGTGCCTGCCTCCGCACCACCTTGTGCAGGGCGTCTGCAAATGACTGCCGGCGGGGCCCACCCATCACCTCCGCGGTCGGCTCACCCCAGCCACGCCCCCACCGTCGCGCGGACCCGTCATCCATTGACCGTCCCCGTAGCGCGCCGGTCACGCCGTGCGGCAGGATGGGGAACGTCGCCTTGTAAAGAGCTCGCGGGGAGTTAGCTTGTTTCACCATCGTGCGCACCGTGTCGTGTGCCCGGCGGCGCATTGCGCCCGGAAGGCGACCGACTAGTGCCGGTGCGTCGGCACCCTTACTTCGCATACGGCTCGAATCTGTGCGTCAGGCAGATGGCGCTGCGCTGTCCGGACGCCGCCGACCCGCGGCCGGCGGTCCTGTCCGATCACGACTGGTTGATCAACGAGCGGGGAGTCGCCACCGTCGAGCCGTTCGCAGGCAACCAGGTGCATGGCGTGCTCTGGCAGATCTCGAGCGACGACCTGGCGGTCTTGGATAGCGCAGAAGGCGTGCCGGTGCGCTACCGGCGCGACCGGCTGACCGTCCATACCCACAACGGGCCGGCGCCGGCCTGGGTGTACATCGACCACCGGGTGACTCCTGGGCCGCCGCGACCGGGGTATCTGCCGAGAGTCATCGACGGTGCCAGGCACCACGGGCTGCCGCAACGGTGGATCGACTTCCTTCGCCGCTGGGACCCCGCGCGCTGGCCTCGCCCCCCCTTCGCCAATACTCCAGGGCCACAATCTCTTTCGGAGTTATTGAGGCTGCCGGGGGTAATCGAGGAAAGCTCCTTGCGATCGCGCTTCGGGTTCCTCGCCATCCACGGCGGCGGCCTCGAAGAAATGACCGACGTCATCGCTGAACGGGCCGCCCGGGATGCCGACGCCTCCGTGTACCTGCTGCGTCATCCTGACCGCTATCCGCACCACTTACCGTCGGCCCTTTACGATCCGGACGAGTCGCCACTGCTGGCCGAGTTTCTCGATCATGTCGACGTCGCGGTGTCGCTGCACGGTTACGGGCGCATCGGGCGCGGCACGCAGCTGCTGGCCGGCGGGGGTAACCGCGCACTGGCCGCCCACCTGGCCCGGCATATCCAGCTGACCGGTTATCAGGTAGTCACCGACATCGACGACATCCCGCGGGAATTGCGGGGCCTGCATCCGCACAACCCGGTCAATCGGGTACGCGCAGGGGGGACTCAGCTGGAACTCTCGGCGCGCATCAGAGGTCTCAGCCCGCGCAGCCCGCTGCCCGGTGCCGACGGCCTGTCGCCGGTTACCACCGCCCTGGTGCGGGCCTTGGCGGCCGCCGCGCGTTCCTGGTAAAACTGTTTTTCGATCGGAGGTCGTTGGTGGACAAGGAGTTTCGCTTCGGGCTGAGCATGCGCTTCTTCAAATCGCGGTCGGCGCTGATTGACAAGGTGAAGCGAGCCGAAGATCTTGGATACCACATCCTTTGCGTGCCCGACCATCTCGGCGCGGCGGCGCCGTTCCCGACGTTGACCGCCGCGGCGATGGCCACCACCAGGATTCGCCTGAGCATGTATGTCCTCAATGCGGCGTTCTACAAGCCGGCACTGCTCAGCAGGGATCTCCAGGCCCTCGACCTGCTCAGCGACGGCCGGCTCGAGGTCGGGCTCGGCACCGGCTACGTGCGGGAGGAGTTCGAGGCCGCCGAACTGCCGTATCCCAGCGCCGGTGCCAGGGTCGACCATCTAGCGCACATGACGACCTACCTGAAGGAGCATCACCCGACGACGCCGATCCTCATCGCCGGCAACGGCGATCGGGTGTTGACGCTGGCCGCCTGTCACGCCGACATCATCGGCCTGACCGGCGCCAGGGTGCGCGACGTCGAAGACCCACTGGCGGAACGCATCCAGTTCGTCCGCGCGGCCGCAGGGGACAGGTTCGATCCGCTGGAGCTGAACATGGTGATCACGGCGATGCCGCCCGAAGGCGAGACCGCGCCCGACTTGAGAATGACCCGCCAATACGCACCGGACCTGTCCGACGAGCAGTTGCTGTCTATGCCATCCGTGCTCAGCGGGTCTCCCCCCGAGATGGCCGACACTCTCCGCGGACTCCGCGAAAAGTACGGGCTCACCAGCTTCACCGTGCAGGACAACAACCTCGACGCCTTCGCTAAGGTCATCGCGGAGCTGCGGTGAGCGGATCGCCGCCAGCGATCCGGCGGTCGGTTCTGCCGGTAAGCTCAGCGCGTCCGCCCTCGTAGCTCAGGGGATAGAGCACGGCTCTCCTAAAGCCGGTGTCGCAGGTTCGAATCCTGCCGGGGGCACCCGTATTTCCGCAGGTGAGCGAGATTTTTCGAGAGTCGTATTACTGGTGATGGCGTGGTCTGGTCGGTGCGTGGTCGGTGACTGTGTGGCATCAGATGACGCGCCCAGGTCGTCGATGGTCAATCGCGCGGCGGCGTCGAGTCGGGAAGCGATGTCGTCCAGGTCCGTCGGAAACAGACCCGCGTAATGGTTTAGCGTTGTCGCCGCTGATTCGTGACCGAGCAGACGCGCGACCGCGACGACCGACGCCCCTTCCTGAATGGCCAGCGATGCGGCGGTGTCGCGCAAGTTGTGTGGAGTGATACCGAGCCCCAGAGCCTCAACCGCCGGATTAAACACGTCGCGCCGCCAGTTACGGTTGCGCAGCGGTGTGCCGGTTACGGAAGGAAAGACCAATCCATCTGGGTTACACCGGATTTTGTAGTCGACGAGTGCTTCAGAGACCACCGCCGGGATTGGAACCGTGCGCGCCTGGTGGTTCTTGACTGGTGACAACTCGCCGCGGG
>NZ_JAFBAT010000298.1 GCF_019247615.1 Mycobacterium sp. | reverse complement strand
CGGGTTCGCCCTTATCGGCCAAGTCGCCGGTGAAGATGATCGCCGCGGGCCGTAGCCCGGACTGCGTGAGCTGGTCGAGCAGCTCGCCGAGCAGGCCGTCGGCGTTCACCGCTCCGTAGAGAGAGTTGTCCTCTCCGATGAGATGCGTGTCGCTGATGTGCAGAAGAATGTAATCCGGCCGCGGATGCTCCGCGGCCCTGAGCCTGTGCACCTGAGGTGACAACCCTCTCGTGGTGGGTCGGCCCTCTCGTGGTGGGTCGGCGTTGGAAAGTCAGGGTCAGTATAGCCGCTCGCCCGGCGGCCTCCCGGCCTCTTAGGCGCCTCGTCGTTGCACGATAAGCGCGGCGATCGCGCCGGCCTCGTTGATCGCCAGATGCGCCAGCATCGCCGCGGCGAGGCTGCCGGATCGGTCGGCGAGCCAACCGAATCCCCAGCCCGCGAGTCCGGTGACCAGCACCGTGCCCGCCACCGGCGCACCCGTCGACCGCGCGTCCGGGATATGCGAGAGCCCAAAGGCGGTGGCCTGCAACAATCTTCCGCCGCGCCGGCCTAACGCACGGGAGCCCACAGCGGTCAGTGCGGCGCGGAAGGCGGCCTCCTCCGCCCACACGGTGCCGACGGGGATGCCCACCAGCAACCAACCCGGCACGCAAGCCGGGGTTTCCCGGGCGGCCATCGCCGCGCGCACCCGAGGCACCGCGGTGGTGGCGGCAATGGTGATCGCCGCCGCGACGCCCACCGCCGGTCCCGACCGCAGTCCGGCCCACAGCCGCGGCGGGCGCAGGCCCAGCGGCGCACCGCTCACCAACACCAGCAGCGCACCCACGCCGGCCTGCAGCGTGATCCGCCAAGCCGGGGGCAGCCGTGGGCTGACGAAGCTCCAGCCGACGAGTGCAGCAGCTAACGACCAGGCCGACGACAGGGCCCGCAGTTGGGTCATCCAAAGAAGCGCGGCAGGACCGACTCGGACGTCTCGCGCAGTTCCGCCAGCGAGACCGTGAACAGGCCCTGCACCTCCACCGCGTCCGAGGCCTGGTCGACGACGCCGATGCGCTCCGCGGGGAGCCCGCGCGCCTCGCACATCGAACGGAACCGACTCTCCTCCGTGCGCGGCACGGCCGCCAGCACCCGGCCCGCCGACTCGGAGAACAACATCACGAATGGATCTGCGTCCTCGGGAAGTACGACGCGACAACCTGTTTCACCCGCCAGCGCCGACTCGACAATGGCCTGGGCGAGCCCGCCCTCGGACAGGTCGTGCGCCGCGGACACCAGCCCGTCGCGCGACCCCGCGGTCAGCACCTCGGCCAACAGCTTTTCGCGCGCCAGGTCGACCGCGGGCGGCAGGCCGCCCAGATGATCGGCGGTCACCTGCGCCCATATGGAACCGTCGAACTCATCACGGGTATCACCGAGCAGCATCAGGCTCTCCCCCGGTTCGCACCCGAAAGCCGTGGGGATGCGCCGGCTCACGTCATCGATGACGCCGAGCACGCCGACCACCGGCGTGGGCTGGATCGCCGCCGTCCCGGTTTGGTTGTAGAAGCTCACGTTGCCGCCGGTTACCGGAATCCCAAGCGCCGCAGAGCCATCGGCCAGACCGCGGACCGCCTGCGAGAACTGCCACATCACCGCCGGGTCTTCGGGCGAACCGAAGTTGAGGCAGTTGGTCACCGCGACCGGGGTCGCGCCGGTGACGGCGACGTTGCGGTACGCCTCGGCCAGCGCCAGCTGCGCACCGGCATAGGGATCCAGCACCGTGTAGCGGCCCGACGCGTCGGTGGACACCGCGATGCCGCGGCCGGTCGACTCGTCGACGCGCAGCACGCCGCCGTCGGCGTGCTCGGCCAGCACGGTGTTCCCGCGCACGTAGCGGTCGTACTGCTCGGTGATGAACGCACGGCTGCACAGGTGCGGACTGCCCAGCAGCGCAAGCAAAGTCGCGCGCAGCTCGTCGCCGGTGGCCGGGCGCGGCAGGCTCGTCGAGCGGTCGGCGTTCAGGGCGTCCTGCGATCCGGGCCGCTCGACGGGACGCTGGTACACCGGCCCCTCGTGGGCCACGGTGCGCGGCGGCACGTCGACGACCGTCTCGCCGCGCCAGGTGATGCGCAACCGGTCGCCGTCGGTGACCTCGCCAACGACCGTGGCCAGCACCTCCCACTTGCGACACACCGCCATGAAGGCGTCCACGTTCTGCGGCGCAACCACGGCGCACATGCGCTCTTGGGACTCGCTGCAGAGCACTTCGGCCGGCGTCATTTCCTTGGCCCGCAGCGGCACGGAATCGAGTTGGACCGCCATCCCGCCGTCCCCGGCCGACGCCAATTCGGAAGTGGCGCAAGCCAATCCGGCACCGCCGAGGTCCTGGATGCCGATCACCAGGCCGCCGGCGTACAGCTCCAGGCAACACTCGATGAGCACCTTCTCCATGAACGGGTCGCCCACCTGAACCGACGGCAGCTTCTTGCGCGAATTCTCGGCCCCCCCATCAGCGCTGAAGGTGTCCGACGCCAGCACCGACACCCCGCCGATGCCGTCCAGCCCCGTCCGCGCGCCGAACAGGATGATCTTGTTGCCCGCCCCGGAGGCAAACGCCAAATGCAGGTCCTCCTGGCGCAAAACGCCGACGCACATCGCGTTGACCAACGGGTTTCCCGCGTAGCACGCGTCGAACACGGTCTCGCCGCCGATGTTGGGCAGGCCCAGCGAGTTCCCGTAGCCGCCGATGCCGCGGACCACGCCGTCGACGACGCGGCGCGTGTCCGGTGCGTCGGCCGCGCCGAACCGCAGCTGATCCATCACGGCGACCGGCCGGGCGCCCATGGCCATGATGTCGCGGACGATGCCGCCCACGCCGGTGGCCGCGCCCTGGTAGGGCTCGACGTAGGACGGGTGGTTGTGGGATTCCACCTTGAAGGTGACCGCCCAACCGTTGCCGATGTCGACGACGCCGGCGTTCTCGCCGATGCCGGCCAGCATGCCGGCGCGCATCTCGTCGGTCGTGGTCTCACCGAAATAGCGCAGGTGGACTTTTGAGGACTTGTAGGAACAGTGCTCGCTCCACATCACCGAGTACATTGCCAGCTCGGTGTCGGTCGGCCTGCGGCCCAGGATTTCGCGAATGCGCTGGTACTCGTCGTCTTTGAGGCCCAGCTCGCCGAACGGTTGCGGGTGGTCCGGCGTGGACGCGGCGTGCTCCACGGTGTCGACCGTGTTGGTGCGCGCGCTCGTCCCGGAGACAGTCACGCAGACAGTCTAGGGTCGCGCCGCTGCCGCCGCCGGGAGCCCGCCGCCCACGTTTGCACGCGCGCTCGACGCGGAGCCGCCCACGGTTCGGAAAATAAACGAGAAGGAGGAGGAGGATGACCGCGGAGACTGGAACTATCCGCCGCGCAGCATGTCCGCGCTCTTGGCATCGGCGGGGTAGAACAATTCGACGGCCAATTCGGCGAGGGTGACGTCGAGCGGGGTCCCGAACGTCGTCAGCGTAGTGAACATCGAGAGCCGTCGTCCCCCGCCGACGTCGAGGACCAAGGGGATGAGCAGCGACGCGCTGTCCGGTGCGGCGCCCCGCGCCGTGGCCGCCGCCGCGACCCCGGGGTAGCCGCGCACCTCCTCGTCGAGTGCCATCAGTCCGGTGTCGCCGGTGAGCGCGATCGTGCGCCGCAGCTGATGCAGCAGGTAGCCCGCCCAGTCCGCGAAATTCAGCGTCCGTCCCGCGAGGCCGTCGGGGTGCAGGCACAACCGGTAGACGTTCGCCGGCGGCCCGAGCAACTCGTCGGGTAGCCCGGTGGTCAGCGTGGAGGCTGCGCGGTTGGTCCCCACGATGTTCCAGCACCGGTCGATCACGATGCCCGGGTACGGGTCGTGCGCGTCGAGCAGCCGCTGCACCGCGTCCCGAGCCGGTGACAGCGCGGCATCCTCGAGCGGACGCGATTGGTAGCGCGGTGCAAACCCTGCGGCGAGCAGCAGCGTGTTGCGTTCGCGCAGTGGGATTTCGAGGCCGTCGGCGATGGCGAGCACCATCTCCGGGCTGGGGCGCGAGCGTCCCGTCTCGATGAAGCTCAGATGCCGCGCCGACACGCCGACGCTCAGCGACAGATCGAGCTGACTCACCCGTCGACGCGTCCGCCACTCGCGCAACAAGGCACCCACCGCCGCGTGGCTCACCAGGCAACGGTATCCACGTCCGCGTACCCATGGCGATGACCTCGGAGGTAATTGTGTTGCCGCATGGCGCCGGGACACGCTGGCTGCGACGCGCTCGATCGAAGCGCCCGAACGCAAGGAGGCACCATGACCGACGTCCAATCCGCACCCGCCGGCGCCCGGAAGTTCAGCGCCGAGGTTTTCGCGGCGTATTGGGCCGCGCCGACGATGTCACGCGGCTTCGACATCCTGTCCGACGACATCGTCGGATACTGGCCGGGCGACCCCGAGCCGGTCCGCGGGATCGAGCCATACACTGCGAAGATCGCCGAATTGCTCGAGGCGGCACCGGATTTGACGCTTGAAGTCGTCGACAGCGCCACCGTGCCGGGCGCCGCGCCAGGCGAGGAGCTGGTGTTCTTGCACTACGTTGGCCGCGGCACCGGCCCGGACGGCCCCCTCCGGATCCGCGGGATCGACCGGGTCCGCACGCGCGACGGGATCGTCGTCGAGAACGTCATCCGCTACGACCCGCCCATCCTCGCGGTGGGCTGAGCGCCGAGCTACGGCTACCGGCCGGCTACGCAGAAGACGTTGCCCTCGGGGTCGGCCAGGGTCACCCATCGGAAGGTGTCGCTGAGCTTGCGCCCGCCCACCTCGGTGGCCCCGGCCGCCGTCAGCCGCGTCACCTCGACATCCACGTCGGAGGCGCTGAAGTCGAGGTGCACGCGGTTTTTCCCGGGCGTGGGGTCGGGAACCTTCTGGAACCCGAGCCGTGGCCCGTCCGGCCGCGTCACCGTGACAAATTCGCCCGGGAGCAGTTCCTGGCTGGTACCGCCGAACTGCTGGGCCCACCAGGCGGCCAGCCCGGCGGGGTCGCCGCAGTCGAAGGTGACCATTTCTACGTTTAGCGTCATGCCCGGATCGTAGGTCAGCGGGGCGACAGAAACGCTTGCAGCGCCGCCGAATAGGCGGCCACGTCGTGGGCGCCCATCAATTCCCGCGCGGAGTGCATCGCGAGCTGCGCGGCACCGACGTCGACGGTCGGGATGCCGGTCCTGGCGGACACGAGCGGACCGATCGTCGACCCGCACGGCAGGTCGGCACGGTGCTCGTAGCGCTGCAACGCAACTCCGGCCTGCCGGCAGGCCAGTTCGAATGCCGCCGCGGTCCGTCCGTCGGTGGCGTATCGAAGATTCGGATGGACTTTGAGCACCGGCCCGGCGTTGACCTCGATGAGGTGGCCGGGCTCGTGCCGCTCCGGGTAGTTGGGATGCGTGGCGTGTGCCATGTCCGCCGAAGCGAGCAGGGACGCGGGCTGCCTGCGCAGGAAGTCTTCCCGGGTCCCGCCGGCCGCGAGGACGATCCGCTCCAGCACCGTACTCAGCAGATCGGACTGCGCTCCATGGTCGGACGACGAACCGACCTCCTCGTGGTCGAAGAGCGCCAATACGGGTAGAAAGCCCTGCGGCGCCGCGCCTTCCTCCAGAGCCAACAACGCCTCCAGCCCGGCGTAGCAGCTGGCCAGGTTGTCGAGCCGGGGGGCGCTCAGCAGGTCGCCGTCGGCGCCGATCACCGTCGAGGGGGTCAGGTCGTGCGTCATTAGGTCGGCGGCCAGCACGTCGCCCGGCGCCACCGCGGCTCTGTCGGCGACGTAATCGAGAAACGATTCAGCTGCGCCGCCGACTCCCGAGACCGCGTTGAGGTGTCGCTGCGGGTCCAGGGTCACGGACCGGCGGTCCTCGGCCAAATGGATCGCCAGCTGAGGCACCCGCAGGATCGGCTCGTCGACGCGCACCAGCCGGTGAGCGAGCCCCGTCCCGTCCCGCACGGACAGCCGTCCGCTGATGCCCAGGTCTCGGTCCAGCCACGAGTTGAGCCACGCTCCCCCGTACGGCTCCAGCGCCACCACCCGCCAACCGGCGACCGCGCGGTCCGGATGCTGCTTGACCCGCAGGTTGGGGCTGTCGGTGTGCGCGCCGACAATCCGAAAGGGACCGCCGGGCCCCCCGGAATTCCAGGCGACCAGCGAGCCGGCGCGGACGGTGAAGTAGCGGCCCGGCTGGTCGGGCCACCGATCCGATTCCCCCAGTTCGTCATATCCCGCGCCGACCAGGCGAGCGGCTACCGTCGCACAGGCGTGAAACGGCGACGGCGAGGCATCGATGAATGCGCAGAGGCCTGCGGCGCTGGCCGACATGCCCAACATCATCGCCGATCACGGTTGCACTCGGGCGACGGAGTTCGCGCTGGGCCTCGTCGGGCGGCCACGATAGGGTCGGCAGAGTGCCGCCGGTCCAGCCACAACCCATCCTCGCGCCGTTGACGCCGGCCGCGATCTTTCTGGTCCTCACCATCGACGACGGTGGCGAGGCGACGGTGCACGACGCGTTGCCTGAACTGTCCGGGATGGTGCGCGCGATCGGCTTCCGCGACCCGGCGAAGCGCTTGTCCGCGATCGCCTCTATCGGCTCGGACGCGTGGGACCGATTGTTCGACGGGCCGCGGCCGGCCGAGCTGCATCGGTTCATCGAGCTGATCGGGCCGCGGCACACCGCCCCGGCGACACCGGGGGACCTGCTGTTCCACCTCCGCGCCGAGACCATGGACGTCTGTTTCGAGTTGGCCGGACGCATCCTGAAGTCGATGGCGGGAGCGGTCACCGTCGCCGACGAGGTCCACGGCTTCCGGTTTTTCGACAACCGCGACCTGTTGGGCTTCGTCGACGGCACCGAAAACCCCGACGGCGCACTGGCCGTCAGCGCCACCTCCATCGGCGAGGAGGACCCGGACTTCGCCGGCTCGTGCTATGTGCACGTGCAAAAGTACGTGCACGACATGCCGTCGTGGGAGTCGCTTCCGGTCACCGAGCAGGAACTCGTGATCGGCCGCACCAAGCTGGACGACATCGAACTCGACGACGAGGACAAGCCGACCAACTCACACATTGCCCTCAACGTCATCACCGACGACGACGGCACGGAGCTCAAGATCGTGCGGCACAACATGCCGTTCGGCGAGGTCGGAAAGGGCGAGTACGGAACCTATTTCATCGGCTATTCGCGCACTCCGCGGGTAACGGAACACATGCTGCGAAACATGTTCATCGGCGACCCGCCCGGCAACACCGACCGCATCTTGGACTTCTCGACCGCCGAAACCGGCGGACTTTTCTTTTCGCCCACCGTCGACTTCCTCAATAATCCGCCCGCGCGGCCCGCGCGGCCCGCGACGGCAAGCCCGGTAGCTTCGGATGACGGCTCACTTTCGATCGGCAGCCTGAAAGGAACCCCTCGATGAACAACCTCTACCGCGACCTGGCACCGGTCACCGAAGCCGCCTGGGCGGAAATCGAATTGGAGGCCACCCGGACGTTCAAACGCCATATCGCCGGGCGCCGAGTGGTCGACGTCAGCGAGCCGGGCGGGCCGGTCACCGCGGCGGTCAGCACCGGGCGCCTCACGGAGGTCGAGTCGCCCACCGAGGGGGTGGAGGCTCACCTGCGCGCGAGCAAACCCCTTGTCCGGCTGCGTGTTCCGTTCACGCTCTCGCGTGACGAGATCGACAACGTCGAGCGCGGCGCCAATGACTCCGACTGGGACCCGGTCAAGGCCGCGGCCAAGAAGCTGGCCTTCGTCGAAGACCGTGCCATCTTCGAGGGCTACCCCGCCGCCTCGATCGAGGGCATCCGCGGCTGCAGCTCCAACCCGCCGCTGACGCTGCCCGAGGATCCACGCGACATGCCCGACGCGATCTCGCATGCGCTGACCGGACTCCGGCTGGCCGGTGTCGACGGTCCATATTCGGTGCTGCTGGCGGCCGATGTCTACACGAAGGTCAGCGAAACCACCGAGCACGGATATCCGATCCGCGAGCACCTGAACCGCTTGGTCGACGGCGATATCATCTGGGCGCCGGCCATCGACGGCGCCATCGTGCTGACCACCCGCGGCGGCGACTTTGACCTGCAGCTGGGCACCGACGTCTCGATCGGGTACCTGAGCCACGACGCCGACACCGTGCGGCTTTATCTGCAGGAGACGCTGACGTTTCTGTGCTACACCGCCGAGGCATCGGTGGCGCTCAGCCCGTAGCGTCGGCGCACGCGCTGAAGACTCCGCCGACGGTGCTTGTCTGTACCAGCTTTGAGCAGCGGCCCCGGGTAATCCGCGACCCGCATAAGGTGCCGTCCCGGCTTGACCGCGCGCTCACCCGGATGCTAAGCAAGTGCTCAGCAACTAGGGACGGCGGTCGAGGAGGACACAATGACGGCCACTGCGCTGGTCTTCGACCCGTTCTCGGAGGAGTTCTTCGACGACCCTTACCCGACGTATCGGCGGATGCGGAACGAGGCGCCGGTCTATTACAACGAGGATCACGACTTCTACGCGCTAACCCGCCACGCGGACGTGGCGGCCGCGTTCAAGGACCACGAGACGTATTCGTCGGCGCGCGGGATCGACCTCGCCATGGTCAAGAACGACAACCTCCCGGCGGAGGCCAAGTCGATGATCTTCATGGATCCCCCGGAGCATCGGCGCATGCGCAGCCTGGTCAACAAGGTCTTCACCCCGCGCGCGATCACCGCGTTGACGGACACCGTGACCGAGCTGATCGAGCACCACCTGTCGCGCGTCGATCCCGAACGTTTCGATGTGGTCGCCGACTTCTCGGCGCTGTTTCCCGTCGAAGTGATCAGCACGGTCCTAGGGGTGCCCGCCGAGCACCGCCAGCAGATCCGGCATTGGGTCGACGCGTCACTGCACCGCGAACGCGGCCAGATCGAAATGAACGAAAGCAACTGGGAGGCGGTCACTTCGATCGGGGCGTTCTATTACAACCTGATCCAGGAACGACGCAAACAACCGCAGGACGACATGATCAGCGGCCTGATCGCCGCCGAGGTCGAGCGCGACGACGGCGGCGCCACCCGCCTCGACGACATCGAAATCACCGGATTCGCAACCCTTTTGGGTGGCGCTGGGGCCGAAACCGTCACCAAGCTCGTCGGCAACGCGATCGTGCAGTTCGCCCACCATCCCGACCAATGGCAGAAGCTGATCGACGACCGCTCCAAGGTGCCCGCCGCGATCGAGGAGGTGCTGCGGTACGAGGCGCCCGCCCAGTACAACGTCCGCTGTTCGCGCAAAGACGTTCACCTGCACGGCGTCACCATCCCGGCGGGCAAGCCCGTATTCCTGCTGGGCGGCGCGGCCAACCGCGATCCCGAGGCCTTCACCGACGCAGACAAGTTCGACATCGAGCGCGACCGCACGGAGGCGCAGAACCTCGGCTTCGGATACGGTGTGCACAGTTGCCTGGGGGCCGCACTCGCCCGGATGGAGAGCGCGATCGCCCTGGAGAAGCTGCTCGACTTCATGCCCCGCTACGAGGTGATCTGGGACGGCTGCCGCAGAGTGACCATGCAGAACGTCGCGGGCTGGTCGAACGTTCCGGTGCGAGTGCTGCCCTGACGGGAAGCCGCTCGCTCAGCCGATTCTCATCAACTTCTTGGGCGCCGGCTAGCTCGGCGCCCAGGATACGCAAAGCCGCCGGATCGACCATGGGTCTCATGGCTAGCGAGTCGCGCTGCGCGAAACTCATCGAGCAGTACCTCCGCACGCGCGGTAGTCGGTACTTCCGCGGGGCGCATGACGGCGAGTACTTCTATGTGGCGAAGACCCGTCCCCGACGGTTGTATGTGCACCTCGAGGTCTCCCCCGAGCACCGCCTCCAGGACGGCCCCCGGCTGACGATTCGCGTCGCTCCGGCGTGCTTCTTCCCTGCCGCCGACCGCCCCTGGCTCATCGAGTTCGCCGACGCCTGGAACGAGCGGGACCGGGAGGTCACCGCGATCGTGCACGCCTCGTGCGATCCGCAGCGAATCGGCGTCGTGGCGCGGCGCTCGGAGTCGATCCGGGAAGACGTCTCTTTCGACGACTTCGCATCCTTGGCGGACCGAGCCATTGCGGACGCGATCGACCTGTTCGGACGGTTGGCGCCCGACACCGAGTTGCGCCCGACGGCGCGGCCGTTACTCCGCGCCGCCGGCTGAACTGCTCGGGCCGGGACTATCGGGCCCGGGTTCACCGAATTTGGCTCGGATCGCGCCCCATGGGTCGGCGTAGCGGCCCGGCGAATCCCGGTAGGCGGCGCGGCTTTTGAGAAACCGCCGGGCGGCCGGGGAGATCAACCGCATCGGGTAGCGCCGCCAGCCGGCAGTGGCGCGCATCTCGGCCAGCATGTCCGGCCAGGGGTGCCGCTGGAAACGCAGGGCCCGTTGAGCGTGGGCGGTATCCATCCAGTCGGTCACGTACCAGTCCTGGTCGCTGTCCGGGTCGCCCGGCCGGCCGCCGGACAGAACATCGACCAGTCCGCGAGCGTCGGCCAACGCCTTGCCCACGTCTCCCTGCCGGAGCAGGTGCGACTCGTCGCCGCCGATCATGAACACCTCCCCGCCGACGTCGGCGGTCGTCGCGGCCGCGAACGCCCCCGCGGCATCGCGGACGTCGATGGTGTGGATGCGACCGTCGGTCGGCAACGCGCTCTCGAAGAAGAGGGCGTCGACGCTGAACGGCATGGCCCCGGGATCGACACTCATCACCCCGGCCAAGCGCAAGATCACCCAGTCCAAGCCCGAGGACCGCACGTGCCGTTCGACCTCAGCCTTGTGCGCGCCGTAGAGGTCCGAGGGCTGCACCGGCGCGTCCGCCCGCAACAGGTCGGAGTGCCGGTGCGGATTGCGGGCGCCGTGCACGGCATTGCTCGAGGCCTGGACAAAGCGCACCGGATGCGGGCTCGCGTGCCCGGCGCGCAGCAGGGCGACGGTCGCCTCCACGTTGACGCGACGGGCCATGCCGGGGTGGCGGTAGATCACCGGCGGGATGATGGCGGCCAGGTGGACGATCGCGGTGGGTGAAGTCGCGGCGATCAGACGGTCCACCGCGCTCGCGTCGGTCAGGTCGGCCCAGTACGGCTCGGCGCCGGCCGGCAGCGACCGGGCCGCCTTCCGGTGGGCGCGCGTTCCGAGGTCGGCGGCGACCACGTGGTGCCCGTCGGCAACCAGCCGTCGCACTGTTTGCGAGCCGACCAGCCCGAAACCACCTGTGACAAGAACCTTTTCGGACATCCTGTTCCCGATGCGGCCGTCTGCAGCTAACGGATACGGCATTCTCAAAAAAAGAGAGTACCATATGCAAGGAGCATGACGTTTGAGAGCGCCGTCACATCGGGCACCCCGTAGTGCATGGCACTAATACGACAACGGGGAGCCATGAAAGTTGTCCACACGGCCGACAATCCGGAAACGGTCAAATGGGATCCGGCGTTCACCGAGCGGGTGAGCACCATGATCGGGCCCTGGGTCAGGCGGTGGTATCGCGCCGAGGTGCGCAACCTCCGCAAGCTGCCGGCCAGTGGTGGCGCGTTGGTGGTGTCCAACCACTCAGGCGGCATGCTCACGCCGGACGTGCTGATCTTCACGCCGGCCTTCTACGACCACTTCGGCTACGATCGGCCGCTGTACACCCTGGCGCACTACGGGGTGTTCATCGGCCCGATGGACGGCTGGTTGCGCCGGCTCGGCGTCATCGAGGCGAGTCGCGAAAATGCCTCCGCCGCATTGCATTCCGGAGCTGTCGTGCTGGTGTTTCCGGGCGGCGACTATGACTCCTACCGGCCCACGCTGAGCGCCAACAAAATCGACTTCAACGGCCGAACCGGCTACGTCAGGACCGCCATCGAAGCGGGGGTGCCGATCGTTCCCACGGTATCCGTCGGCGGCCAGGAGACCCAGTTGTTCCTCACCCGGGGGAACTGGGTGGCTCGCAAGCTCGGACTCACCAAGGCGCGGATGGACATCCTGCCGATCAGCTTTGGCGTCCCGTTCGGGCTAAGCATGATCTTCCCGCCCAACCTGCCGCTGCCGGCCAAGATCGTCACCGAGGTGCTCGAGCCGATCGACGTCACCGCCCGCTTCGGCGCGGACGCGGACATCGAGGAGGTCGACGCCCACGTCCGCGCCGTGATGGAATCTGCGCTGAAGCGACTGGGCGGCGAGCGGCGGTGGCCCGTCCTGGGCTGACGATCGGACCGGTGCGGCGGCGCGGCGAGGTGGCTGATGAAGCGACTCAACGGCATGGACGCGATGCTGCTCTACAGCGAAACGCCGAACCTGCACACGCACACGTTGAAGGTGGCAGTCATAGACCCCTCCGCGCTCGGCGGCCAGTTCGGCTTCGACGCCTTCCGCCAGCACGTGCGCCGTCGGCTGCATCTGCTGGAACCGCTGCGCTACAAGCTCGTTGACATTCCGTGGCAACTGCATCATCCAATGTGGCAAGAGAACTGCGAGGTAGACCTGGACTACCACCTGCGCCGGGTGCGGGTGCCCGCGCCCGGTGGCCGTCGAGAGCTCGACGGCGTCATAGGCGAGGTGGCGTCGGTGCCGCTGGACCGCAGCCGCCCGCTGTGGGAGTTTCACTTCGCCGAGGGGCTCTCCGGGGGGCGGTTCGCGTTGATCGGGAAGATTCATCACGCGCTGGCCGACGGCGTCGCGTCGGTCAACCTGCTCGCGCGCGCGATGGATCTCAAGGACGCTACCGCCGACGAACGCGAATCCGACGTCGGCACCGCACCTTCGACCAGTGACCTGGTGCGTGCCGCCGCACGCGACCACGCCCGGCAGGTCGCCGAACTGCCGGCGCTGATCCGCGACGCGGCGGTCGGGTTGACGCGGATGCGCCGCCGGACCAGGGAACGTGGGGCCAACCCCGACCTTGCCGAAGCCTTCGACGCGCCGCCAACCTTTCTCAACCACGTCGTGTCCCCCCGGCGGCGCTTCGCCAGCGCGGCGCTGCCGCTGACCGACGTCAAGGCAACTGCTAAGGCGCTGGGTATCACCGTGAACGACCTGGTGCTGACGATGGCTGCGGGCGGGATCCGGGCGTTGTTGTTGGCCTATGACGGCGCCGCCGACCGGCCGATCATCGCTTCGGTGCCCACCGCAACGGACAGGTCCGACCGGATCACCGGTAATGAGATCAGCGGCATGTCCGTCTCGCTCCCCGTTCACATCGCCGATCCGATCGAGCGGGCGCGGCTGGTCGCGCTAGCGACCCGAATCGCCAAGGAAGACAATGAAATCCTCGGGCCGCGGCTGTACGGGCGGATGATGGCCTATCTGCCGACCGCGGTAGCCCCGGCCGCCTTCCGCTGGCTGGCCCGCCGCGAGGCGCCGAACAAGATAATGAACGTCGCGGTGTCCAGCGTTGTCGGGCCGCGCGAGCGAGGCCACTTCGGCGGCGCGGCGGTCACCGAAATCTATTCGACCGGAGTGCTCTCACCGGGAGCCCCGGTCAACATCACCGTGTGGAGCTACGTCGACCAGCTCGGGGTCGCCGTACTCACCGACGACGAGACTTTCGACGATCCGCACGAAGCGACCGACGCGCTGGCCGCTGCGTTCGACGAATTGCGAAGTGCGGCAGGGCGCTCGGCTCAGGCGGCCAGCACGCTGTCCAGCACCGAATAGAACATGCCCAGGCCGTCGTCGGACGGACCCGTCAGCGCTTCGATGGCGTGCTCGGGATGCGGCATCAGCCCGACGACACGACCGTCGGCGGAACTGACGCCGGCGATGTCGCGCAGCGAGCCGTTGGGGTTGTCGTGGTAGCGGAACACCACCCGGCCCTCGGCCTCCAATTCGTCGAGCACCTCGGCGGGCGCCACATAGCGGCCCTCGCCGGACTTCAGCGGAACCAGCACGTCCGCGTCGGGCTCGAAGCGTGACGTCCACATCGTCGAGGTGGATGCCACCCGAAGCCACAGATCGCGGCAGACGAAGTGCAGACCCGCGTTACGGGTCAGCGCCCCGGGCAGCAGCCCTGCCTCGCAAAGAACCTGAAATCCGTTGCAAATACCCAAAACCGGCAGCCCGCCGCCCGCGGCGCGCACCACCTCCGTCATCACCGGGGCGAATCGGGCGATGGCCCCGGCCCGAAGGTAGTCACCGTAGGAGAAACCGCCCGGCACCACCACGGCGTCGACCCCCTTCAGGTCGGCATCGGCATGCCACAGGGCGACGGCCTCGGCGCCCACCCGCCGCGCCGCGCGGGCGGCGTCCACGTCGTCGAGCGTGCCGGGGAAGGTGATCACGCCGATCCGCGCCGTCACAGGGCCTCCCGGCTTATGGTCCAGTCCTCAATCACGGTGTTCGCCAACAACGATTCCGCTATCTCGGCGAGCGTGGAGTCGTCGACCGTGTCATCGACCTCCAGCTCGAACCTCTTCCCCTGCCGCACGTCCGAGATTCCCGGATGGCCGAGTCGGCCCAGCGCGCCGACGATCGCCTGACCCTGGGGGTCCAGAATCTCCGCTTTGGGCATCACGTGAACGACCACCCGAGCCACCGGCGCTCCTCTCAGGTCTCAACCGGCGCCAACTCTACCGGCGCCCCGGGGTTAAGACGAAGGACGCCACGGAGTTGAGCACGGGGTCCGCCTCGTCGGGCCATAATCGTAGGCATGCAACTGACGCATTTCGGCCATTCCTGTCTGCTCGCCGAGTTCGACCGCACGCGGCTGCTCTTCGACCCCGGTACCTTCGCGCACGGTTTCGAGGGAATCGCCGGTCTGAGCGCCATCCTGATCACCCATCAGCACCCGGACCACGTCGATATCGAGCGGCTGCCGTCGCTGCTCGAAGCCAATCCGGATGCCACGCTGTACGCCGACCCGCAGACCACCGATCAGCTGGGCGCACCGTGCCGGGCGGTGCACGTGGGCGACGAGCTGCGGATCGGCGAGCTGACCATTCGGGCCGTCGGCGGCCGCCACGCCGTCATCCACCCGGAAATCCCTGTGATAGAGAACATTTCGTACCTCGTCGGCGACGGAGGCCACGCCGCCAGGTTCATGCATCCCGGGGATGCGCTGTTCGTGCCCGACGAGCCGGTGGACGTCTTGGCCGCTCCAGCGGCGGCTCCCTGGATGAAGATCGCCGAGGCCGTCGACTACCTGCGCGCGGTGGCGCCGGCACGCGCGGTGCCCATCCACCAGGGGATCATCGCCAAGGATGCACGGGGCATCTACTACGGCCGGCTCACCGAGTTGACCAGCACCGACTTCCAGGTACTGCCCGAGGAGAGCGCGGTCACCTTCTAGCGCGAGCAGACGCAAAATCGCATTGTTCGGCCTCGAATGATGCGATTTTGCGTCTGCTCGCCATTACGAAATATCGTCGGCGGCCCCGCGGCCCGCGGCGCGCCCAGAGAAGATGCAGCCCCCGAGGAAGGTGCCCTCCAACGCCCGGTAACCGTGTACGCCGCCGCCACCGAACCCGGCCGCCTCACCGGCCGCATACAGGCCGGTGAGCGGGGTGCCGTCCGCCTTGAGCGCCCGGCCTTGGAGGTCGGTCTCGATGCCGCCCAACGTCTTTCGGGTCAGGATGTGCAGCTTGACCGCGATCATCGGCCCGGCCTTCGGATCGGTCAGCCGGTGCGGCACCACCACGCGGCCGAGCCGGTCGCCCACATAGCTTCGGGCGGCCCTAATTGCGGTGAGTTGACCATCCTTGCTGAACCTGTTGGCCAGCTCCCGATCGCGGGCGGTGACCTCGGCCTCCACCGTGGCATAGTCCAGCGGCTCGACGTCCGGGAGCTTGTTCATGGCGGTCACCAACTCCCGCAATGAGTTCGCGGTGACGAAGTCCACTCCGCGGTCGATGAACGCCTGCACCGGTCCGGGCGGGCCCGACCGCAGCCGGGAGCGCAGCAGCTCGGGCACGCTGCGGCCGGTCAGATCCGGATTCTGCTCTTGCCCCGAGAGCGCGAACTCCTTCTCAATGATCTTGGCGTTCAGGATGAACCAGGTGTAATCGTGACCGGATCTGGTGATGTGCTCCAGCGTGCCCAACGTGTCGAACCCGGGGTACAGCGGGACCGGCAACCGCTTGCCGGCCGCGTCCAGCCACAGCGATGACGGACCGGGAATGATCCGGATTCCATGCAGCGGCCAGATCGGGTCGTAATTCGTGATGCCCTCGGTGTAATGCCACATCCGGTCGGGATTGATCACTCGGGCGCCGGCTTTTTGAGAGATCTCGATCATCCTGCCGTCGACATGCGCGGGCACACCGCTGAGTAATTGCGCGGGGACTCTGCCCATCCGCTCGGGCCAGTTCTTTCGCACCAGATCGTGGTTACCGCCGATGCCGCCGCTGGACACGATCACTGCAGCAGCATGAAACTCGAACTCGCTGAGAGCCTTTCGTGATGACGGCACACCCCGCGGTGCGGCGGAGGGCTCCAGCAGGCTGCCCCGCACGCCCGTGACGGCGCCACCCTGCACGATCAACTCGTCGACTCGATGACGATGCGCGAACCGCACGGTTGAGCGGTCGCGCAACTGCCGCGCGAATATCTCGACCAGGGCCGGTCCAGTGCCCCAGGTGATGTGAAAACGGGGCACCGAGTTGCCGTGCCCCTGTGCGTCGTAGCCGCCACGCTCGGCCCACCCCACGAGCGGAAAGATCTTGAGGCCGCGGGCACGCAGCCAGCTGTGCTTCTCGCCCGCCGCGAAATCGACGTACGCGTGCGCCCATTGGCGCGGCCAGTAATCCTCGGGTCGATCGAAGGCCGCGGTTCCGAGCCAATCCTGCAGCGCGAGTTCGTGGCTGTCTCGGATGCCCAGGCGCCGCTGCTCCGGGCTGTCGACGAAAAACAGCCCGCCGAACGACCAGAAGGCCTGCCCGCCCAAGTTGGCGCTGTTCTCCTGGTCGAGGATCAGCACCCGCAAGCCGCGCTCCACCAGTTCGCAGGCGGCCACCAGGCCCGACAGCCCCGCGCCGACGATGATCACGTCGGCGGTGAATCCCGCGGGTAAGCAATCTCCCATGGGGGAACAGGGTAGTGCCCCCGGTCGGCCGGCCGTTCAGACGTCAGGCTGCGTCCATAATCGCCTTGTCGCGCTCCCACCGGTACACCGTCGGTGTGCAACCGTGCATCAAAGCCAGGTCGACGGCGTCCAGCATCGCCTGTAGCGGGCCCGGCTTCCGCAGCTGACGGGCGGCCACCGCGACCCGCACGACGCCGCCGCGGCGGGCGATCCGCTCGGCGGACAGCACCACCATGCGGCACCACCACGGCTCCGTCAGGAAGCCTTCGCCGATGCCCAGCACGCGGGCACGAACCGTGGTGTGCCGGACGAGGTCGGTGACCCCATGAAGATCGGCCAGCAGCCGAAAGCCGTTCTGCGGCAGGGCCTTGACGACCCCCGGTGAGACCACCCAGCCCGGCGCGGCGAACAGCCGGGTCCGCAACCCGAGGTGCTCGAGCACGCGGTCGGCGGCCGTCAGCCGCAAGTTCGCCTCGTGTGCACGCAAGATCGCGAACTCGCCGCGACGCTTCTTGGTCGCCGGGTCGTCGTAGCCGTGTAGGACGATCGCGTCACCGCCGGTCCGTCGGGCGGTGAGCCACGCGACGGTGTTCCGATCGCGGTCGAGGCGGTAGTCGCCGGACAGCCGCGGTGCCACCAGCAACGACACCGGCACCTTGCGGGCATCCATCTGCGCGCAGAAGGCTTCGACGTCGGCCAGGGTGCGTTCGCCGATCCCCGAGACCGAGACGATCAGCTTTCCAGGCAAACGCGTTCCAGACACACCCGCAGTTTGCCGATCGCAGGTGTCCGGACAGTGAAGGACACGCAGACAGCAGGCGTATATCGGCGTCTGCCAGGGCGTCGGCGAGCCATCCCCGGCGGCGCGGTCAGCACACGCGCCCAAGCGTGTTTAGCTGCGCTTCGTACCGTCCGCTCGGGGCGGCCATGCTGGTTCGGCGCCGCCGAGCCCGCGGCCGCCCAGCAAACGCGGACCGCGCCTCGAACGGCGGTCGGCTCGATATGCTGGACAGCGTCATGGAAAAGGTTCGCTCGGCCGCGCCCGACCCCCCGCCGGCCATCGCCCCCAGTCAGCTGCCGCCTGCCCATGTCTATCCCGACCGGCTGGACGCCCCCCTGCTGAAGATCTCGGGCGTGTGCATCCTGGCCACGGTGATGGCGATCCTGGACGTCACCGTCGTCAGCGTGGCGCAACGCACCTTCATCGACCAATTCGGTTCGACGCAGGCGGTTGTCGGCTGGACGATGACCGGCTACTCGCTGGCGTTGGCGACGGTGATTCCGGTGACCGGTTGGGCGGCCGACCGGTTCGGCACCAAACGGCTGTTCATGGGATCGGTGGCGGCGTTCACAGCGGGCTCGCTGTTGTGCGCGTTGGCGTCAAACATACTGCAGCTTATAGTATTCCGCGTCGTACAGGGCGTCGGCGGCGGCATGCTCCTGCCCCTGACGTTCATGATCTTGACCCGAGAGGCGGGCCCCGCGCGGCTGGGCCGGCTGATGTCGCTTTTGAGCATCCCCATGTTGCTCGCCCCCATCGGCGGACCCATCCTGGGCGGCTGGCTCATCGGCAAGGCCGATTGGAGATGGATCTTCCTGATCAACCTGCCGATCGGCCTGGCCACGATCGTCCTCGCGGCAATCGTGTTCGCGAGAGATCATCCCGCGCGTTCGGAGACATTCGATGTCGTTGGCGTGTTGCTGCTCTCCCCCGGCCTGGCCACGTTCCTGTTCGGGGTGTCGTCGATCCCCGCCCGGGGGACGGTGGCCGATCGCCACGTCGTGCTGCCGGCCACGGTCGGCCTGGCGTTGATCGGCGCGTTCGTGGTGCACGCGTGGCATCGAGCCGATCACCCGCTGATCGATCTGCGGCTGTTCAAGAACCGCGTGCTCACCCAGGCCAACGTGACGATGGTGGTGTTCGCGGTCGCGTTTTTCGGCAGCTGCCTGTTGCTGCCGAGCTACTTCCAGCAGGTGCTGCACAAGACCCCGATGCAGGCCGGGGTGCACATGATTCCCCAGGGACTCGGCGCCATGCTGACCATGCGGCTGACCGGACCGCTGGTCGACAGGCAGGGACCGGGCAAGATCGTGTTGGTCGGCATCGCGTTGATCACGGCCGGCCTGGGCATGTTCACCCTGGGTGTGGCCCGGCAGGCGGCGTACCTGCCGACCCTGCTGGTGGGGCTGGCGATCATGGGCCTGGGCATGGGCTGCACGATGATGCCGCTGTCCGTCGCGTCGGTGCAGGCACTGGCCCCGCACCAGATCGCCCGCGGTACCACGCTGATCAGCGTCAGCCAGCAGGTGGGCGGCTCGATCGGAACCGCACTGATGTCGATGGTGCTGACCAACCAGTTCAATCACAGCGAAAACATCTCCGCGGCAAACAAACTGGCCGCGCTGCAGCAGAAGGCCGCGGGCACCGGGGCGCCCGCGGCGCAGTCCGCGTTGCCCGCGCGGACGCTGGCGCCGGACTTCTGGAGCAATGTCGTGCGCGACCTTTCACACGCATACACGGCGGTGTTCGTGATCGCCGTCGTCCTGGTGGTGTCCACCATCGTCCCGGCGGCATTTCTGCCGAAGAAGCCCGCGAGCGATACGGTGCCGCGCAGCGACTGACTTCGGCTCAAGCCTCGAACAGCATCGTCGCGATCCGCGCCGCGGTCTCCATCGGATCGTCCTGCCGTACCTGGTCGCTGACGGCGTCGTTGAGCCACAGCATCGAAAACCCGTGCACCAGTGACCATGCCGCCAGCCGAGCGCCCGTCGGGTCGGCGCGCGCATGGGGATCGCGCAAGGTCGCGACGCCGCGCGAGAGTTCGGCCGCCGCGGCCGCCTCCGCGGCGGCCAGTTCGGCGTCCGCGGGGTCGAGCAGCGTTTTGTTGAACATCACCTGGTAGTGGCCGGGATGCTCGATGGCAAACCGGACGTAGGCCAGAGCCGCCGCGGTGAAGTCGCCGCGAGCCTCGATCAGCGCATCGGCCAGGAGTCGAAATCCTTGGGCGGCCAGCGCCGTGAACAGTCCTCGCCGATCGGCGAAGTGGTGAGCGGGCGCCGCGTGTGACACGCCCGCGGTACGGGCCAGCTCGCGCAGCGAGACTCCGTCCGCCCCGCGCGCCGCCACCAGCCGGGCCGCCTCGGACAGGATCACCGCGCGCAGGTCGCCGTGGTGGTAATTGGTGCGGTGCATGACGCCAGCATACCCAGTGAACTTGACAGTGACTAGATAGTCGCCTACGTTGGGCGACAGCACAACTTGTCAGTGTCAAGATTGGAAACCTCGAAATGGCCCCTTTGATCACCCTGCTGGTGAGCACCATTGCCGCGCGCAGCATCGGCCTGCTCGGCTGGTCTGGCCACGCCTACGTCGACAACTGGACCGCGGCGCTCGCCGTCGGCCTGGCGGCGATGTTCATGCTGACGGGGTTCGCGCACTTCGCGCCCGCGCTGCGCCGCGACCTCATCGCGATCGTGCCGCCCCGGCTGCCCGCCCCGGGCTTCCTGGTGACCATCACCGGCCTGTTGGAGCTGCTGGGTGCCGTGGGCCTGTTGATTCCGGCGACCCGGTTCGCCGCGGCGGCGTGTCTCCTGGTGCTGATGCTGGCGATGTTCCCCGCCAACGTCTATGCCGCGCGCATGCCCGATCCGCCCAAGTCGATGACGACGAAGCTACCTCTGCGGGTCGCCATCGAGATCGTGTTCCTGGCCGCCGCCGTAGCGGTCGTGGTCGGCAGCAGCTAGCAGCCACGCATACTGGAAAGCCGTTTCCTGCCAAGCCTTATAGCGACCGCTGACGCCGCCGTGTCCCGCGTTCATCTGAGTCTTCAACAGCACCGCGTTGCCGTCGGCGTTGGCGTGCCGCAGGGCGGCAACCCACTTGGCCGGCTCGACGTAGTACACCCTGGTGTCGTTCAACGATGTCATCGCCAGGATGTCCGGATACTGTTTGGTTGCGACGTTCTCGTAGGGCGAATAAGACCTCATATATTCGTAAACGGTCTTGTCGCTCAACGGGTTTCCCCATTCATCCCACTCGGTGACCGTCAGGGGAAGCGAGGGATCGAGGATGGTCGTCAGGGGGTCGACGAACGGGACCTGCGCCAGAATTCCGGCGAAGAGCTCCGGTGCCAGGTTAGCGACTGCGCCCACCAGCAAACCGCCGGCACTGCCTCCCAGCGCCACCAACTGGTGCGGACGGCTCAGGCCCGAGTCCACCAGATGCCTTGCCACCGAGACGAAATCGGTGAAGCTGTTCTTCTTCTCCAGCAGCTTGCCATGCTCGTACCACAGCCGGCCCATCTCGCCGCCGCCGCGGACATGGGCGATCACGAACACCATGCCGCGGTCCAGCAATGACAACCGCGCGATGGAAAAGCTCGGGTCGGTGCAAATCTCGTAGGCGCCGTAGCCGTACAGCAGCGCCGGTGCCGGAAACTCGACGTCGGCGCGGTGCACGATCGACACCGGGACCCGGGTGCCGTCGTCCGCCGTCGCCCAGTCGCGCCGCTCGACGTAGTCGCCTGCCCGGTAGTCGCCGAGGACGGGCTGCTCGCGCAGCAATGTGCGCTCACCACTGGCGAAGTCGATGTCGTAGATCTGTGCCGGAGTGATCAACGAACCCGCTCTGATCCGCAGCTTGGGCGACTCCCAATTCGGATTACCGGCCAGCCCGCCCCACATCAGCTCGGAGTCGAAAGAAACTTCTTTCGGCTCACCGTAACTACCATCCACTCCAATGGGCCACAGCTGCAGCCGGGGCAATGCCGCACGCCGATAGCTGACCACGAGGTGGCCGGCGAACGCGTCCACTGCTTCGATGCGGACGTCGTCGCGGTGCGAGATCAAGGTGCGCTGTTGCGTGGGATCGCCGACGGGCGCCTCGGTGAGCGTAAAGTTCACGGCATCGTCGTTGTGCAAGATCAAGAATCGATCCCGCCCGCCGACCACTGCGTGCTCCACCGAATACTCGACGCCGGCGCGGCGCGCCAGCACCACGGTGAACGTCGCATGTGGGTCCGCGGAATCGGCGTAGCGCATCTCAGAGGTGATGGACGACCCAGCCGCAATGAACACGTACTTCTCGCTTCTGGTGAGTCCCACCCCCAGCCAAAAACGTTCGTCCGCTTCGTGATACACCAGCTCCGACGGCTCGCCGGACCCGAGCCGATACCGCCACACCCGATCGGGACGGTGGGCGGCATCCAGGGTCAGGTAATACACGGTGCGGTTGTCGGCCGCCCACGTCGCTCCCGCCGCAATGTCGGCGATTTCGTCGGCGTACTGCTCTCCGGTGCGTAAATTCCTGAACCGCAGGGTATAACGCTCATCGCCGACGACGTCGACCGAGTATGCGAGCAGGTTGCCGTCCAGGCTGACCGTGGCGGCGCCCAGTGCGAAGAATTCGTGGCCCTCGGCTTCGATGTTCGAGTCGAGCAATACCTGTTCCCCGGGGATCTCGGTGCTTTCATCGAGAACCGGCGGATCCCAGTCATCGGGATTGGTTATCGGGCAACGGCACTGAACGCGATACTGCTTGCCTTCGAAGGTGCGGGCGTAGTACCACCAATCACCCTGCCGAGTCGGCACGGAGAGATCGGTTTCCTTTGTCCGCGACTTGATCTCATCGAATATCCGCCCCCGCAGTGGTGCGAGGTGATCGGTCATCCGATCGACGTAGTCGTTTTCGGCCTCGAGGTGGGCGATGACTTCCGGATCGTCTTTGTCGCGCAGCCATTCATACGGGTCGATGAAGACGTCGCCGTGGTGCTCCCGGCGGGTCTCGACCCGCTTCGCCGCGGGTGGAGACGGTGGCAGGGGCAGCGCGGGTGAACTTCCCATCATGCGCCCGTCCCGATCCAATCATCGAAGCGCAAGCCCGAAATCCGTTCGTAGGCATCGATATAGCGTGCGCGGGTGGCCTCGATGATGTGGTCCGGCAGCGGGGGCGGCGGTTGTGAGCCGTGCCGGTCCCAGCCGGACTCGGGACTTGTGAGCCAGTTGCGGACGAATTGCTTGTCAAAGCTGGTCTGGACCACACCGGCCCGGTAGTCCTCGGCCGGCCAATACCGCGAGGAATCCGGGGTGAAGATTTCGTCGGCCAGCAGCAGGTTGCCGTCGCAGTCGGTGCCGAATTCGAACTTGGTGTCGGCGATAATGATTCCCTTTCTGAGGGCGTGATCGGCGGCCTGGACATAGATCTGCAGGGTGCGGTCGCGCAACTGGTTGGCGCGCACCGCACCAACCAGCTCGACCACCCGGGCGAACGAGATGTTTTCATCGTGCTTTCCGAGTGCCGCCTTCGTCGCCGGGGTGAACAGCGGCGCCGCGAACTTGCTCGCTTCGACCAGACCCGGCGGCAGCGCGATGCCGCACACCTTGCCGGTCGCCTGGTAATCCAAAAGTCCCGATCCGGTCAGGTAACCGCGAGCCACACATTCGACCGGGAGCATGTCCAGCTTCCGCACGACCAGGGCGCGGCCAAGCACCTCGTCGGGGATGCGGGGATCGTCGGGGGCGCCGGCCAGGTGGTTGGGGATGTCGGTGAATTCGGAGACCAGACCGAAGAAGAAGACGCTCATTGCGGTCAGGATGCGGCCCTTGTCCGGGATCGTGCTGTCAAGGACGTAGTCGTAGGCCGAGATCCGGTCGGTCGCCACCAACAACAGGTGCCGGTCGTCGACGCAGTAGATCTCGCGGACCTTGCCGCTGGCCACGTGCCGGTAGTCGGACAGTGCGGGACGCATCGGGTCAGCGTAACGGGCGCCGCACCTCCAGACCTGTGCTGGTATTGCGGTATGACGCCGGTGACATCGCGAATTCTGCCCTATGCCACGAGACCCGCCCGGCTGGCGGCCCAGATTGTCAGCGATCTCGCCGTCTTGGTATGGACCGCGATATGGGTGCTTGTCGGCCTGGCCGTGTACGACGCCATCGCGACGATCTCCGAAGCCGGCCGGCAGGTAGAGCACGGCGCGAACGGGATCGCGGGCAGCCTGGCATCCGCCGGTCATGGCGCGCAGCGCATCCCGGTGGTCGGTGATGCGGTCAGCAAGCCGCTCACCTCGGCCAGCGAGGCTGCCCTCGACATCGCGAATGCCGGGCACAGCCTGGACACCACGGCAAGCTGGCTGGCGCTGCTGCTGGCGGTGGCCGTGGTCGCTGTGCCGATCCTCATCGTCGACATGCCGTGGCTGGTCCTGCGTCTCCGGTTCTTCCGGCGCAAATGGGCGGTCACCGGGCTGGCCGCCACCCCGGCCGGCGAACAGCTGCTGGCGCTGCGGGCATTGACGAGCCGGGCGCCACGAAAACTCGCGGCGATCAGCGCGGATCCCGTCGGAGGATGGCGACGTGAGGATCCGACGGTCATCCGGGCACTGGCGGCGCTGGAACTACGGTCGGCCGGAATCACGATCCGAGCGCGCTGAGCCCAGGGCTCGCCACAAGCGCAGCAGTCCGGCGACGACGACGATCAGCCATGCCGCCAACGCGTCCCAGAAGAACACCAGCGAGGCGGTGGCCAGCGAGGGCCGGTGGATCTCGGCGGCCATCGCGTAGGTGGCGGCGGAGTACGTGCCCAGCGGGAAGACCAGCGCCCACCACACACCCGCGAAGCGCAGAATTGTAGGGCGCCGGCCGATGCGGCGCAGGCCGAAGAAGACCAGCGGCGGTATCCAGAGCGTGGCCGCCGCCCAGGTGAACACCGTCACCCCCAGCACCGGCCCGGCCAACCAGGCGGGCGCCGCGGCGTGAATATCCTGAATGTCCAAGCCGGCCAACGTCCCAATGGCCAAGCCCCCCATGAGGATCCAGCTATCCGGCGCGAAGCCTTCACGATGCTGGCGTTCGTTGACTGCACGCCACAGGATCAGCCAGGTCATCAGAAGGTAAATGCACAGCGCCCCCGCCCAGACCGGCACCGCCAGCCAAAGCCACCAGTGGTCGTGCCGCGCGAGCGTCGCCGCCACGATCGCCATGCCGGCCGTGCCCACGCTGGCCAGTTCCCAGGCGCCGTGCGCGCGGTCCCGCAACGCTGTGCAGCGGCATGCCGACATATTTCGTGCGGTGAACAGCGTCAACACAACCCAGGCCGTCAGGGCCACCACACCGAGGACTCGTAACACGACTCGGTGCGACGCGAGCCGGCTGTCCAGCACCGCGCAGGCGGCCACAAAGGTGAACAGTCGAAGGGTGACATCGGGGTCACCGAAATCCCAGGACCGGAGCGCCCCGGTGACGAGCGCCAGCGCGATGAGGACCAGCAGAGCCACGGTGGCCAGGACGCCCAAAGTGTCACTGACCACCGGGTAGTGGTGATCGCGCGCGCCGATCGACAGGATCCCGGTGGCCATCACCGCCGCGAACATATCGGGTGACGGCTCGAGATTGCCCAGCCTGATCGTCACCGCTCCGCGAGTAGCTCCACGACCAGATGCCGGATGCCGGTATGCCGGTTGCTGCGGGTCCATTCGACGGGCCCGACCACCCGCACCGCGGAATATCGCGACAACAGCTCCTCGAACAGCACCCGCAGTTCCAGCCGGGCCAGATTGGCGCCCAGGCAATAGTGCACGCCCTGGCCGAAACCCAAGTGCGGATTGGGTTTCCGGGTGATATCGAATTCGTCGGGGTGTGGGAAAACCGCGGCGTCCCGGTTGGCCGAGCCCTCCCAGATCTGCACCTTCTGTCCCGCCTCGATCGACTGTCCGTCGAGCGTGACGTCCCGCGTGGCGGTGCGACGCTTCGACGGTGACGGCGAGGTCCACCGCACCATCTCCTCGACCGCGGTCGGCAACAGGTCGAAATTGCCGCGCAGAGAAGACAACTGGTTCGGATGGTCGGCGAGGGCCAGCAGTCCACCGGCGACGGCATTGCGCGTCGTCTCCGCACCGGCGCTGAACAGCAGGCTGAAGAACAGGTACAGCTCGAGGTCGGACAATCCGGGCTCGTTCGCAACCACCGACAGCATGTCGTCGGTGGGTTTCGCGCGCTTGGACGCGATCAGCTCCTGACCGTAGGCGTACATTCGCGAGCCGGCTTCTTCGACCGAGAGCTGCGACAGGGAGGCCTTGCGCGACCCGCCGAAGTCGAACTGTGGCTCGATGGCCTGAAAAAGCCAATGACGTTCGGATTCGGGCACTCCCAGCAGGATGCAGATCATCTGCATCGGCAGTTCGGCGGCGATATCGACCAGAAAGTCGAATGGTTCGCCGGGCACCACGGCATCCAGCAGCCGGCGCGCCCGGGCCCGCAGATCGTCCTCGACCAGACCGATCATGCGCGGGGTCAGCCCCGAGCTGACGAGGCGGCGGATCTGCGAATGCCGCGGGTCGTCCATCATGTTGAGCACCTGGCCAGCAATGGCGAGGTCCTGCAACAACGTGCCGCCGAAGGGTCGCCGGCCGCCGGTGACCGACGAGAAGGTGGCCGGGTCACGAAGCACCGCAAGCGTTTCCGCATAGGTGGCGACGGACCAGAAGCCCTCACCGTCGGGCGTGTTGTCGGTGGGCTCGTGCCAGTAGACCGGCGCCTCGCGCCGATGGATCGCGAACAACTCGTGCGGGAACCCGTTGGCGAAGTTGTCCAGATCGGTGAAATCGATCCCCGACAGCGCACCGGCGAGAGTCACAGGATGGCACCCGGGGTGTACTTGGCCGCGTCCGGATAGCGGCTCACCAGCGCGTCCACCATCGCGACCATGTCGTCCACCTGATCACCGGCGGCACCGGTGAACGCCTTCCGGTCGGCCAGTGCCGCGTCGAGAGCGGCCCGGTCGAGCGGCAGCCGCGGATCGGCGGCCAGCCGGTCGAGCAGGTCCGGCTCGGCGCCGTGTTCTCGCATCGCCAGCGCCGTCGCCACCGCGTGTTCGCGGATCACGTGGTGGGCGGCCTCGCGACCCATGCCGGCGCGCACCGCCGCGATGAGCACCTTGGTGGTCGCCAGGAACGGCAGGTAGCGGTCCAGCTCGCGGCCGATCACCGCCGGATAGGCACCGAACTCGTCAAGCACCGTCAGGAACGTCTCGATCTGCCCGTCGATGGCAAAGAAGCTGTCCGGCAAGGTCACTCGGCGCACCACGGAGCAGAAGACATCGCCCTCGTTCCATTGGGCGCCGGCCAGTTCGGCGGCCATCGAGGCGTAGCCGCGCAGCACCACCTGTAGTCCGTTGACCCGCTCGCAGCTTCGGGTGTTCATCTTGTGCGGCATCGCCGACGAACCCACCTGTCCGGGCGCGAACCCTTCGGTGGCGAGCTCGTGTCCGGCCATCAGCCTGATGGTATGGGCCATCGACGACGGCCCGGCGCCGAGCTGCACCAGCGCGGAGATCACCTCGTAGTCCAGCGAGCGCGGATAGATCTGCCCGACGCTGGTCAAAACCGTTGCGAAGCCCAGAAAGTCGGCGGTGCGGCCCTCGAGTTCGGTGAGCTTGGCCGGGTCGCCGCCGAGCAGGTCGAGCATGTCCTGCGCGGTGCCCATCGGGCCCTTGATCCCGCGCAGCGGATACCGGTCGATCAGCTCGCCGATCCGGCCCAACGCGATCAGCGTCTCCTGCGCCGCCGAGGCGAAGCGCTTTCCCAGAGTCGTGGCCTGCGCGGCGACGTTGTGGCTGCGCCCGGCCATCACGAGGTCGCGGTAGGTCACCGCCCGCTCGGCAAGCCGCGCCACCACCGCGATGCCGTGGGAGAACACCAATTCCAGCGACCGCCGGATCTGCAGCTGCTCGACGTTCTCGGTCAGATCGCGACTGGTCATTCCCTTGTGCACCTGCTCGTGGCCGGCCAGCGCGTTGAACTCCTCGATCCGGGCCTTGACGTCGTGGCGCAGCACCCGTTCGCGCTCCGCGATCGAGGCCAGGTCGACGTCCTCGAGCACCCGCTCGTAATCGGCAATGGCGTCGGGAGGGACATCGACTCCCAATTCGGCCTGCGCCCGCAGGACGGCCAGCCACAGCCGCCGCTCCGCGACGACCTTGGCCTCCGGCGACCAGATCGCGACCATCTCCGCGCTGGCGTATCGCGTGGCCAGGACGTTCGGAATGCTCACAAGGAAGTAGCTTACGGTCGCGGCGGCCCGGTCTTCGATTCGCCGACCGTAACGTGGCGGCGAGAAATCGGGCAGCCAGTCGCCCTGGCGTGACATTCGACGTCGCCCGCGCCGCCCTACGCAGCGCCCTACGCTGAACGGATGTTCTTCGCCGGCGTGGATCTGGCCTGGGGCACTCGCAATCCAAGCGGTGTCGCGGTGGTCGACGACGACGGCAGGCTGGTGCACCTGGGAGCGGTCCGTGACGACGCCGCCGTGCTCGACGCGTTGTCGCCCTACCTGCGCGGCGATTGCGTCGTCGCCTTCGACGCGCCGCTGGTGGTGACCAACCGCACCGGCCAGCGACCCGCCGAGGCCGCACTCAACCGCGACTTCCGCAGGTTCGAAGCCGGCGCGCACCCGGCCAACACCGGCCGACCGGAGTTTGCCGGGACGCCGCGCGGTGCGCTCCTGGCCCGTGCGCTCGACCTCGACATGAACCCCCGATCAACGGCCACCCGCCGCGCCATCGAGGTCTATCCGCACCCGGCGACCGTGGTGCTGTTCGGCTTGGCGCGCACCCTCAAGTACAAGGCCAAGCCGGGCCGCGACCTCGCCGGCCTCAGGTCGGAGCTGCTACTGCTGATGGACGGCATCGAGAAGCTCGCGCATGCGGCGGTGCCGCTGTGCGTCGCGGCCAGTGACGACTGGACGGCGCTGCGCCGTCGGGTGCACAACGCGCAACGCAAAAGCGAGCTGCGGCGCGCCGAAGATCCGGTGGATGCCGTCGTGTGCGCCTACGTCGCGTTGTATGCCCAGCGCTGCCCGGCCGGCATCACGATCTATGGCGACTTCGCCACCGGGTACGTCGTGACGCCTTCGCTGCCCGCTTAGCCGGATCAGATCCGGACGGGCCGCTCGTCGATGGGCGCGAGCACGTCGATGAGGTCGACCACGGTCGACATCGCCGCCGTCGCGGGGTCGCGACCCTCGACCAGGGCGGCGACCACCGAACCGTCGACCGCGCAGATCAGGGTGCAGACCAGCTCGATGTGCACCGTACGGCCCGACTTTTCGATGGCCTCTGCGACGGCCTCCGCCCGCTGGCGCAGGTTGCGCCGCATGGTTCCGCGCAATGCCGGCAGGCGTGTGCAGGCGATATGGCGCTCGTATCGCGAGATCAGCTGCTCGGCCAGTCCCGGGGCGGCGATGTCGCCCACCAGCAGATCGACGAGCACCTCGGCGGTGGTCTCGGGCCCGCGGCGGCGCCGGGAGAGGTCGTTGACCCGTGCGCGCAGCTGCGCCACCTCGATCATGCCGATGTGTTCGACGGCGCAGGCGATCAAATCGTCGAGAGACGAGAAGTAGTAGGTGGTGGAGGCCAGCGGCAGGCCGGCCCGCCTGGCAACCGCCCGGTGGCGCACGGCTTCGAACCCGCCTTCTGCAAGCAGCTCGGCGGCGGCGCTCACGAGCGCATACCGTCGACGTTCTCCTTTCGGAGTTACCGCTGCAGTCACGACTAGCCATCGTGCCAGCAAAAGTGGTACTGCATTGCCATTTTTAACAAAAGGCCTGGCATGATGGCCCGCATGCCCGATATGAGCCGCCGCGCGCTGCTCGGCCTGGGTGCGAGTGCGACCGTCGGCGCCGTGGGCGCCTATGCGCTCGACCTCCTGCTTCACACCCGCACCTCGCACGCCGCGCCTGCCACTGCGGTCTCCACGGCCGGTACCCAACGTCCCTTGGCGCCCGCGCCGAGCGCGCCCCTCGAGCCGACCCCCACGATGGTGACGGGCTCGTTCGTCTCGGCGGCGCGGGGGGGCGTACCGACCAACTGGGCAATCGCGCGTCCACCCGGTCAGACCAAGCCGCTGCGGCCGGTGATCGCGCTGCACGGCAAAGGTAGTGACGCGTCCACCGTGATGGCCGGCGGCGTCGAGCAGGGTCTGGCTCAGGCCGTCAACGCCGGGCTGCCACCGTTTGCGGTGGTCGCCGTCGACGGCGGCGGCAGCTATTGGCACAAGCGGGCCTCCGGCGAGGACGCGGGCGCCATGGTGCTTGGGGAGCTGATCCCGATGCTCGCCGGCCAGGCGCTGGACACCTCGCGGGTGGCCTTCTTGGGCTGGTCGATGGGCGGCTACGGCGCACTGCTGCTCGGCGGCCGCCTGGGGCCGGCACGGACCGCGGCGATCTGTGCGGTGAGCCCCGCGCTGTGGCTGTCCCCCGGGGCTGCCGCGCCCGGCGCATTCGACGGCCCCGACGATTTCGCCGCGAACTCGGTGTTCGGGATGCCGGCCCTGGCGTCGATCCCCATCCGGGTGGACTGCGGGGACAGCGACCCGTTTTATGCCGCCACAAAACAGTTCATCGCTCAATTACCCAACCCGCCGGCCGGCGGTTTCTCGCCCGGCGGTCACAACGGCGAGTTCTGGAGCTCGCAGCTTCCGGCGGAACTGACGTGGATGGCGCCGCTGTTGACGGCCTGATGATGCTCGGGCCGCGGACGTAACGCCATTGCGAAAAATGTCGTCGAAGATCGCAACGGCGTTACGCTCGCGACGGTGACCACTCCCTTCGGCTGGAACTTCCCCTACGCCTGGCCGCGAAAGCCTGTCCTCGGGTCGAACGTCGTATGCACGTCGCAACCCCTTGCCGCACAAGCGGGTCTACGCATGCTCGCCGAGGGCGGCAACGCCGTCGACGCGGCGATCGCCACCGCGGTCACGCTCACCATCGTGGAACCGGTGTCCAACGGCATCGGGTCGGACGCCTTCGCGATCGTCTGGGACGGTCAACGGCTGCACGGGCTCAACGCGTCCGGTCGTTCCCCCGCGGCGTGGACACCAGAGTACTTCGGCGGCAACCCCGTCCCGGCGCTCGGCTGGAATTCGGTGACGGTGCCCGGCGCGGTGTCGGCCTGGGCGGAGCTGCACGCCAAGTTCGGAAGGCTCCCGTTCGCCAGGCTTTTCGAGCCGGCAATCTCTTACGGCCGCAACGGGTTCCTGGTGTCACCCACGATCGCGGAGCAATGGAAGGCCCAGGTGCCGGTGTTCAAGGACCAACCCGGCTTCGCCGATGCGTTCATGATCCGCGGACGGGCGCCGAAAGCCGGTGAAACAATCCGACTTGCGGATCACGCAGCAACTCTGGAGCAGATCGCGGCAACGCATGGCGAGGCGTTCTACCGCGGGGAACTGGCCGCCAGACTTCAGGCGCACGCGTTGGACCACGGCGGGGCCATGCGCTGCAGCGACCTGGCGGCGCACCGCGCGGACTGGGTCGGCACCATCGCGGCCCCCTACCGCGGGTACACCGTCCACGAGCTACCGCCCAACGGGCACGGGATCGTGGCGCTGATCGCGCTGGGAATCCTTGAGCATTTCGACATGTCCTCGCTTCCGGCCGATTCCGCGGACAGCGTGCACTTGCAGATCGAGGCGGTCAAGCTGGCTTTCGCGGACGCGCAAGCCTATGTCGCTGACATCGACCATATGACTCTGCGCCCGCATCGCCTGCTGGACAAGGACTATCTGAGCCAGCGGGCGAAGCTGATCGACCGCTCACGGGCGAAGCCGGCGACCGCCGGCGCCCCGGGAGGCGGGACGGTGTATCTGACTGCCGCCGACGCCGACGGCCTAATGGTGTCGATGATCCAGTCCAACTACCAGGGATTCGGGTCCGGCGTCGTGGTACCCGGCACCGGCATTTCACTGCAGAACCGCGGCATGGATTTCGCTTGCGACGAAGCCCATCCCAACTGCGTCGGGCCGAACAAGCGTCCGTATCACACGATCATTCCCGGCTTCGTCACCCGAGAGGGCGCGCCGGTGATGAGCTTCGGCGTGATGGGCGGCTATATGCAGCCACAGGGCCACGTGCAGGTGATGGTGCGCATCGCCGATCACGGTCAGAACCCGCAAGCGGCGTGCGACGGTCCACGGTTCCGGTGGGTGCACGGCATCCAGGTGGTTTGCGAACGGGGCTTCCCGGCTGCGACGCTCGACGCACTCGAGCGGCGCGGCCACGAGCTCATCGCCGTCGACGATCACAGCACATTCGGCAGCTGCCAGGCGATCTGGTGCCTGGAAGACGGATATCTCGGGGTGAGCGATCCCCGTCGCGACGGCCAGGCCGTCGCCTTCTAGATACGGACCTTGCCCTCCGCGGCCGATAATGCGATGTCACTTCGAAAGTGACTGCCGGGCAACTTGATTGAACCAATGGTGTAGTAGGCCTGCTCACGCGCGGCGGCCAAGTCGGCACCCGTGCCGACCACGGAAAGCACCCGGCCACCCGAGGAGACGATCGCGCCGTCGTCGCGCCGGGCCGTCCCGGCGTGCAGCACGCCCTCGGCTTCCGAACCGACGACGACGTCTCCGACCCGCGGCCGTCCTGGGTAGTTCTCGGCCGCCAGCACCACCGTTACGGCCACTCCCTCACGCCACCGCAGCTCCCCGAAATCGGCCAGCCTGCCGGTGCCAGCGGCGTACAGCAACTGCCCGAGCGGCGAGTCCAGCAGGGCAAGCACGGCCTGCGTCTCCGGATCCCCGAAGCGGCAATTGAATTCGACGACCGCCGGCCCTTTCGCAGTGATCGCCAGCCCCGCGTACAGCAGCCCACAGAACGGACTGCCACGCCGAACGAGCTCGGCCGCAACGGGTTCGGCGATCTGGCTCACCATGTGCCGGTACACGTCATCGGGCAGCCAGGGAAGCGGCGCGTAGGCACCCATGCCGCCGGTATTCGGCCCGGTGTCGCCCTCGCCCACGCGCTTGAAGTCCTGTGCGGGCAACAGCGGGACCACGGTGTTGCCGTCCACAACACAGAACAGCGAAACTTCGGGTCCGTCGAGGTAGGACTCCAGCAGCACCGGATGGCCCGCTTCGAGCAGCCCGGCTGCGTGGGCGCGGGCGGCGTCGCGGTCCGCAGTCACCACCACTCCCTTACCCGCGGCCAGGTGGTCGTCTTTGACCACCCAGGCCGGGTCACCCGACGGCGGTCCAAACCGATCCAGGGCCGCATCCAAACGTCCTGGGCTGTCGACGATTTCGCTGGCGGCCGTGCGCACACCGGCCGCGGCCATGACCTCCTTGGCAAATGACTTGGAGCCCTCGATGCGAGCGGCGTCTCGGCCGGGGCCGAAGCAGACGAACCCGGCCGCGCGCACCGCGTCGGCCACCCCCAGCACCAGCGGCAGCTCCGGACCGATGACCACCATGTCGGCCCGCACCTCGCGGGCCAGGGCGACCACCTCCTCGCCGGAGGTGATGTCGACGTGGTGCTGCTCGGCCAGCCGGGCGGTGCCGGCGTTTCCCGGAGCAATCGCCAGCCCCGATACCTGAGGGTCTCTGCGAAGCGCCAGCAGCAGCGCATGCTCACGGGCACCGGAACCGATCACCAGGATGCGCACGACACGTCAGAGTAGCCGTGCGCCCGGCCCCCGCCTACAGGGCCTGGTAGATCAGCCGGGTGTATTTGCGGGTGCGCTCCGTCCCGGCCGGCGTGACCTGTCCCATCTTGTTCATCACGTAGGCGAAGGTGGTTCGGCAGTACGGGTTCATGACTGCCATGGACCCTCCCCAGCCGCCCCAGTAGCAGACCTTCTCGTCGGGGATATCCGGCACCGCCTCGGCAAGCGGCAGCGCGAAGCCGATGCCCCACCGTGCCGGCATGGCCATCACCAGATCCGTGCCATTGGCTTGCTCTTCGAAGATCAGGTCGACGGTCTCCTGGCGCAGTAGCTGTACTCCGTTCGCCATGCCGCCCAAGGAGATTGGCGAAAGCGCGCGGACCAGCGACCGTGCGTTACCGTGGCCGTTGGCCGACCCGATCTCGGCGCGCCGCCATGCGGGCGTCTCCGCAGCCAACGCGGAGTCGGGAGTGGGCGGCATCGCGGCGAAGGTTTTGCGCATCGGATGGTCGTCCGGCACCGCGTCCAGTGGGATGTCCAGCGGTGGCGGCGGAATGAGTTCGGCGATGCGGGACTCGTCGTCGGGTCGGGCGCCGATCTGGAAGTCGGCGCCCAGCGGCTCGGCGATCTCTTGGCGCACAAACTGTTTCAGCGTCTTGCCGGTGGTCCGGCGGACCAGCTCGCCGACGAGGTGGCCGATGGTCACGACGTGGTAGCCGGAGGCGGTCCCCGGTGGCCACCACGGCGCCTGCGCGGCGAGTTGCGCCGTCGCTTTTTCCCGGTCGTAGATGTCCTCGAGCGTGAAAGGCATCTCCCAGCCCGACACGCCGGAGGTGTGGCTCAGGACGTGGCGCACCTGGATGTCCTGCTTGCCGTTGGCGGCGAACTCCGGCCAGTATCTCGCGACCGGCGCGAACGGATCCAGCAGCCCGCGGTCGACGAGCATCAGCGCCGCCAGCGCGGTCACGTTCTTGGTGCTGGAAAAGACGTTGACGATGGTGTCTTCCGACCACTCCCGGGTCTTCGCTCTGTCGGCATGCCCGCCCCAGATGTCGACGACAAGCTCGCCGTCGATGTCGACGGCGATGGCGGCGCCGAGTTCTCCACCGTTAGTGACTTCTTCGGCCAGCCCCGCAACGAGAGCCTCGAAGCGGCGGTCATAATGGCCGTGCAGCACGCCCGTCGTGAAATGAGCATCGATGAGTGTCTGGCTGTTCATCCGACCTCCTGTATTGGAGAACATTGGCCGAAAGGCTTAGACCATCGAATGCGTCGGGTGGAAGTTTAGGCGTTTCCACCAATGTTTGCTGCAGGTAAGCGCAGCACGCTGGCTAGCATGGCCCGGACCGACAGACGCGCACCTCTGAATCGGCGCGACGTGGGTCTCCCGATCAGCTTGCGGATCGCCTGCGCACCGGTAACGTGCAACTCCGCGCGGCGTGCGAGCGCATCTCACCCACGTCGACTCCGAGCTGGATCGGAGTTCGAGACTTCGACTCGCCCAGGACGTTTCGCGGCCGCCCGACGTCAATCTCCTTCGTCGTCGTCGGGTGCCAGCAGCTTTTCGGGGTGCCAGTAGGCGTTGGTTCTGGGTTGACCCCAGTCCAGGTGCGGGGGTGGGATCCATTCGGTCTCGCCGCGGGCGTTGGTGCGGGTGGTCCAGCCCTTTTCGGCGAGCCTGTTGTCCGGGCCGCACGCCAGCGTCAGGTCGTCGATGTCGGTGCGGTGCGTGGTGGTCCACCCGGTGACGTGGTGGACTTGGCTGTGGTAGGCCGGTGCGTCGCAGCCGGGCTTGGTGCAGCCACGGTCCTTGGCGTACAACATGATTCGCTGCGCGGGAGAAGCCAATCGCTTCGTGTGATACAGCGCCAGCGGCCTGCATCCGTCGAAGATCGCCAGGTAGTGATGCGCGTGGCCGGCCCAGCGGATCACATCCGAGATGGGCACCAAGGTGCCGCCACCGGTGAGCGCTTTGCCGGTGGCGGCTTGCAGGTCTTTGACGGTGGCGGTCGCCACGATCGACACCGGCAGCCCGTTGTGGCGACCCAGCTCACCCGAGGCGAAAAGGGCGCGCAGCGCGGCCAGGAATGCGTCGTGATTGCGCTGGGCTTGGGATCGGTGGTCACGGCGCACCGCATCCTCGTCGGGGGTCGCATCCACCACCGGGGTCTCGTCCTCGGGATTGCATGCCCCCGGCGCGGCCAGCTTGGCCAGCATTGCCTCGATGGCCGCGCGCAATTCGGGGGTCACCAGGCCGCTGATCCGTGACATGCCGTCGAATTCTTGGTTTCCCAGCGTGATACCGCGCTTGCGGGCTCGTTCGGCGTCGGTCAACTCGCCGTCGGGATTGAGCCAGTCCATGATCCGCTGGGCGTACTTGGCCAACTCGTCGGGCCGATACTCTTTTGCTTTATCGGCAAGATCCGCCTCGGCGGCCTCGCGGGTCGACAGGTCCACCTCGGCGGGCAGGTGGGCGAAAAAGCCGCGGATCACCTTGATGTGCCCGTCACCGATCAAACCCTCTCGCTGGCCGGTCGCGGTCGCGCTCAGCTGCGGGGCCAGCGGCTCGCCGGTCAACGCCCGCCGTGCACCCAAATCGGCGGCCTCGTCGATGCGCCGGCCCGCCTCGGGCTTGGTGATCCGCAACCTATCGGCCAACGCCGAGCGCAGCGTGCCACCCAGCTCTTCTTCAC
>NZ_JAFBAT010000229.1 GCF_019247615.1 Mycobacterium sp. | reverse complement strand
TCTGGCGACCGGACTGGCGAAGTTCAGCTGCAGCGGGCACACCGCACGTTTCGGCCCGGCGAGCCATGCACAGATACAACTAAGGGGCAGTTCCGGCTGGCTTCGCGTCTTACCATGCTGGCGGATTTTTGTGCGGCAGAGTATGGGTGTGGTTGCACATGACTTCGTCTCTTGCGTCTGGCCCACGGGCCGCTGCTGGCTGTCCGCGTCGTCTGAAAACTGACCCCGTGTCGACGCGGTGGCTTCTAGTCAACGTCGCAACAGTTGATGGTCTGGTGAGGCTAGCAGCGCGGTGAAAAGTTCAGTGGGACTGCGGTCTCCGAGGATGTGGCGGGGTCGGTTGTTGATCTCGTATTCAACAGCCCGCAGATGGTCAGGTGTGTGGATGTTCAGGCTGGTGCCCTTAGGGAAATATTGCCGAAGTAAGCCGTTGGCGTTCTCGTTGCTGCCGCGCTGCCACGGTGAGCGGGAGTCGCAGAAATAGACCTTTACGCCTAGGTCGGCGGTGATGTCAGTATGCCGCGCCATTTCGATGCCCTGATCCCAGGTGATCGATCGAGTCAATGCCGGTGGCAGGCCACCCATGGTCGTGGCGATCGCGAGTCGCAGCGAATCGGCGTCACGAGTCGGTAGGTGCATGAGCCGAATCAGACGGGTCTGGCGCTCAACGAGGGTGCCGATCGCCGAACGCTGATTCTTGCCGACAATGAGATCACCTTCCCAATGCCCCGGCTGGGTGCGGTCGGCGGGAGCAAATGGCCGCTGATGGATCGACAACATCGGCTGAGCGAACCTCGGGCGGCGCCGCCCGTGCCGCCGGCTCCGCCGGGGTTAGGGGCAAGGCCGCCGTCGCCGAATAAGACAAAAGTTTCGCCGTCGCCGATCGGGTTGGACGCTGTGCCGTTGCCGCCTGCGCCACATTGCCGCTCTGGCCGCCGGTGCGCGCGGCACCGCCGGTGCCGCTCGCACCCAGGGTGCCGCTGGAGCCCAGGTGGCCGAGCACACTATGACCAGTCTGTGAACTTGCGCGCAGCGTAGGTTGTTTCGGATCGGCCTGTTACCCCGTCGAACGGTCAGCTCAGACCGGCCAGCGCGGTGTCGTAGTTGGGCTCCTGCGCGATTTCCGGCACCAACTCCGTGTATGCGACGGTGCCGTCGGCGCCAATCACGACCACGGCCCGGGCAAGGAGCCCGGCCATCGGACCGTTGGTCATCGTGACGCCGTAGTCCTCGCCGAAGCTGTCACGGAACGCCGAAGCGGTCTTAACGTTCTCGATGCCCTGGGCGCTGCAGAATCGTTGAAATGCGAACGGGAGGTCTTTTGACACGCACACTACGGACGCACCGTTCACGGCGACGCGCTGGTTGAAGGTGCGCACGCTCGCCGCACATACTGCTTCATCCACGGACGGAAAAATGTTCAGCAACAAGGGTCTTCCGCGGAACTGCTCGCTGGCGACTATCCATAGGTCACAGCCGGTCAAATTGAAGGGCGGGGCTGTAGACCCGACGGCAGGCAGCTCGCCGACAGTATTGACGGGGTTCCCGTAGAGGGTTATCTGGGCCACGGACCTAGTCTGCCAAGTTCCGGCCGGGCTCGCTTGGTTCCAGGCGGGGGCTTGCACAGTATTTGTGTGCCGGGCCCGGCGAAGTTGAGCCCGTGGAGCGTATCTGGGCGACAATCACCACATGACTGATGGATTCAGAGGCCGTTGGCACCGGGCAACTCAGCTCAGTTACCTCAGCCCTTTCGAACGAAGACTCAATCGATCGCTCTGGGGTCTGGCGGCGGTAGCACTCGTCTTCGTCGTCGCTCAGCATGTGTTCCTCGTTGATGTTCCCGATTTCTTCCCGGGTTGTGCGCGACTGGTCGAACTGCTTCATACATTTGCGATCTCCTACGTGGGCTCATTCATATTTTATTTGTTAATCGTCCGGATGCCGTTGCGCCGAAACCGGCAAAACATCTATAGAATCCTAGGGCCGCTGATTGGTCGCGTCGTCGACGAGGCAGTTAGCCTCATGGGCACATTGCACCAAGCGGCCGGCTTCGATAGCCATCGGGAGAATTCGTTGGCGAACGTCCAAGAGACGTGTCGCAAGATTGGACCAGAAACGCCCACTAACATGCTGATTTCGTGGGCCACCCCTACCGTGAAGGCTCCGGTCCTGGACGCGATTTACTACCACATGGACCGCGCTCGCCGTGTGAATCGAGAGATTCTCGACCTTTCGCAGTACGTCGCGTCAAATATCATAAGCCATGTGAACGACATCGAAAGTGAGGGCTATTTCCGGGCATTCGAGTTCGTCTACCCATTGATCAAGGCCAACCAATTCAATAACTCCGACATTTCTTTTCTCGCTCGAGACATCTTCGATTACTTATTACTTGCCGACCGGCTGGACGCCTACCGCCGCGACTTCCTTCCCGCGCCCGCACCGCGACCCACGTACCTGATTTCGGGGTCAATGCGCGGCAGCGACGAAGTTCCGCTGCGACGCTTCTCGACTTCTGAGCAGTCGGGAGAAGTAGGAGAAGTGAACGGGATGCCAAGGAACACACTGAAGAACATCGGGTTTTTCGGTACGTCGAGACGTAAGCAGTCTCGTAACCGCGAACAAGTCGGGCCCAGCGAGTCAGGTTGAGTGTCGCCTGCCATGAGGATGGGACCAGGGTGACCTGATTCTTGGCAGGGTGATGGGACCACCTGGATTGCCAGTTATGGGACCACCGGCGCGTCGCGTCGGTGGTCTCTTCGTTTGTTCGTTCGATCGCGGTGACGGCTCAAGTCACGGAGGCGGCGGACATGGCTTTTCGGGAGGTCAGTGTGAACGAGATCAGGGAAGTACTGCGGGTGTGGCTGGGGATCGCGGGGCTGCCGACGCCGGGCTACCGCACGATCGGCTTGCATTGCGGCCTGGACCGCAAGACGGTACGCCGCTAGCGTTGCGGTTTCGGCCGCAAAGACACCACCGTACGGGTCGTCGACGGCGATCCCGGAGTGGAGTGCCAGATCGACTTCGGCTATCTGGGCATGCTCACCGACGTCGAGGACGGGTGTCGAGGCATTTCGCACCCGCCCACTCGACACCGGCCCACTGCCACCCGAAGGGTCACGCGATCGAGCGAACTCTTACACCACGCCTCTGGGCTTGGCCCTGAAGTCCATCAGGCGCGCGCAACCCTGTAAGTGCATGAGGCATGACATGTCGCCCGACACGATGTAGCGGGCGCCGCTGGCACCAATGCGTTCGAGTTTGTCGTTGCCCATCGCCGCCGACACGGCCTCCTCGGTGACCGCGAAAGTGCCACCGAAACCACAGCATTCGTCGTGCCGGTCGAAATCGCTGATGCTGATTCCGTCGACCTTCTCCAGCAGGCTTCGCGGTTTGGAAAACCACGGATCGTTGGGCCGCTCACTCATCGTCTGCTGGTATAAACCGCGGATCGCCGAGCAGCTGACGTGCAGCGCGACCTGGTGCGAAAACCGCGCCCATGGGAAGGCCTCGGCTTTGAGGACATCGCAGAGGAACTCGGGCAAATCCCAGATATGCGAGCTCACGTGCCGGCGCTGCGGAGTGTCCTCGGCCGCGGTGAACTTGTTGCGGACGTGGTGCACGCAGCTGCCCGACGGGGAGACGATGTAGTCGTAATCGGCGAAGTTGCGCACGAAGAGCTCCTCGGTGGCGGCGGACTCGGTGTGCGCCCCGCTGTTGGCCATCGGCTGCCCGCAACACGTTTGATCGAACGGATAATCCACCTGAACGCCGAACTTCTCCAGCAGCTCCAAAGTCGCGATACCGACTTGCGGGTAAAACATGTCGAGGTAGCAGGGAACCATCAACGCCACGCGCATGGTTAGCCAGCCTCGATGATTTGCTCGGAATAGGTTGGAAGGCTGGTCAATTCAGTACTCCCTCATGAAGCTGTGCATAGAGGTCGATGGTGTGGCTGTAATCGACCTGGACGTCCAGGATGGTGATTCCGGGCTCGGTCAGCGACTTTTGAAACGCGTTTTCGAATTCATACATGCTGGTCACGCGAATCCCGGTAGCGCCGAACGCCGCGGCGTAATGCGGGATGTCGTAGCCGCCCAGCTGCACACCGGACTCCCGCCCGTATTTCATCACCTCCTGGAAGGCCACCATGTTGTAAGCGTTGTCACGCAGGACGACATGCGTGAAACTCAAGCCCAGCCGCGACGCAGTCTCCAATTCCTGTGCGCTGAAAAGGAACCCACCGTCACCGGAAACCGACACCACCTGGGTGCCGGGGCGCACCATCGCCGCCGCCATCGCCCACGGCAAACCGACACCGAGTGTCTGCTGACCGTCGGAGAACAGCAGCCGCCGCGGCTCGTACACACGGAAGTGGCGGGCCATGTAGATGTAGTTCGACCCGATGTCGCACGCGATCGTGGCGTCATCATTGACCAGCTCACGGATTTTGAGGACCAGCGCCGCGGGATTGAGCCCCAGTTTAGTCTCGGGCTGACGGCGTGCCTCCTCGTCGATCCGCAGCAGCGCCGCACGCTGTTCTGCGGCGGCGGCACGCGCGGCGTCAGTTGGGCGCCATCCGGATAACCGCGACGTCAGCCCCGTCACCGTGGCGGCGATATCGCCGCGCAGCTCCAGCGTCGGCTGATAGTGCGCATCCATATCGGCGGCCAGCTCATCGATGTGGATGAGCACCCGGCCCGGATCGCTGTTCCACATCCGAGGGTCGTATTCCACCGGGTCATAGCCGACCGCCACCACGACGTCGGCGTGCGCCATCAGGATGTCGCCGGGTTGGTTGCGGAACAGTCCCACCCGGCCGATGAAGTGATCCTCAAGTTCGCGCGATACCAGACCGGCGGCCTGGAACGTCTCCACGACCGGCAGCTCGGTGGCGGCCAGCAGGGCGCGCAGCGCCGCGCACGAGGCGGGGTCGCCGGCCCGCGCACCGGCAAACAAGACTGGTTGGCTCGCCGATCGAATGAGTTTGGCGGCCTGGTCAATCTGCCCGACGGGCGCCGGGCCCAGCGCAGATATCCACGCCGGATGGGCGATGACGACTGCCGTCGACGCGGCCGCCACATCGGCGGGAAGCACCACCGCGGCGGCGCCGCGCGGCGCGGTGGTGGCTGCTCGAATCGCGTTGGCGATCGTTTCGGC
>NZ_JAFBAT010000088.1 GCF_019247615.1 Mycobacterium sp. | reverse complement strand
TGGCCAAGAGCTCGTCGGCGATGGTCACGGCTGAAGCGGCGAAGTCGATATGGTCCAGATGATCAGGGTCGATGCCGTCGGTGCTGATCACCAACATGTCCCCGGGGCGGATGGAATGCACCTGGGCGGGAACCACTTCCGGTATGCGATACCCGATGATGCCCGCGGTGAGCCGCGCGCTGGACCGGATCTGAAAACCGGTGGGGGCCTTGGCCACCAGCTCGGCAGCGACGTTGCCGACCCCCGTCCACGTGAGCGTGTTGGCCCCAAAGTCAATCCGCGCCAGGGTCATTGCGACCCCCCTGGTGCCGTCGAGCAGCCGGTGGCACAGCTGGACCAAGACTTCGAGCCGCTTGTCGGGTGCTCCCTTGACCACGTCGACGGCTCGCAGCGCGGCAGTCGCCGCCTCCGGACCATGGCCGAGGCCATCCACCACGCCGAACAGGGCGCCGTCGCCGTCGAGGTCGACCGCGATACCCCGGTCGCCGGAGGTGAGTTCGGTGGGCATCGGGCGACCGGCCCTTGCCCATTCGATTGGCCCGAAACGGCCGTGCTCACGCACGGGAGGGAACCCATTTCCACATTTCGACCACCGTTCCGCGGCCGACTACCGACTCCACGATCAGGCGGTCCATCAGGCGGCGCGCTCCGGGCAGGCCCATTCCCAGCCCGCGACCGGTCGAGTACCCGTCCTCCATGGCCCGTTCGATGTCGACGATGCCGGGGCCCTCATCCTCCGCCCGAACGACCAAGGCCTTGCGCCCGTCCCGGTCGGCCACCGTGACCCGGACGGCCCCTCGACCGGCGTAGCTGGTGATGTTCCGCGCGATCTCCGAGATTGCGGTGGCGATCATGGTGACGTCGGTGAGTGAGAATCCGAGATCGAGAGCGAGCTGGTGCCCTGCTTTGCGGGCGGCGACGATGTCGTCGGAGTCGTGGATGTCGACGACCACTAGATCCGGGTCACCCACCACCATCGCGCCCGATCGTTGATTTGCCCGCTGCCCTTTCGCGATTCAGCAGGGCAAGGCCTTCCTCCAGGTCCAGCGCGGTGTTCATGTCGTCGAACGCCAGACCGAGCTGGACCATCGCGAAGGCCACCTCCGGCTGCAGACCGACGATGACGGTATCGGCGCCGCGTAGCCGCGTCATGTGGGCAATGGTGCGCAGCGAGCGGGCGGCGAACGAATCCATCACGTCAATGGCGGTGACGTCGACGATGATGCCCTGGGCGCGGAACCGGCTGACCCGCTCCATGAGGTCGTAGCGAAGACGTTCGGCGTCGGAATCGGTGAGGGCCGACTGCACCGAGGCGATGAGGATCGCGCCCTGCTTCAGGATGGGGACTGGCATGAGGGCTCGTGCTGGTCGCGCTTACCCGGTCTGCTCACCGGTACGAGTCACCTCGTACCCGAGCAGGCGTTCGGCTTCCTCGATGCCGCCCTGCAGGTCGCCGACGGCATTCATCTTCGACAGGTCCAGCCCGATCGTCACGAGCGTCAGGGCGATTTCCGAGGACAGGCCGGTGATGATCACGCTCGCGCCCATCAGGCCGGACGCATCGACGGTCTGCACCAGGTGGTTCGCCACCGTGGAGTCGATGGTGGGCACACCGGTGATGTCGATGACCACGACCTTGGCGCGGTTGGCCCGAATGGCGCGCAGGAGCTGTTCGGTGACCTGGCGGGCGCGCTGAGAATCGAGCACACCGATGATCGGCAGGATCAGCAGCTGCTCGCGCACCTGCAGCACCGGCGTGGACAGCTCGCGGATGGCCTCCTGCTGCTGGCGGATGATGCGCTCGCGCTCCTGGACGAAGCTGACGCCCACGGTATTGGCGATGCTGTTGGCCGCCGGCTCGTAGGCGTCCAGGACGCGGTTGAGCATTTCGAACTCGGTCTGGTACTTCTCGAACAGCGAGCGAGCCAGCACGTCGCGCAGCAGCAGCACGATGCCGAGCACCTCGTCGGTCTCGACGCCCCGCGGGATGATGCGCTCGGAGAGGTCGCGGGCGTAGGCCTGCAGCGCCTCGACGCTGCCGGTCTCGAGCACCTCGACGTAGTTGTCGTAGACGGCGGTCGCCTCGGAGAAGAGCTCTTCGGGCGTCATCGCGGTGAGCAGCTCAGCCTCGGTGATTCTGCGGGCCCACTCCTCGCGGAGAACTGTTCGATTCTGCCGCAAGTGCTGGACCAGCTGCGGCAACAGGCCCTCGCTGACCGTTTGCGCGGCGGTGGTGGTGCTACCGAGATCCGACGACAAATCAGACATCTGGCCCTCCCGTATCCCGCTTCGCGCTCCGCAGCGCGCGCGGTCTATTCCGGAGACTAGCCTGGGCCGTCGCCGCACCGCTGTCTGGGGCATATTCTCTCGGCAGCTCACGCGGCAGGTTACGCTTGCACCACGCGTGCGGCCTGGCCCACATAAAGACCAAAGGATCGCCATTGTCAGCTCCCGACTCGATTACCACGGTGGTTGAGGACCGCGAAGGGGTTTCGGTCATCAGCGTCAGCGGTGAAATCGATCTGGTCACCGCCCCGGCCCTCGAACAAGCGATCGGCACGGTGGTCGCCGACGGTCCGACGGCGTTGGTGATCGACCTTTCCGGGGTGGAGTTCCTCGGCTCGGTCGGATTGAAGATCCTGGCGGCGACCTACGAGAAACTTGGAGTCAAGTCCGCCGAGTTCGGGGTGGTGGCGCGTGGTCCGGCGACCAGGAGGCCGATCCACCTGACCGGTCTCGACAAAACCTTCCCGCTGTATCCGACGCTGGACGACGCGTTGACGGCTGTCCGGGACCGCTCGCTGGAACAGTAGCCCGCTACCGCATCAGCGCGAGGTTTCGCCGGAAGGTCAGCCGGCTGTCGCCGATCATTATCGACGCGCCGGTGCATTTCCTTGCCGGGATCGGCTGTCGTCACCGATGGTCGGTGCGAAGATCACGACTATGGATGTCGATGTCGATCATCCCGAAGACGACCAGCAGTGGGATCGCAGCCACCGCGGCGAAACCGAACAAGAGCGCCTCGACCGGAATTGGAACAACCTGCTGCAGGAGCTGCGGGTGGTGCAGACAGGCGTCCAGTTGCTCACCGGTTTTCTGTTGACGCTGCCCTTCCAGCAGCGCTTCGACGTTCTCAATCACCAGATGCGGATCGCGTACTTGGTGACGGTCGGCTGTTCGGTGGGGGCCACGGTGCTGCTGATCGCCCCGGTCGGCATTCACCGCCTGCTGTTCAGGCGCCATCGCCTGCAGGTGCTGGTGTCGGCCGCGCACCGGTGCGCCTACGCCGGGCTGGCGCTGCTCGGTTTGGCACTGACGGGCGTCACGGTCATCATCTTCGCCGCGGTCGCCGGCGCCACCGCCGGGATCATCGCGGGAGCCTGCGCGCTGGGGTTATTCGGGTTCTTTTGGGGGGTGCTGCCGCTGTTGTTGCGCACCCACGGCCTGTAGCGCGGCCGGTTCAGTGGCCGGACGCCAGCGCCGCGACGAGGGTGGAGTCGAGGTGCTCGAGCAGGTCTTGCGGGTCGGTGAAGATCGGCGCCGCGCCGGCCGCCTGCAACTCCTCGCGGGAGATGCCGCCGCTCAATAATCCGATGCAGGCCAATCCCGCGCCCGATGCGGCGTGCGCGTCCCACACGGCGTCGCCGACGAACACGGCGCGCTCGGCGTCCACGCCGGCCCGTTCCAGCGCAACCTCCACAATGCCGGGTGCCGGTTTCGCGGTGTCGACGTCGCGCGACGACGTCGTTTCGGAGATCACGTCATCGCAGTCGAGCACCTTGAGCAGCGTCTCCAGCTCGTCCTCGGGTGCCGAGCTGGCCAGCACGACCTGCAACCCGAGATCGGCGACGCGACGCAGCAGCTCGCGGGCGCCAGGCAACGGTGACAACAATGGCGAGGTGCCGCGGTAATGCCTGCTGTGCGCGTCGCTGAGCCGCTCCTGGACGTTGTCTGCAGCGTCATTGGACAAGGTGCGCACCAACGTCGAGCCGTCCATGCCGATGCAGCGGTGGATCTGCCACGCCCCAACCGTTATGCCTTCTTCGTGGAACGCCCGCTGCCAGGCGTAGACGTGCAGGTAGTTGGAATCAACCAGCGTTCCGTCGACGTCAAATAGGACAGCCGCCGTACCGCAACCGGGCTTCAGCGGACGCTCCGTGTCGAGGTGGCACGTCCTCGGGCCCGCGATCGAGATGTCATCTGCGCTTCATACCCGCGCCGTCGTCATCCGACACCCGCGATTTCGTGCCGGGCGCCCGCCGCCCCAGGGGTGCGAAATTTCTTTGCCCGACAGGTGTGGCCGGCGCGTGAACTGGGTAGTACCGCGTGATCCGGGGGAAGTACAGGTGAAGTGCGTCCACCCGTCATCGAGGAAGGAAGACCCATGGCGACCATCAGCGACTACGACGCACGCGTGATCGAGGTCGAGACCCAGGACCCATCCTCTCTGCGCGAGCTGGCGCCCGCGCTTCCCACCTCGTCGACCATTACCGCGGAGGAAGACCCCAACGATGTGCTCTTCTTCGAGGTGCCCGGTGCGGACCTTTCAGGAGAAGAGCTGTCGGTCACGGTGATTCCGCAGCGGGCAGACGAATTCACCTGCTCGAGTTGCTTCCTGGTACAGCACCGCAGCCGGCAGCGCCGCTCGAGCTCCGGGCTCCCGGTCTGCGCCGACTGCACCTGATGGCGCCGCGCCGCGCCTGACGCGCCGGACGCCTTGAGCCGCCCACCCGGCTTACCGGCTCCGCGCAGGCTTAGGTCGGTGTTCGTGGCGTACGCGATCGCCTACCTCGTGGGCGGCGAGCGCCGCATGCTGCGGTTGATTCGCCGGTACGGGCCCATAATGCCGATGCCCATCCTCAGCCTGGGCGACGTCGCCATCGTGTCCGAACCCGAGCTGGCCAAACGGGTCTTCACCGCAGCCGGAGAGAATCGTGTGCGCTGAATTGTCGGAGCCTTCTACTACATTCATGGGATGCAGAAGATGCTAGCGTCGGCTCTTCTCTTGCTTGGGTGCGCGCTCCCTTGGTATTTCGCGCAGCGGGCCACCGGCAGCCTGCCAGTGGGATTTTTGGCCGGTCTCGGCGGCCTTATCGTGACGGTGGCGGTCCTTTTGTGGCTTTCCGTGCAGCGGGACCGGTTTCGGGCCGGGCTGCAGCGACGGCGCGACCGTAAGCTCGCCACGGCCGGTATGTCGGCCATCGATGCGATGCCGGGCGTCGAATTCGAGGAATTCGTTGCGGCGCAGCTTAGGACGCGCGGATGGCGTGTCGCCCCTACCGCCAGCACCGGTGACTACGGGGTCGATCTCATCGCCGAGAAAGCCGGCATTCGCATGGCGGTTCAGTGCAAGCGCCTGGCGAAGGCCGTCGGCGTCGGCGCCGTCCAGCAGGTCGTCTCCGGCGCACTGCAGCACGGTTGTCATCAGACGGTCGTGGTGACCAATCGAGGATTCACAAAGGCTGCTCGCCAGTTGGCGGCCACCCATCGTTGCCGCCTCGTCGGGCGGGATCAATTACAGATCTGGGCGGGCGCCCGGCTTATCACCGATAGGTCGCGGCCGCCTAGCAAGCGGCGGCTGCTCCTGGAGTTGGAAGCCTAGGCACGATCCTCAGCCACAGGCCGTCGTTGCCGATGCTTGGGGCCCACCTCTTGCCTTTTCCCGGCGGCGGTGACCCACACCTTGTCCTGGGTGGCGAAGCAGCACGTCGTACCGATCTTTTCGTTGGGTCGCGTCCGAGAGGCGGTGTAACACCACGGCTCAGTTCCTGCTTCGCTGTCAGCATATTCGTGCCAGTTGCCGCCGACACCGCTGTAGCCGTGACTCGGCACGGGGTGCCGACCACGCCGCTGAACATACCAGCGCGACGGCCCCACCCCAGGTTGGAGTCAATCACGCGGTAGCTCTGGCCGATTCGCGTTTCCGGGTACGTTCAGGCACGCTCACTTCGCCTATGAGCCAGTCTTATTGTGTTCCGATAGGAACTTTCAATCGTTTGCTGGGCCGCGCTGTTCTCTAGCGAGCATGTCGGGGTGCTGAGACCGTCCTTTTGATTCACCGGCTGGGTAGAGCGTCCGTCTCGAGCAGGGATTGGGCAGCGCAAACGATCGATGCCGTCGTCGGTGGTGCTGAGCGTGATAACGGTGGCGTCGGCGAGCAGGGCTTCTACTGACAGGACATGGTTGTAGATGACACCGTATTTGAGAGCGTCTGGGGCGCCGGCGTTTTCGATGATGTTGCCGCCGATGGTTGCCAGGTGGGCCGACACCGGATCAGGTGAAAAAACGAGATTGTGCGA
>NZ_JAFBAT010000064.1 GCF_019247615.1 Mycobacterium sp. | reverse complement strand
CGGCGATGGCCGTGGCTCCGATCGCGTGCAGGGCCGTGAAAATGGCCTCACCGGTCGCCGTGCTGTCGGCGAAGTCCAGCTTCTTGAGCGCATCCAGGGTCGCCTGGTGCTGCGGGGTGGGGGGCACGAGCAGGTACGGGGTGCCCGCAAAGGCGACGAGGCCGAGGTTGATGCCCGGCGTCAGCTGACTGGCGAACTGGGTGGCGGCGTCCTCGGCGGCCTTCAGCCGGTTGGGCGGGACGTCGGTCGCCCGCATGGAGTTGGACACGTCGATCACCAACATGATGACCGCGCGGTTGCGCGGTATGCGCATGTCGTGCGTCGGGGTGGCCAGCGCGACGGTCAGGAGAACCAGGGAAAGCAGCGCGACCGCGATCGGGACGTGCCGCCACCACGACTGCGGCACCGGAGCCTCGGTGAACCGGTGCAGGCGGCGCCGGCGTCGGGCCTGAACCAAAACGTAGAGGGCCAGCAGGGCGATGGGAACCAAGCCGAACAGCAACATCCCCGGGCGTTGAAACCCATACAGGGGCAGCGGACCGATCCCGGGAAGCGACACCTGGTTAACCTCCCGACTGGCCGCCACTTAGCGACGGCGGATGTTGCCGCCAGTAAAGATGAGTCTTGGTGCGCCGTCAAACGGCCCTATTCGGGCCCTACTCTCGGCGCAGCCGCCCATCCACGAATTGCTCCAGCTTCTCCCACTCCCGCACCGCCGCCGCGTACGGGGGCGTGGGTTTGGCGACCGAGGCCGGGTCGAGGACGTAGGCCACCAGCTTGCCCAGGGGCCGGCCCTCGTCCAGCGCCTTGTCGACCGTGCTCTCCTCGGAGTAGTCGCCGATGTCGCGGAGCAGCTCGACGGCCAGCTCCAGCTGGTCGCGGTCCACGGCCTCGGGTCCGTCGGCAAAGTCGTCGGCCAGCCCGCTGAGCACGTAGATGTTGTCGTCGGTGACTTCGACCCGCAGGGAGCCGTCGGTGGCGGCGGTACGGATATCGTCGTAGGTGCTCAAGTCGGCCAGGTCGTGGTCGTGCTCGTCGGCGAGGTAGCGGGCGAGCGCCCGTTCGGATCCGAACACGCTGATGCGCCCGTTGCGGCCCAGAAAGATCGGGCGCTCGTCCAGGTAGCAGCGCAGCGTGTAGAAAGTGTCGGAACCGGTCATGATCCGAATCGGGTCGATACCGACCCGCAGCCAGAAATCCTTGTCGCTGCCGAGCACCACCGTGTCGCCGAGCGCGCGGGCCTCGCCCTCTTCGGACTCGTCGTCTTCTTCGGAGTCGTCGTCTTCTTCGGAGTCGTCGGCCGCGCCTTCGGCAGCTTCCTGGGCCGCGTCCTCGGCGGGCTCCCCGGAGCCTTCCGAGGAGTCCTCGACCGTCTCGGCCACGGACTCGTCGGCGGCCTCGGCCGGCTCCAAATCCGGCTCTTCCGGCTCTTCGGCCAGTTCCTCGGCGGCCTCGGCCGACAACTCGGCATCGACCTCGGGAGTCGCGATGATCTCCTCGACCGCACCCAGCACGCCGTCCCAGCTTCGCCCGATGATCTCGGAGATGGAATTCCAGCGTTTCTGACCGGCCTTGCCCGTGAAGTGTTCGATTCCCCCTGCGACCGTGCCCAGGGTGGGGTTGCCGTTGAAGAATCTCGACACCGCCGGCAGCTCGCAGACCGACCCGATGGACGACACGATGGCGAGCGTGTTCGTCAGCGCGGTCACCGACTCCTCCGTCGGCTTCTCCGAGACCAGCTCTTCGACCGCGACGAGGTCGAACCGTTTGTCCACGGCCGGTTCGAGGTTGCGCGCGTGCGCCGCCGTCAGGTCCTCCCAAGCGGGGTGGTCAACCAGGTCGTTGTCGGAGCCCGAACGCACGAACGCGACCAGGTCGGCAACCGTCTCGAACGCGTACAGGTCCTCGTCCTTGCCCAGAAACGCCTCCCACTCGTCGCCGGCGTCGCGCCAACGGGGCGCCCACACGGTGTAGCGGTCACCGGCGGACAGGCTCAGGCGGATCGGCACGAGGTCAGCAGCCATGCGGCACAGAATAGCGACGGACGACCAAGGCGCCCGGACCGGCTAGGACCGGCTGGGACCGGCTAGGACCGGCTAGGCGCCCCAGATGGTGGCGATCGGAGCAGCGGTCGCCGCGTTGCCCGTTTTGGGCAGCCCATACATCTGCTCCAAGGTGGACAGCACGCTGTAGTGGCTGATCTGCTCGTTGTACGTGCCGGGCTGCACGTGGGCGCCGTAGATCACCGTCGGGATCTGGTTGCGGGCGCCGCCGTCGTCCTCGTCCCAAGTCACGATGAGCAGGCTGTCGTTGGCCACCGCCCAATTGGCGTAGCCCGACAGCTGACTGCTCAGCCAGGCGTCGCCCTGCGCAATGGAGCCGTCATGCATGTTGTTGCCGTTGTCCGGAATGACGAACGAAACGGTCGGCAGGTTGGCGTAGTTGCCTATCGGAAAGGCGGAGAACGGCAACGAGTCCGCCGGCGGCACGTTGGTGAAGTTGGCCCACGGCACGTGCTTGCGCGCGTATTTGCCCGCGCTGCACACCGGCGAGCCCGCCGCCGGGAGGCCTTCGGCGTAGCCGGTGAACGTGTAGCCGGCCGCGAGCAGCTCGGAAGCCAGATTGGGTGCATTGCCGGCGTTGACCGGGCAGGCGTTCGTGGTCAACCCGAACGTGTCGCCGGCGAACAGCGCCAGGTAGTTCGGTTCGCTGGGATGCGTTTCGGCGAACGATTGCGCCATGTTCGCGCCGCCGGCGGCCAGCGCGTTGATGAACGGAGTTGACCTGCTGCCGATGATGTTGCTCGCGGAACGGTTCTCCTCCACCACGATCACCACGTGCGCGGGCCGCGGAATCGCTGCCGCCGCAACGGTGGCAGGGGCCAGGGGAGTGGCCGCCAGGGTCGTCAATACCACCGCGCCGACCAGCCGAAGCGCTCGACAGGTCGCACCGGCCGGGCTTCTCCGACCCCTGATTCGGCTCAGCACCCGGGGAGTATATGAGCGGCGTTGGCCGACGAGCGCGCCGACCCTAGCGTGTCAGGGGCCAATCACCGAACCGAAACGGGATCTTTATATAGGGTGAACGCCCGTGGAGGTGCGGGTCGTTGATCATCCGTTGGCGCTGGCCCGACTGACCACGCTGCGCGACGAACGCACCGACAACGCCGGGTTTCGGGCCGCACTGCGCGAGCTGACGCTGATGCTCGTCTACGAGGCCACGCGGGACGCGCCGAGTGCCCAGGTCCGGGTACGTACCCCGGTCGCCGAGACGTTGGGATCGCGGCTGGCCCACCCCCCGCTTCTGGTCCCAGTGCTGCGCGCCGGCCTGGGCATGTTCTATGAGGCACATGCCGTCATACCCGAATCCCGGGTCGGGTTCGTCGGTGTGGCCCGCGACGAGTCGACCCACCGGGCGGTCCCGTACCTCGAGTCGCTGCCTGACGACCTCACCGCGTTGCCGGTGATGGTGCTCGACCCCATGCTGGCGACCGGCGGGTCGATGACGCACACCATCGGTTTGTTGCAGCGCCGCGGTGCGGTCGACATCACGGTGTTGTGCGTGGTCGCTGCACCGGAAGGCATTGCGGCCCTTGAGAAATTGGCGCCGAATCTCCGGCTGTTCACCGCCGCCGTCGACGACGGGCTCAACGAGAACGCCTATATCGTGCCGGGTTTGGGCGACGCGGGTGACCGCCAGTTCGGGCCGCGTTAGCCCGGCGGCGAGGCGTTCTCCCGGGACGTGTCACCAGCCCCTGACGGCTTCTGTCACTTGGTCGCGCAGCGCACGGGCACGGTGCCTGGCGGCCGGCAGGTCGTCGGAGGGCGAGCAGCGCACTTCCAAGTAGTACTTCAGCTTCGGCTCGGTTCCCGAGGGCCGCACCACCAACCTGACGGACGTTTCCTGATCACCTGCGGTCAAGATCAGTGAGTCGGTGACCTCAGCGTCCGAAATTGCGACCGTGAATCCCGCGAGCCGACTCGGCGGGGCCGCCCGCAGCCGGCCCATCAGCTCGGCGGCCTCGTCGGCACCGGCCACTCGGCGCGAAACGGCCGCAACATCGTGCACGCCGTACCGCCGTGCGAGGTCGTCGAGCGCGTCAGAGACCGAACGCCCCCGCGTGTTGAGCGCCGCCACCAGATCGCACGCCAGCACCGCCGCGCTGATGCCGTCCTTGTCCCGCACGGCATCGGGATCGACGCAATACCCGATAGCTTCCTCGTAGGCGTAGACCAGCGCGGAGCCGGGCACGCCGGAGTCGGCGCGAGCCAACCATTTGAACCCGGTCGGCGTCTCGACGTGGGTGGCGCCGTAGTGTGCCGCGATCGCCGCGAGCATCCGGGAGGAGACCACGGTGCTGGCCACCACGGCGCGGCGCGGGTGGTCGAGGTGTGACAGTACGTAATCGCCGAGGAGCCAACCCGTTTCGTCGCCGGACAGCATCCGCCATCCGCCTGGCGTGGGGATGCCGATCGCGCATCGGTCGGCGTCGGGGTCCAGCGCGACCGCAACGTCCCCCCGAATGTCGGCCGCCAGCGCGAGCACCGCGTCGGTGGCGCCCGGCTCCTCGGGGTTCGGGAACGCGACGGTGGGGAAGTCGGGGTCCGGCGCGTACTGCCTCGCCACGGCGTGCACGTTGTGGAAGCCGGCGCGATCCAGCGTCTCGACGGCCACCGCCCCGCCCACGCCGTGCATCGGGGTCAGGGCGACGCGCAGGGAACCGCCTGCGCGCCGCACCCGGGCGGCGCGCTCGACGTAGCGTCCGACGAGATCAGTGTGCGCCGGTGCGACCGGTGTGCGAGCGATCTGGTCGGCGAAAGGGGCCGCGGTCATTGCCGTTTCGATCTCCCGGTCGATCGGGGAGACGATCTGGCTGCCGCCCTCGAAGTAAACCTTGTAGCCGTTGTCCGTCGCCGGGTTGTGCGATGCCGTGATCTGGATCCCGGCGGCGGCGCCGGTCTGGCGAACCGCGAACGCCAGCACCGGTGTGGGCACCGCTCCTGGCAGCAGTAACACCGAAAAGCCTTCGGCCGCAAGGACTTCTGCGGTCACGGTGGCGAACGCGGCCGAGCCGTGCCGAGCGTCGCGTCCGACGATCACCGACGATCTCGCCCGCACGCGACCCGCCAGCACCTGCGCCACCGCCCAGGTGGCACGCGAGACCACCGCGATGTTCATGGCGTCCGGCCCGCCGCGCACCGGACCGCGCAGCCCCGCGGTGCCGAACGTAAGTGGGTGCGCGAACCGCGCGGCGAGCTCGTCCGGGCCGCAGGCCGCGAGCTCGGCCGCGGTCGTCGGGTCCGGATCGTGCGCGATCCACTCCTCGGGCGTCACGTCTTGGGGAAGCGGGGGATGCGCTCGATGACGTCGGCCAGCAGCGCGCCCATCCGCCTCGCCGACGCAGCTGCCGTGGCGAGCACTTCGGCATGGCTCAACGGCTGCCCGGCGATCCCGGCTGCCAGGTTTGTCACCAGCGACACCCCCAGCACCTCGGCGCCGGCCGCCCGGGCCGCGATGGTCTCGTGCACGGTGGACATGCCCACCATGTCGGCGCCCAGCATCCGCAGCATCCGGACCTCCGCGGGAGTCTCGTAGTGCGGTCCGGGCAGACCGGCGTACACCCCTTCGGTCAGCTGCGGGTCGGCCCGGCGAGCGAGCTCGCGCAGCCACGGCGAGTAGGCGTCGGTCAGGTCGACGAAGTGCGGGCCCACCAGCGGTGAGCGCGCGCTGAGGTTCAGGTGATCGCTGATCAGCACGGGCTGCCCGACGACCATGTCGGGGCGCAATCCGCCGGCCGCGTTGGTGAGCACGACGATGCGGGCCCCGGCAGCGCACGCCGCCCGTACCGGGTGCACGACGTGGCACAGGTCGTAACCCTCGTACGCGTGGACCCTTCCCGCCATGACCAGCACCCTGTGCCCCGCTATCGGCACCGACGACAGTTCGCCGGCATGCCCAACGGCGGTCGGGGGGACGAACCCGGGCAGTTCGGCCTGGGGCAAGGTGGCGGTCGGCGGCCCCAGAGCCGCGACCGCCGGCGACCATCCCGATCCGAGAACGACGGCGACGTCGTGCTCGCCGACCCCGGTGCGCTCGCCGATGGCCTGTGCTGCCTGGCGAGCGAGTTCCCCGGGGTCGGGCGCGGTCTCGCTCACAGTGCGGGAGCTTAGCCCGGCGCGCCCAGACGCAGAATCGGACGCCGGATGGCTGCGCCGGCTGATTCTGGCTCTGCTGGCGGTTGGGGGATCGTCGAATCTGCGCGGTGGGATACTGCGAGAATGCCCACAGCCCCCTTGGACACCGTCGAGGATGTCGTGCGGCGACGCGGTTCCGATTTGGTCGAGTTATCCCATGCCATCCACGCCGAGCCTGAGCTGGCGTTCGCGGAGTATCACAGCTGCGCCAAGGCTCAGGCGCTGGTCGCCGAACGCGGTTTCGAGGTCAGCCGGCGCCCGGGCGGCTTGGACACCGCCTTCCGCGCCGACTTCGGCAGCGGGCCGCTGGTCGTCGGGATATGCGCCGAGTACGACGCGTTGCCCGAGATAGGGCACGCATGCGGCCACAACATCATCGCCGCGTCGGCGGTGGGCACGGCGCTCGCGCTGGCCGAGGTGGCCGACGACCTGGGTCTGAAGGTGGCGCTGGTGGGAACCCCCGCCGAGGAAGCCGGCGGCGGCAAAGCGCTGCTGATTGATGCCGGGACCTTCGACGACGTCGCGGTGGCGGTGATGGTGCACCCCGGGCCGACCGACATCGCAGCGGCCCGCTCGCTGGCGTTGTCCGAAGTCATCGTGAACTACCGGGGCAAGGAATCCCATGCCGCCGTGGCGCCGTATCTGGGGGTCAACGCGGCCGACGCGGTGACCGTCGCGCAGGTGGCCATCGGGGTGCTGCGGCAACAATTGGCGCCGGGCCAGCTGGTACACGGGATCGTCACCAACGGCGGCCAAGCAGTCAACGTCATCCCCGGACGCGCGACGTTGCGCTATGCGATGCGGGCTGTTGAATCGGATTCGCTGCGCGAGCTGGAGGGCAGGATGTTCGCGTGCTTCGCCGCGGGCGCGCTGGCCGCCGGCTGCGAGTACGAAATCGACAACCCCGCACCGGGTTACGCCGAGCTCAAACCGGATCAGTGGATGGCCGGTGTGTTCCGGGACGAGATGCGCCGACTCGGACGCGAGCCGCTGGCGCCCGAGGTCGAGGCGTCGCTTCCCATGGGCAGCACCGACATGGGCAACGTGACGCAACTGCTGCCGGGAATCCATCCGGTCATCGGGGTCGAGGCCGGCGGAGCCACCGTGCACCAGCGCGGCTTCGCCGATGCCGCCGCCGGTCCCAGTGCCGACCGGGCCGTCGTCGAAGGCGCGATCATGCTGGCGCGCACCGTCGTCCAACTGGCCCAGACCCCTAAAGAACGCGACCGGGTATTGGCGGGGCAGCAGCGCAGGCAACGGGAGGCACCGGGATGAGCCTGGCGCACACCGCCGAATCATGGTTGGCCGCCCACCACGATGACCTGGTTGAGTGGCGCCGGCACCTGCACCGCTACCCGGAGTTGGGCCGACAGGAGTTTGCCACCACCCAGTTCGTCGCCGAGCGGCTTGCAGAGGCAGGACTCAACCCCAAGGTGCTACCCGGGGGGACCGGTCTGATCTGCGACATGGGCCCAGAGCATGAGCCAAGGATCGCGCTGCGCGCCGACATGGATGCGCTTCCCATGGCCGAGCGAACCGGTGCGCCGTACGAATCGACCATGCCGAACGTCGCCCACGCCTGCGGGCACGACGCGCACACGTCAATCCTGCTGGGTGCGGCGCTGGCTTTGGCGGCCGCGCCGGAGCTGCCGGTGGGCGTGCGGTTGATCTTCCAGGCGGCCGAGGAGTTGATGCCCGGCGGCGCCATCGACGCGATCGCTGCCGGGGCGTTGGCCGGCGTGTCGCGGATCTTTGCCCTGCACTGCGATCCCCGGCTCGAGGTGGGCAAGATCGCGGTCCGGCACGGCCCCATCACCTCGGCCGCGGACTCGATAGAGATCACGTTGTATTCACCCGGCGGGCACACGTCGCGACCGCACCTGACGGCCGACCTGGTGTTTGGGCTCGGCACGCTGATCACGGGTTTGCCCGGTGTGCTGTCGCGCCGGATCGACCCGCGCAACGGCACCGTGTTGGTGTGGGGCGCGGTCAACGCGGGCGTGGCGGCGAACGCCATTCCGCAAACGGGTGTGCTCTGCGGAACCGTTCGCACGGCAAGCCGCCAGACCTGGATTGCCCTCGAGGAGATCATTCGCGACACCGTGTCCGCGCTGCTGTCGCCCCTGGCGATCGAGCACACGCTGCAATACCGGCGCGGAGTGCCGCCGGTGGTCAACGAGGAGATCTCCACGCGCATCCTCACGCATGCGATCGAAGCTGTCGGTCCCGATGCGCTGGCCGATACCCGGCAGTCGGGCGGCGGTGAGGACTTCTCCTGGTACCTGGAGGAGATTCCCGGCGCGATGGCGCGATTGGGCGTGTGGTCGGGCGAGGGACCGCAGTTGGACCTGCACCAGCCGAACTTCGACCTCGACGAGCGCGCCCTGGCGATCGGCCTGCGGGCCATGGTCAACATCGTCGAGCAGGCCGCGCTCTTCTAACCCCCTCGGCGAGCGTGCATGTTTGTACGCCGACACGCCGCACAAGACGGCATTCTTCGCACGTTCGTCAGGGTGAGTTGTGCGCAAGCCGCGGGTGCCCACCATACCCGGCATGAACGAGCTAGCCCGGCTACTCGACGCACAAGGCGGGGTGGTCACGTCTGCCCAGGCATTGCGGCACCTGACACGCCGCGGGCTGGAGTCGGAACTGAATGGTGGTGCGCTGCAACGAATTTGGTATGGGGTTTACGGCCGGGGCCAGGTCGACCGCGGATTGCAGTTGCGCGCCCTGGACCTCATGACCGCGACGACGGTCGCCATGAGTCTGGGCACTGCCGCCGATGCCTACGGCTTCGACACCGAACGCACCGCGGATCTGCACGTGCTCAATCCGCCCGGACGTCAGCTGCGATCTGCCGACGGCCTCAAAGTGCACCGCCGACAAGGGGAGCCATTGACCCTGGTGCGGGGACGGCCGACGACGGAACCCGCATGGACGGCGATCGAGGTGGCGCGAAGCCTGCCCAGGCCGCGGGCGCTGGCGACGCTGGACGCCGCGCTGCGAAGCGGCACGTGCAGCCGCGACGACCTGAAGCGGGCGGTCAAGCGGCAGTTCGGACGGCGGGGCATCGTCACCGCGCGCGAGCTGGTTGGTGTTGCTTCCCCGAAGGCGGAGTCGCCGATGGAGAGCGAGGCGCGGCTGGTCATGATCGACGGCGGCCTGCCTCCGCCGATGCTGCAGTACGAGGTGGTGGACGTGCAGGGGCGTCTCTGGCGACTCGATTTCGCCTGGCCCGAACTTCGTGTCGCCGCAGAGTACGACGGCGTCGATTGGCACAGCGGGCCGGAAGCCTTCCTCCGTGACCGTCGCCGCTCCTCGGCACTCCAAGAGCTGGGGTGGGTACTAGTGCCCATCGTCGCAGAGGACGTCAGGTATCGGCCCCACGAACTTGTTCGCCGGCTGAATATTCAGCTCCGAAAGGCCGCTTGAGGGTGCACAGAATGCCGGCCGTTGCGGCGTGTCGACGTACAGACACGCACACTCGCCTAGGACTAGGAATGCCCCGGGCCGATGTTGCTGGAGGGCCGGGTGCGCAGGTCGTGCACGTAATCCTCTGGCGCCCCGGCTATTTCGGCCGCATCGGCCATCACGCCGAGATAACGCGCCGAGGGCAGGCCGCCCTCCCAGGCGTCCAGGACATACAGCCACGCCAGCACGGGATCGGTGGTGGTGTCCGACGAAATGCGCTCGACACGGCAGCGGATCTTTTTGTGGATGCCGAACTCGGAGCCCTCCCACCGGTCGAGGTTCTTCTCGTCGGCGGGTGTCATGTCGTAGAGCACGACGAACACCTTCGAGCCCTGATCCTCGACGATGGTGGCCAGGGCCCCCTCCCAGCCGATGTCCTCGCCGCCGAAGGTCAACCGCCACCCGTGCAGCCAGCCCGTTCCGGCCATCGGCGAGTGCGGCGCGCGCTTGAGCATCTGCTCGGGATCCATGTTCGACCCGTAGGCGGCGTAGAGCGGCACGGGAAAAGCTTAGACGGGACTGGCGCGCGCGGCGTTCACCCAACCGTTTGGCTCCTCGCCCGATTAGGTTAGGCGTGTGGTGACGCGCATCGTGATCCTCGGTGGCGGCCCGGCCGGTTATGAAGCCGCGCTTGTGGCCGCCACGTTACGTTCAGAACGTCCCGAGACGGTGCACGTGACCGTGATCGACTCCGACGGCGTGGGCGGGGCGGCCGTGCTGGACGACTGCGTGCCATCCAAGACGTTCATCGCCTCCACCTGGTTACGCACCGAGTTGCGCCGGGCGCCGCGGATGGGCATCGACATCGACATCGACGACGTGAAGGTCTCGCTGCCGCACATTCATGCCCGGGTCCGGCGACTGGCCTCGGAGCAGTCGGCCGACATCACCGAGCAGCTGTGCAAGATGGGCGTGCAGGTGGTGGCCGGTCGCGGCGAGCTGGTCGACCCCACGCCGGGTCTGGCCACACACCGGGTAAGGGCGACCCATTCCGACGGCTCAGCCAGCGAGTACGAGGCCGACGTCGTCTTGATCGCCACCGGCGCCAGCCCGCGGACCCTGCCGGGGGCCCAGCCCGACGGCGAGCGCATCCTGACCTGGCGGCAGCTCTATGACCTGCAGGCGCTGCCCGAGCACCTCGTGGTCGTCGGCTCCGGCGTCACCGGCGCCGAGTTCGTCCATGCCTACACCGAGCTCGGGGTGCCGGTGACGGTGGCGGCCAGCCGCGACCGGGTGCTGCCCTACGAGGACGCCGACGCGGCGCTGGTCCTGGAGGAGGAGTTCGCCGAACGCGGCGTCCGGCTCGTCAAGCACGCCCGTGCCGAGTCGGTCACCCGCACCGGCAATCCCCCCAGTGGGGTGCTAGTCACCATGACCGACGGCCGAACCGTCGAAGGCAGCCACGCCCTGATGACGATCGGGTCGGTGCCCAACACCAGCGGGCTGGGCCTCGAACGGGTCGGCATCGAACTGGGGCGGGGCAACTACCTGACCGTCGACCGGGTGTCGCGCACGTCGGTGCCCGGCATCTATGCAGCCGGCGACTGCACCGGCTTGCTGCTGCTGGCGTCTGTCGCCGCCATGCAGGGCCGGATCGCGATGTATCACGCCCTCGGCGAGGGCGTCAGCCCGATCCGGCTGCGCACCGTCGCGTCGACGGTGTTCACCCGGCCGGAGATCGCCGCGGTGGGCGTGCCGCAGTCGATGATCGACGACGGCTCGGTGCCCGCCCGGACCATCATGCTGCCGCTGCGGACCAACGCACGGGCGAAGATGTCGGGACTGCGGCAGGGGTTCGTCAAGATCTTCTGCCGGAAGTCGACCGGCGTGGTGATCGGTGGCGTCGTCGTCGCGCCCATCGCCTCCGAGTTGATCCTGCCGATCGCCGTGGCCGTCACCAACCGGATCACGGTCAACGAGCTGGCCCAGACGCTGGCCGTCTACCCGTCGTTGTCCGGGTCGATCACCGAGGCCGCCCGGCGGCTGATGGCCCACGACGACTTGGACTGAAAGCCCACCGGAAAGAACGTAGCCTGGTTGGGCAAGTCCTACTGACGGGTAACCGACGGGAGTTTTCGCTGTGAGGAGTCCTCTGCCGTGAGCGAACCGATCCACGTTCCCAGCGGGCAGAGTTCGCCGGCTTCCGCGCTCGGGCCGCGGCAACGCCAGATCGCCTGGGAGCGGCTGGGCAGCGAGCAGTTCGACGTGGTGGTCATCGGCGGCGGCATTGTGGGTTCCGGGTGTGCGCTCGACGCGGCCACCCGCGGGCTCAAGGTGGCGCTCGTCGAGGCGCGGGATCTGGCCTCGGGCACGTCGAGCCGCTCGTCGAAGATGTTCCACGGCGGCCTGCGTTACCTCGAGCAACTGGAATTCGGGCTGGTCCGTGAGGCGCTCTACGAGCGCGAATTGTCGCTGACCAAACTGGCGCCGCACCTGGTCAAGCCGATGCCTTTCCTGTTCCCGCTGACCAAGCGCGGGTGGGAACGTCCTTACGTCGCCGCCGGCATCTTCCTCTACGATCGCCTCGGCGGCGCGAAATCGGTTCCGCCACAGAAGCATTTGACGCGTGCCGGGGCTCTGCGACTGAGCCCGGGCCTCAAGCGCAGCGCGCTGATCGGTGGGATCCGCTACTACGACACCGTCGTCGACGACGCCCGCCACACCATGACCGTCGCGCGCACCGCGGCGCATTACGGCGCGGTGGTGCGATCCTCGACCCAGGTGGTCGCATTGCTGCGCGACGGCGATCGGGTGACCGGCGTGCGGGTCCGCGACTCCGAGGACGGCTCCATCGCCGAGGTCCGCGGCCATGTGGTGGTCAACGCGACCGGCGTGTGGACCGACGAAATTCAGGCGCTGTCCAAGCAGCGCGGGCGGTTCCAGGTCCGGGCTTCCAAGGGCGTGCACGTGGTGGTGCCGCGCGACCGGATCGTCAGCGACGTCGCGATCATCCTGCGCACCGAGCTGTCCGTGATGTTCGTCATACCCTGGGGCAGCCACTGGATCATCGGCACCACCGACACCGACTGGGACCTCGACGTGGCGCATCCCGCGGCCACCAAGGCCGACATCGATTACATCCTGGGCACCGTGAACACCGTGCTGGCCACCCCGTTGACGCATGCCGACATCGACGGGGTTTACGCCGGGCTGCGACCGCTGCTGGCCGGGGAAAGCGAGGAAACCTCGAAGCTGTCGCGCGAGCATGCCGTGGCGGTGCCTGCGCCCGGCCTGGTGGCGATTGCCGGCGGCAAGTACACCACCTACCGGGTGATGGCCGCCGACGCGATCGACGCCGCGGCCCAATTCATCCCCGCCCGGGTGGCGCCGTCGATCACCGAGAAGGTGAGCCTGCTCGGCGCCGACGGGTACTTCGCGCTGATCAATCAGGCCGAGCACGTGGCCGCGCTGAAAGGACTGCATCCGCACCGGGTGCGCCATCTGCTGGATCGCTACGGTTCGCTGATCGGCGACGCCATGGAATTGGCGGCCGAGAACTCCGGCCTGCTCAGCCCGATCAAGGAGGCGCCGGGCTATCTGAAGGTGGAGGCGCTGTATGCGGTCACCGCCGAGGGAGCCCTGCATCTCGAGGACATCCTGGCCCGTCGGATGCGCATTTCGATCGAATACCCGCACCGCGGCGTCGACTGCGCCCGGGAGGTCGCCGAGGTCGTGGCGCCCGCGCTGGGATGGACCGCCGCCGACGTCGAGCGCGAGGTCGCCAACTACACGGCGCGGGTGGAGGCCGAAATACTGTCGCAGGCCCAGCCCGACGACGTGTCGGCGGACGAGCTGCGCGCCAGCGCGCCCGAGGCCCGCGCGGAGATCCTCGAGCCCGTGCCACTCAGTTGAGACGGCCTGAATGTCCCTGAAGCCCGCGCCGCTTCCCGTTCGCGACGGACTGGGTCCCGCCCGGGTCCGGCTGCACGGCGGGCCGGTGCTCGCCGAACTGACCGCCCGGTTCGGCCCCGGCGCCCGCGCCAAGGTTCTGATGGGAGAGGTCGTGGACGCCGACGGCGCGGTGGTCGACGAGGCCACGACGCTGGCCGCCGGGTCCAGCGTCTACCTTTATCGCGACCTGCCGGACGAAGTGCCGGTGCCCTTCGACATCCCGGTGCTTCACCAAGATGCCGACCTCGTGGTCGTCGACAAGCCGCACTTCCTGGCCACCATGCCACGAGGGCGGCACGTCGCGCAGACGGCGCTGGTGCGGCTGCGCCGGGAGCTGGGACTGTCCGAGTTGAGCCCGGCCCATCGGCTCGACCGGCTGACCGCGGGGGTGCTCCTGTTCACCACCAGGCGCGAGGTGCGCGGCGCGTACCAGACGGCGTTCGCCCGCGGTTCGGTGGCCAAGACGTACCTCGCGCGGGCGGCCGTCGATCCGGGCCTCATGCTTCCGCGAGTGGTGCGCAGCCGCATCGTCAAACGACGCGGCCGCCTGCAGGCGGTCTGCGAGCCCGGCGTGCCCAACGCCGAGACGTTGGTGGAGCGGATTTCGCAGTCACCCGATGCGGGCCTCTACCGCCTGACGCCGCGGACCGGGCGCACCCACCAGTTGCGGGTGCACATGGCCGCACTCGGGATACCGATCGACGGTGATCCCTTGTATCCCAATGTCATTGACGTGGCGGAGGACGATTTCAGCACACCGTTGCAGTTGCTGGCACAGCGAATCGAGTTCACCGATCCGGTGACTGGGTCGCGCCGCGAGTTCGTCAGCCGCCGGCACATCGACGTGTCGTAGAGGCGTGCCCGCGGCCGACTGCGACATCGACCATGCCATCCCCTTCTCCCTGGGCGGCAAGACGCATGCGGCCAACCTGAATTGCAAGTGCCGTAGCCATCATCTGGTGAAGACGTTTTGGGGTTGGGGTGAGCAGCAGCTGGCTGACGGGACGCTGATTTTCACCGCGCCGGGCGGGCAGACCTATGTCACGACCCCGGGGAGCGCCTTGCTGTTTCCCAGCCTGTGTTGCGCGGTCGGCGGCATGCCCACACCCGAGGCCGACCCGCCCTCCGACTACTGCGCCGAGCGCACCGCGATGATGCCTAAACGCCGCCGCACCCGCGCCCAAAACCACGCCCAGCGGGTGGCCACCGAACGCCGACAAAACCGTGAAGCCCGCGAAGCCCGGCACGCCCAACACGCCGGCCCCTCGCCACCGCCCCACGACGACGAACCCCCGCCGTTTTGACGGCAGCCCAACGGTTTACGTGGCGGCGATGGAGAACAGACGCCAGTCAGCTGTTCCTGAACAAGGCGGTGAGATGCGGCGCCGGGGCATGGCTGACCGAATCCTCGAGGTGAGCCGGGGCGGCTCCGTGACCCTGTAAGAGTTGCCTCTGCAGGTTCGGCGAGCAACGCCGGCCGGTCGGTATATCGTTACTGCCGACCGATCCGGCCATGAGAGGGCGTCGATGCACAATGTTCCAGGGCTGTTCGCGCCGTAGTCAACGCGAATTTCCTCGGCCTTAGCTGATGCCTTGTCTAGGGAGACGACTGTGACACTCATGGATTTCATGGCGCTGCCCCCTGAGCTCACCTCGGCGCTCATCCACGCCGGTCCGGGGGCGGCCTCTCTGATCGAAGCATCCACCGCATGGCAGCAGGTGGCCGTCGAGTTGGAGAACTCGGTCAGCTCCTACTCGTCGGTGTTGTGTTCCCTGGCCGAGACGTGGGACGGCCCGTCCGCGGCGGCGATGGCCGACGCCGTCGCGCCCTACATCACCTGGTTGCGCACCACCGCGCAGCAATCCCACCAGATGGCGGCCTCGGCCCAGGCGGCCGCGACGGCTTTCAATTCCACGGTGTCGGCCATGGTTCACCCCTCGGAAGTCGCTGCCAACAGGACGCGGCTGGCAAAGTTGGTCGCCACCAACGCGTTCGGACGCAACCTTCCCGCCATCGCCGCTACGGAAGACCAGTATCTGGCCATGTGGGCGAACAACTCCGCGGCAATGAAGCGCTATCAGGCGGCCGCGGCACAGGCCCTTGACCTGAAGCAGTTCTTGTCGCCGCCGGCGGTTGTCGATCCCGGCGGCGCCGCCGCGCAAGCCAGTGCGGCAGGCGCTGCGGCCGCCACTCCGGCGCAATCGACGATCGGTGATCTGCTGACCAACCTCGTCAGCACCCCCTTCGGGTTCGACCCGAACAAGGGCTGGTTCGGGCTGGCGAACACTTATGCGAACCAGTTCATCTCGTCGGGCTTTCCGATCAACCTGCTCAGCTACGTCGCGCAGGCCACTTCGGCGCAGGCGCTGCAGACGGTGGGCGCCGACGTGGGCCAGGGCCTCTCCGAAGGAATGTCGGCCCTGGGGGGCATCGGGTCGAGTCTGTCGAGCGCGACCGAGGCGGCCGGATCGGGGCCGACGGCGGCGATAGGCGTCGGGCTGTCGGTGGGCAAGCTGACCGCCCCGCCCGCGGTGGTGGGGCTGCTGCCGGCATCGCAGACGCCGGTGCAACTTACGTCGGCGGCATCGCCGCTGGATGCCGCGGACGCCGGCTTCCCCATGCTGCCGCCGCTGATGCCGCCACCCATCTCGGCGGGTAGCGGCTGGCGCAAGCGCAAGCAACCCAAGCCGGAGGATCTCGAATACGGCACGCAGGTCAAAGGGAAAGTGATTCGCACACCACCGTCGGCCGGATGAGAGCCGACCATGGTGCCCCACGACCACGAAAGCGGCAGGACACCGAAATGCCTTGTCGCATAGCGCCTTCCGCAGTCGTCGCCACAACCCTTACGCCGTGTTCGGCCTGTCGACATTCTCTTCGGGTGTGACGTCATGGATTTTGGGTCATTGCCTCCCGAAATCACCTCGGCGCTGATCCACTCCGGACCCGGCGCCGGGTCGTGGATTGAGGCGTCCGGAGTCTGGCAGCAGCTCAGCGCCGAGTTGGAGGAATCGGTGCCGACCTTCGCCTCGGTGTTGTCGGCATTGGCCGACTCATGGAGCGGTCCGTCAGCCGCGGCCATGGTCTCGGCCGTTGATCCCTACCTCGTCTGGTTGCGCACCACTGCGCAGCAGTGCCGGCAGGTCGGCGCCGCGGCGCAGGCGGCCGCGGCGGCGTTCGAATTGGCCCACCGCACCATGGTCTTTCCGGTGCACGTCAGCGCGAACCGGAAGCAGCTGGCAAAGTTGTTGGCTACCAACTGGTTCGGCACCAACCTTCCGGCTATCGCCGCAACCGAGGCCCAGTACGAGGGCATGTGGGTCAACAACTCGGCGGCGATGTACCGCTATCAGGCGGCCGCCACCCGGGCGCTGGCGCTGCCGCGGTTTTCGTCGCCGCCAGCGATCGTCAATCCGATGGCTGCAGTCGCTCACACCGCTGCCGCGCCCGCCGCAGCCGCCGGTTCGCCGGCGCAAACGGCATTGGGGGACGTGTTGACTGCGCTCAACAACTTCCCCGACGGCTTCGACCCGCAGGGCGGCTGGTTCGGACTGATCAATACCTACACGAATCAGTTCATCGCGGGCGGTATTCCGATCAATCTGCTCAGCTACATCGCGCAAAGCACCGCGGCACAGACGCTTCAGAATGTGGGTGGCGAGGTCGGTCAGGGCCTTTCGCAGGGCGCGTCGGCGTTGGGAACGGCGGCGAATGGGCTCACGGGCGCGGTCCGCGCCGCCGGGTCGGCGGCAACACCGACCGCCGCGGTGGGCGTCGGCGTTTCACTTGGCAAGCTGACCGCGCCGCCCGCCATGGTAGGGCTGTTGTCCGCGCAGCAGACGCCGGTGCAGCTCGCGTCGGCAGCCACGCCGCTCGCCGCCGAGGAAACCGGATTCCCCTTCCTCCCGCCGCCGATGATGCCGCCGGTAGCGCCGCGCAAGCGTAAGCCCGAGGGACGCGACTACGACGACCTCGAGATCGGGTTGGAGATCAAGGGCACGTTCATGACCCGGCCGCCGTCAGCGGGCTGAGGCGCCGAGTTCGTCCGTGGCGACCTGGTCGGGGGCCTCGCCGGTGCCCAGGCGTTGGGGCGAGCGCGGGATAGAGCTGGGTTTGCTCGGCTCACGACCCTGGGTTGGCTAACCGTTCGCCGACGACGCGGTCGCGGCGCGGCGAGTTTCGATCATCCGGTTGCGAACGATGTGTTCGACGAGGACCGGAACGAAGTTCTGCACCGGCGCATTAACGAATTGCCGGGCGGCCTCGTCGCACCAGCGCTTGATCTGTGCGGTTCGCTGCTCGTCGCCGAGTCCTTCATGCCGGGCCAGTTTCTCGCCGACGTCTGCGATGGACCGGGCAACCGTCGTTTGGGCGGCAGGTGCGGCATCGGCCGGCACCCGTGCCTCTTCGAGTGCTTGCCGGGCGATCGCTTCGCTGGCGTCCGGCCGGATCACGTGCAAGGTGAGGTGACGACCGTCCTCGTCGATCAGAATCACGCTGGCCGGTTCGTCGCTGCCGAATCCCAGCAATTCGATGGTGCGACCGTCGATTTGAGCCATCCGCGGAGTCTCGCCCCAGCCATTGTGGCGGTAGCCCACCATCACAACCGGCCCGAGCCGGTCGGACACCGCGGCCAGCAGGCCCGGAAGCTCGTCCACCAGGTGCGCCGAATGGGGCCACCACGCTCCGTCGATGTGTTCCGAGGCGGACCGATAAGGCTTGAGCTGCAACCGATCTTCGTGTGCCATGTCAACCACCTGCCCGCCGCCTCTGCCCGATGTCGTGCAACCGCTAGCAACGGTACGGGCATGGAGGCCACCTCGCGACTCGACCGCACCGGGTAGCCGTAGCGTGTATGAAACATGAACAGCGAGTAGCGGCAACGCCTTTCGGTGGCTTTTGTCACTTGTCAATCCCGGCAAGACGCGACGAACGACGCCCCTGTTCGACTTCTTGACCTTCGGGCTGATGCTGGGCGTGCTGCACGCCGGCGCCATCGAATTCCGCACCGGCTGGTTTGTGGAATCCCTTGCGACGCAGACGCTGATCATCTTCGCGATCCGAACCCGCAAGGTGCCCTTCTTCCGCAGCCGGCCAAGCATCCAGCTCGCCGTCACCAGTATCACGGTGGTCGCGATCGGTGTCGCCCTGACCGTTTCGCCGCTTGCCGGCGCCCTGGGCTTCACGCCGTTGCCGTGGCAATTCTTTGCCGTGCGGGCGGTTTCGTCGCCATTTATCTCGTGCTCGTGGAGCTAGCCAAGCTGATGTTCTACGCCGAGCCGACCAACCACATCGGGCCCCGCCGCACCCGCGGACACGCCCATCGCGTCCGGCGCCGCGCCGCACGTTTCCACTCCGTCAACGGCATTGCGGCCCGGGCGCGGCCCAACCCGGACGTAAACACAAGGGGTTTCACGATTCGCCCGTCGGGTTACGACGCGTATTGCGGGCAGAAGGCCCGGATGCTTGCGCCGACAAAGAAACCGGCATGGTAGCCGTCCAGGCTGCTGTTGCCGGCGACGGTGGACGCAACCTGGGCCGGGGACTTGCCGTTGCCGAGTTCATCACAGACCTCATGCCCGGCGATGAAGGCCTTTTGCGGTGAGCTGAAGTGGATGTCCTTGGCGGTCAACGCCGCCAGGAAGGCGTCATCGGTGGCGTCCGCATGCGCGTCCGGCGCCATGCCAGCCATCGCCCCGGCCGCGATCGCCCCCGCGGCCATCGCCCCAGCCGAGGTCGTCAGCAGGAGCCGCACCATCCGCGCGGTGTTCATCATTTCGGATACTCCCACACGGCGGAATCTCCATCGGTCGTTTGTCGCCGGGGCGCAGGATCGGCCGACTTGCGATCATCGCGACGCGAAACAGCCGTCGGGCCGAAAGCCCCGACGCCGTTACCTCGGCTCGTCGTCGTACTGCGGGCAGTACGCGCGTTCGGCGACGGCGACGAAATACCCGGCGCTGTCGCCGTCCATGCCGCTGCTATTCATCACGTCAGTCGCGATCTGCTCCTGCGATTTGCCCATGTCGAGTTGATGGCAGACCAAATGACCGGCCGTGATGGCGGCCCGGTCCGATTCGTGGGTGATGTTGTGGGCGTGCAGCGCAGAGATGAAGGCGCTATCGGTGTTGTCGGCGCGAGCGGCCGGGGCCGACTGCAGCAGGCCGAGCAGCGCCGCCGCCGCTGCGCCGCCGGTTACCAGCGCTGACAGCCGGCCGAGACGGGTGCGGGTGTTGGTCATTTCGGATACTCCCGTGAGAAACAACTCGATTGTTTGGTCACCTTAAAGTCTTGCTAACAATATTGCCAGAACGTTAATGGCCGGTGCGATTCAATGATCCCTGAGATTGCGAACATCGCAACAGAGCGTCAGTGCTGCGCGTGCCGGCAGAATCGGTAATTTGACGGCATGCCGTCCGCGCGCTGGTTGTCGCTCGCCGTGCTGGCGGTGTGTGTGGCCGGTTGCGACGTGCGACACGTCTCGGCGGCCAGCGCTCGGGATGTGCCCGGCACCTTCCGTTCCGGTGACATGGACCGAACCTACGTGCTGCATGTGCCGCCGGGCGATCCCGTCGGCTTGGTGCTCAACCTGCATGGGGGTGCAGGCACCGGGGCTGGGCAGGAGAGTCTGACCGACTTCGACGCCGCCGCCGACGCCAACCACCTGCTGGTGGTCTATCCCGACGGTTATGACAAGAGCTGGGCCGACGGACGAGGCGCGTCGCCGGCGGATCGCCACCACGTCGACGACGTCGGATTCCTGGTTGCGCTGGCGGGGAAGCTGCAGGGCGACTACAACATTGGCGCCGGGCATGTATTCGTCACCGGCATGTCCAACGGCGGCTTCATGACCGACAAACTCGCATGCGATCGCGCCGATTTCTTCGCCGCGATCGCGCCGGTCGCGGCCACCCTGGGCGCGGGAGTGGCCTGCAATCCGTCGCGGCCGCTATCCGTCCTCCAGATACACGGCACCGCGGACCCGTTGGTGCCGTTCAAGGGTGGGGACGTGCGCGGCCGCGGTGGGGTCAGTCATGCCATCTCGGCCAACGGCATGGTCGACAAATGGCGCTCGGCCGACGGGTGTCAAGGCGATCCGACGGTTCAGTCGCTACCCGACGTGGGCGATGGCACCCTGGTCCACCGCTTCGACTCCTCGGCGTGCGCGGCGTCCACGGAAGTGGTGTTCTATCAGATCGACAACGGCGGGCACACCTGGCCGGGCGGCAAGCAGTATCTGCCCCCGGCGGTCATCGGGCGCACCTCACGCGCGCTGGACGCCTCGGAGGTCATCGCGCGGTTCTTCGTCGAACACGGGCGCTCGTAGCCAGCGGTCAACTCTGGCAGGAGGGGCACCAGTACGCCACCCGTTCGCCAGTGGCGTCGTAGTGGATCAGACTGCCACAACGACGGCAAGGCTGCCCGGCGCGCCCGTACACCCACAGCTGCCGGCCGGTTCGGGTGTCGCCGGTGGTGCAGCGGTTCCAGCGACACCGATTGGCCCACAGCATCTCCCGCGCACGGGCGACGAGCCGATGCGGGTCGGCCAGGGCGCCGACCGGGGCGGTTGGCAGGTGTCCGCCGATGAAGCACAGCTCGTTGCAGTAGACGTTGCCGATCCCGGCCAGCACCCGTTGGTCGAGCAGCGCCTCGCCGATTGGTCGCTCCGGGCAAGCCGTGAGGTTGGCGGCGGCCCGTGCCGCATCCCAGTCCTCGCCCAGCAGATCGGGTCCCAGATGCGCGACCACGTCGACGTCGCGGTCGCGCTCCACCACCTCGAGCACCCCCAGGTCGATGCCGACGGCCCGAATATCCTTGGCCTCCAGGATGATTCGCGCCCGGTGATCCACCCGCACTGTGTTGCCGATCCGCCAGCTGCCGTCCATCTTCAGATGCGAATGAATGCTTGCGCTCCCGACGCGGATGAACAAGTGCTTGCCCCGGCTGAGCACCTGGTCCACGACCTGCCCGGTGAGATCCACGGTGGCGAACCGCGGTACCCGGATATCGCAGCGTGTCAGCGTGCGCCCGGCCAAGTGCTGTCGCAGCACGGCCGCGGTGTGCCAGACGGTGTCACCCTCGGGCATTGCTCACCGCAGCCGCATTCCGCGCGGGGTGCGTACGAAGCCAGCGTTCGACAGCGCTTCGACGGCCCGGCCCGGATCGCCGGGACGCGGCTGCAGTGCCGGTGCGCCATCGATGCGTTCGACGAGGATGGACGCGAGGCGCTTGCCCGCGACCAGGTCCGCCAGCGCGGTGGCGGCCGCATGGTCGGCCACGGGGTCTTCGGTGAACGTCAGCAGCGAGCGCCCGCCGCGTTCCAGGAACCAGGCAAGCTCCCCGTCCACCAGCACCACCAGCGCACCGGGCTTGCGGCCCGGCCGGCCGCCGGCGGCCTCACCGTCGGCCTTTGCGGTCGGCCACGGCAGCGCCGCGCCGTATGGATTGGCCGGGTCCGCCGCGGCCAGCACGACCGCCCGGTAATCGGGCGCCTCCCGGTCGATGCGGTCGGTGTGGCTGCGCAGCCGGTCTACGGTCGAGGCCACGGCGAACTGCGCACCGCCCAGGGATTCGACGAAATAGCCGCGCTGGCACCTGCCGGCCTCCTCGAACGTGCTCAGCACTTTGTAGAGCATCGCGAACCCGCCCGGCACCCCTTCGGCCGCCACCGCGCCGCGGGTCAGCACACCGTGGCGGTTCAGCAACAGCTCGGCCTGGTAGTGGGCCCGCAGCGTGGAATTCGGCTCGGGTGTCGGCAGGGCGGACCACCGCCCGGCCACGGTGGGATCGGTGCTGCGATGGGGGTGGGCGACGCGGTAGCGGCTGAGCCGCGGGGGGCGCTGGCTGCGATGAGCGGGCGCGGAACGTTTACCCGCTCCGGCGCCGCCGAGCATCGCGCGTATCGGTGCGAACGTGTCGCCGGTGACCCAGCCGGCCCA
>NZ_JAFBAT010000052.1 GCF_019247615.1 Mycobacterium sp. | reverse complement strand
TGCATTGGGCCCCCGGCAGCCGCGCGGCGAAGCGGTCCAGCCCCCTCAGAGCGGCTCCGGGACTGGGGTCGTCGAACAGCAACGCCCGGCACGCGCTGCGGACCTGCCCCATCACCGTGGCGGCGGCGAGGTCATGGCCGACACAGTCGCCGACAACCAACGCGATGCGCCCGTCGTCCAGCTCGAAGATGTCGTACCAGTCTCCGCCCACTTGCAGGGGCCGGCTGGCGGCCTGATAGCGCACCGCGAACCCGTGCGGCAGGTCGGCGGGGCCCAGGATCGCGTGTTGCAGCGCCAAAGCGGTCTCGCGCTGCTGGTCAACCCGGTGGACCCGCTGTAAGCCCTGGCCCAAACGTCCTGCCAGCACGGTCAGCAGGGTTTGGTCCTCCAATGTGAACGGCCGCCGGTCGGCCGAATCGATCCAGACGACGAGCACGCCCTCGGGATGCTGCAACGCGATGCCGACCGTCCCCGTCTCGGTCGCGTTGGGGGTGAGTAGATCGCCGTCGCGCAACGACAGCAGCATTCGTCGTGTACGGGCAGGCAGGTCTGCCCACTTCGCAGGCTCCCCAACCGACACCACCTGTGGCGCGTCATGGCCAGTTCCCGTTGAGGATCCCTTGCTCGGGAAGGTGACGGCCAGCACTCGGCTCGCCCGCCATAGCCGGCGCAGTTCCTCCGCCGCTGCGCGCACCGCGTCATCGACGGTGTCCGCTTGGGCGAGCTCCTGGTTGAGCGCATGCTCGCGGCCCGCCGCCAACGCCAGCGCAATGGCGGCGTGTCGGGCGAAGTCGCTGACCAGTTCGAGGTAGTCGTTGCCGAATGGCGACTGCTGCGGGTGGCGTGCGACAGCGATCACGCCAAGCACCCGTTCGTTGGCGATCAGCGGCATGACGATCGCGGAGCGTTCGCCGACATCGGTGAAGCCCTCGATCGGATACTGGAACGAATCGGTGATCAGCGGTAGGCCGCGGCGGGCGACACCGCCGGTGGTGGAGCCTTCCATGGGGACCTGCTGACCAATCACCTGGGAGGCGTACCGGCCCGCCGTGGCCGCGACGACCAGGCTCTCGACGTCGTCGGCGGGCAGGTCGGGCTCCCGCGGAACCAGCAAGATCGCCTGCTCGGCATCGGAAAGCTCCAGCGCCCGGTTCACGATCAGCTGCAAAGGCCCCGTCTGTGGATCCCCGGAAAGCAGCGCCGTCGTGATCTCGCGACTTGCCTTCGTCCATTTGGCCGATTCGCGTTCCCGCTCGAAGAGTCGCGCGTTGTCGATCGCGGCCGCCGCCGCCGTGGCCAATGCTCGCACGGCGGCCTCTTGGGTGTCGGTGAAAACCCGGCCGGGACGATCGTCGGCCACGTAAAGGTTCCCGAAGTCGGCTGCCCGCACGGTGATCGGTATTCCGAGGAGGGCGCGCACCGGCGGGTCCTGGACGTACAGTCCGGCGCCGTGCGGATCGGCGCTCAAATCGTCGATGCGAAGACCCTGACCTACCGGCAGGTCGCCGAGCCGCCGCGCCGTGCCGTCGTCGATGCCCGCGTGGACGAAGGAGACAAGGTTCCCGTCGGGTGCGCGGATGCCCAAGGCGCCGTAGCGGGCACCGGTCAGCGCCATGGCGGCATTGACGATTCGGTGCAACGTCACGTCCAGGTCCAGGTCCGAGCTGATCTCCACGATGACCCGCACCAGTTGCTCCATCTGGTCGCGAGCCGCCACCAGCTCATCGAGCTGTTCGTGCACCCGATCCACCAGATCACGCCGCCCCTGCCAGGTGAACGCGGATCCCCCCCCGTCGTCGGCCATACATACCAACGTAATCCCTGGATCCGGTTCGCCGTCCATCGAGGTCGCCGCTGCCCACCGCGGACCTCCTCTCCGACCGTCTGAAAAGCGTGGAGCACAGCCCAACGGGGGCACTCCCCTGCTGCAGGACGCGCGATTTCAGGCTTTGATATATGTGCGCCGTCGGAACCCCGGGCGCCGAATCAGGCATTGGAGAAGGAGTTATGGCAGCACAGCGGCTCTCTGGCACGTTCCTCCGCGCAGCGTTGGTAGTTAGTCCTCTTCTGGTTGCCGGCGTCATGAGCGCCGGCCCGGCGCACGCCGACGAGGCCTCCTACCTCAACCACCTGCACGCCGTCGGCATCGGAGACAACGAAGGCGGCGACGCGGCGCTGGTGCAGACGGGCTGGAAGGTCTGCCAGCAGATTTCCTGGGGCGCTCCGGCGAGCGAGCTGCAGTCCCTGGCGCTGCAAGACTCCACCATGCACAACGGCCCCAAGGCGCTGACGCCGCGACAGGCCGACGCATTGATCGACTATGCCGTCGTGGATTTGTGTCCACGTGCCTAGCGATGGGCGAGCGCGTCACGTTCAACAGCTCCACGGGCCCCCACCTGGCGGGGATCATCGAGGCGCCAGCCGGGGCGGTGCGTGGCTGGGGCGTGTTTGCGCACGGCTTCACACTCGGTAAGGACTCCGCCGCCGCGGCGCGCATCTGCAAGCAGCTGGCCACCGACGGCATCGGCATGCTCCGCTTCGACGCTCTGGGCCTCGGGGGATCGGAGGGAGACTGGGGGGACGGCTCCTTCACCGTCAAGGTCGACGACATCGTCAAGGCATGCGAGTTCATGGCGGATCGCGGGACCCCGGCCGAGATCCTGGTCGGGCACTCGTGGGGCGGCGCGGCCGTGCTGGCGGCGGCGCGGCAGTCGCCGGGTGTGCGCTCGGTCGTCACGGTGGCGGCGCCGGTCGACCCCAGCCACGTCGAGAAGCATTACGACGCAGTGGTCGACCGGTGTTTGGCGGAGGGCACTGCCGAGTGGATGGTCGGGGGGCGGACGCTGACCCTGAAGCGCGCGTTCGTCGAGGATGTCCGCGCGGCTCACCTCCACGACAGGATAACGGGCTTGCAGCTGCCGCTGCTCATCCTGCACTCACCTACCGACAACACGGTCGGCATCGACAATGCAAGCGAGATCTTCCGCTTGGCCCGCCACCCGCGCAGCTTCGTCTCACTCGAGGGCTCCGACCACCTGCTGACCGCCCGGGGCCAAGCGCATCGGGCGGGCCGGATCATCGGCGCCTGGGCCGACGCCTACCTCGGAGACCAACGTTAAGGGCGGCTACTGGAAACGGTGGCTGGAAAACGCCGAGCGCCGGGGCGTGGGCTCGGGTGTCGTCTCGGAGATCGCCCGACGACACGCCATCACACCCGAGAGCTTCGAGGTCCTCGAGGGAATGGAGCAGATCGACGACCCGCGCTGCAAGTCCTTCTTCGTCATTCCGGGGACCATCGGCGGACGACGTGCGCGCGCGGCGACGCTGATGACCTTCGTCCTGAACGCGGGCACCGACTACGGCAATGCGGGCGCCCGACCCGCAGATTTTCCGGCGACGCTCTACTCCGCCGATGAGGTCGCGCGAATCATCAACCGACAGAAGGCAAATCATTGGACCTACTCCCGGGACGTCCGGTTCGTGCATCGCAACGGGGGGCGTCTGGTCACCACCCCGAACGGCATCCTGATGGGGCTGGGCGGCAATTGGATCCAGCGGCAGTTCAGTCGGCGGGGCGGCACCACCTGGGGTGACATGTTCATGGTCAACGCGGGTAGTCCCACGGATCCCGCCGAACGACTGCGCCGGATCGTCCTCTCGGGACACGTCGGCAACCTCGATGTGGACCGGGTTCTCCATCACGAGGAGCGACACAGCCGGCAGTGGGCGGAAAAGGGCTATGTGGGCATGCTCAGGGACTACGGCTGGGAGGTGTTCCGCGAGTTAGCCTTTGGGAAGACGAACAGGCTTGAGGAAGAGGCCGGCCTGTCCGACGGCGGCTACCGATGATTCAGAGCGTGGATTCCGTGGTAGAGCACCAGCAAACCGATCAGGACGAAGAGTGCCGCCATCAGCGCGGCGTTGTTCCTGTCCATCCAGTCTTTGAGCCGTGCCAGCGCATCGTCGAGGCGGTGACCGGCCGCCGCGTACGCCAGTATCGGGATGGCAACCGTGGACGCGGCGACGACGACGAAGATCACCCCGGCCATCCAGACGCGGGGGATGTCCAGCCCGCTGCCGCCGATCGCAAGTCCCGCCGGAACGCAAATCAGCAGCACATCGGGTCGGATCACCACCAGTGCCACCGCCGTCAGCGCCGCTCGGGTCGGGGTGATCGTGGCGAACGACCGCATCCACGCCGGCGACTCGGTGTGGGAACGCCGTGTCAGCCATTGGTAGACGCCATAGAGGATGAGGGCCGAGCCCAGGACCACCCGCAGCCATGACGTCCATCTCGGCGGCGACTTGTCCAGACCGCCGAGCAGGCCGGAGGCCCCGACGGAGAGCGCCGTCAGCGCCGCGATGCCCAGCACCCACCCGCCGAGGAAGGCCAGGCCGGTCGGTCTCGGGCGGGGCGCCTGTAAGACCAGCACCGCCGGGATGACCGTGATCGGTGAGAGCGCGATGACGAGCCCAAGCCCGATGACCCCGCTGAGAACCGAGCCCCAACTTTCTGTCACGGGCAGCAATGTACCGCGTCGCACTGCTACAGAGCGTGAATTCCGTTGTAGACCACCAAGAGACCGATCAGCACCAAGATCACCGCCATCAGCGCGCCGTGGTGTTGTTCCATCCAAACCTTGAGCCGTTCCAGCGCGTCGTCGAGGCGGTCACCCGCAGCGACGAAGGCCAAAATCGGGACCGCGACCGTCGACGAGGAAATGGCGACGAAGACGGCGCCACATATCCAGGCCGCAGCGGCGCCCAGCCCGCCGGTTCCGATGGCCAGGCCGGCCGCGACGCACAAGATCAGCACCTCGGGTCTCACCACCGCAAGCACAGCTCCGGTCACCCCGGCGCGCAGCGGGGTCATATTGCCGAACGAACGCATCCAGGCAGGGGTCTTGCTGTGACGATGCCGGGTCAGCCAGCGAAACACGCCGAACGCGATCAGCGCTGACCCCAGTGCCACCCGCAGCCACGAGGCCCACGCCGGTGGCGTCGTTTGGTGCACGCCGCCCAGTAGGTCGGATGCGCCGACGAACGCGCCGGTCAGCGCGCCCATGCCCAGGACCCAGCCGCCGAGGAAGGCAAGGCTGGCCGGCCGTGGCCGGGGCGCATGCAATACCAGGACGGCGGGAATGACCGTGATCGGTGACAGCGCGATAACCAGACCGAGCGGAATGAGCTTGGCCAGCACGGCGCCCCAATTGCCCTCCACGGGCAGCAATCATCGCATCCGCCGGCCTTTCCGGCGCAGCGTCCAGGCAGGAACCCAGTGCGTCACCGTCCTGCTTTTGGAACCGTATGCGATCGGGTAGGTCACCAACCCCCACCAGTCGCCCTGCTCGCAGACCCCCCAGCAGCTCAGCCGCCCCTCGACGACCTTGTGCAGCTGCAGGCCGTTGGGTTGGTACCGCCCCGATCGGTGCGGTTCGCGGGGGAACAGCACCGTCAGGTCGACCAGCACCGTGATCGGCGGGCGTACCACCCTGAACGGGTTGCGAAGCGGCTGCCCGTGGTACCCGATCGCGGCGAGGTCCCCCATTGATCGATCATACGTTCGAATGCTAGAACGGCGGTGGGTCGTCGTCGTGGGTGGGGGGTGGGGCAGGGCCGAAGTAGCTGGGGCGCTTAACGCGCCGGGCCAGGCGGGCTTCCCGATTCTGTCGGCGTTCGGTGGCGATGCGTGCGGCGCGGTTTTGGGTGCGGGTGCGGCGGCGTTTGGGCATCATGGCGCTGCGTTGGGCGCAGTTGTCTGCCGGTGGGTCGGCTTCGGGGGTGGGTATGCCGCCGACCGCGTGGCACAGGCTGGGAAACAGCAGGGCGCTGCCGGGGGTGGTGACATAGGTCTGCCCGGCCGGTGAGGTGAAGATCAGGGTGCCGTCGGGCAGCTGCTTTTCGGCCCACCCCAAGAAGGTCTTGGTCAG
>NZ_JAFBAT010000046.1 GCF_019247615.1 Mycobacterium sp. | reverse complement strand
GACGTCGGGGCGTAACACCATGGAACTCAGCCATTAAGTCGGAGGAGAAACGATGAACCGAAACCGTCTGCGCGCTGCCGTCGGTTTGTGCGCCGCGCCGCCCGCGATCGCCCTCTCGCTTCTTCCGGCCGCCGACGCCGACTCGCCGTCCTGGAACGGCCAGTATGCGATCACCTTCATGGTGGGTCCGAAGTCCGGTACCAGCATGGCGGTCGGCGACCCGGAGTCGCAGCACACCGACACCTATGGTTTCCGCTCGAGCTGTGCGGGCGGAAAATGCACCGCCACCATCGTCAGCGGACCTCCACCGAGTAACCCGACCGTTCCGCAGCCGGTTCAGTTCACCTGGGACGGTTCGTCGTGGAGGCAAGTCAGCGATTTCCAGTGGGACTGCATGATGCCGGACACCTCGATCCAATGGAGTCCGGCGCATGCCGACGTGCGCTACACGCCCCAACCAGACGGGACGCTCACCGGCGTCATGCACACCGAGATCCTCAGCGGTCCGTGCCAGGGGACCATCGACATGGACATGAAGGCCGAGCGCGTCTGACGCGTCGAGCGTCACTTGTGCGAGTCATGTTCCCGCGCAGGCCTATTCACCTGCGGCGTGCTTGGTTTCTGCGCCTTCGCCCCCTTGCATGCCAACATGTACCGCGGATAGCATCCCTTCCACGGGGTGGTACCCGACGGGAGCGTCAAGTGGTCAACTTGTTCAAGCGCGGTTGGGACATGGCCACCGCGAGCTTGGCTGTCCTGAAGAGTCATCCAAGCCTCCTGGTCTTTCCCATCGTCTCCGGCATCACGATGGCGGGCGTGACCGTTCTCGCGGGGTGGGCGGCAATGAAGGCCGTAGGCTTGGTGGCCCTGCTTGCCTGGTACTTCGTATGCGCGTTCGTGGTCGTCTTCTGCAATGCCGCGCTGGTCGCATGCGTGTTGCAGAGCTCCGCCGGCCGGCAACCGTCCATAGGTTCAGGTTTCGCGGCTGCCGGTCGGCGGCTGCCCCAGATCCTGGGCTGGTCACTGGTCGCCGCCACGATCGGCATGGCCCTTCAGGTACTGCAGTGGTTGCTGCGCGACAAACTCGCGTTACTCGGGGGACTGCTCGGAGGCGCAGCGGTTGGCCTATGGGGCGTAGCGACATACTTTGTGGTTCCGGTGATCGTCACCGAGGGAGTTGGACCCGTCAAGGCCGTCAAGCGGTCCTCGGGGATTCTGCGTCGAACTTGGGGTGAATCCCTAATCGGTTCATTCGGAATCAGCTTGATGCTGTCGGTGTTCCTGCTGCCTCTTGGCGCTGTCGTCGCCGTGCTGGTGAAGGGTGTCGGAGGACAAGTCGCGCTGGTGACGCTCGGCGCGATTGGTGTCCTCTACGCGCTGCTGCTGGCGGTGGTCTTCACGACGCTCAGCGCGATCTTTCGCGCCTCGATGTACAGCTACGCAACCACGGGGACCGCACCCAACCACATGGACGCAGCACTTCTACGGTCGGTGTTCCGCAGCCAGAACTGAGCCGCTCAACGCGGCCGCTCGCTCGAGGCTGCAACTCAGAGCAACTCGGAGCCCCCTGTCAGGATTGAACTGACGACCGCTCGTTACGAAGACGCTCCCTTCGGCAGCTTCCACCCGACGGACGACTGAACGCGGCGACTCGCATCTCCGCCGGCTCGAGACGGCGCGCACTCCGTCGCCATCACCTCGTCGTAGGATTGTCGTTGGCTCATCGAGCCGGCCCTGGCCGCGTTAGCTCAGTTGGTAGAGCGTCGCTCTTGTAAAGCGGATGTCGAGAGTTCGAGTCTCTCACGCGGCTCCATTGCTGTCGGCAATGAGGCATAACGTCGCCCTATGTCAATGATCTGTCTCGGGTGCGGAGTCGATCTCGAAGGTCGTCGGCTAAAAGTGTTCTGCACCAATGCATGCCAACAGTCATACCGCCGACGCTTGCTCTTGGAGGCCTGGCTCGACACCGGAGTATGTGGTCGCACGTCGTACCAAGGGCACTACGTCCGCGACTACCTTTATGAGCAACAGGGCGGTTGCTGTGCGACCTGCGGCATCGAGGACAAGTGGAATGGCGTGCCCCTGGCACTGATCGTCGACCACATCAATGGAGACGCAAGCGATAATCGTCGTGACAATCTGCGGCTCATTTGTCCCAACTGTGACAGCCAGCTGCCGACGTACAAGGCCAGGAATCGCGGCAGCGGTCGGTATTACCGGCGACAGCGGTACGCCGACGGGCTGTCCTATTGACGCTCCTGCCGCCTGGGGGTCTTGGTATCGTTCGACTCGCCCGCTACTAAGGCGAGTGCTCTACCACTGAGCTAAGGAGGCCGGGTAAACCAAGCAGCAAGCCTAGCCGGTCATTCGTCGCTGTCGACGATGCGCGTTGACCGGATCGGCCGGGACGCCGTGCGCCGCCCGGGACGACGGCCCGGCAGCGGAATCCGGTCGGCGATGCTGCTCAGCGGGTTCACCACCATGGTGAGCGAGACGACGGCGTCCTGCAGGGTGGCGATGGCAGGCTCGAGGGCTTCCATCCCGGGTGTCAGGCGAGCCAGGGTGTCGGCGACGTCGGCGAGCTGGTCCAGCGGTCCGTTCTTCGCGGTCAGCTTGTCGATCAGTCCGCCCTCGGACAGCAAGCGTTCGGCCAGCCCGTCCTCGCCCAGGACCCGTTCGATCAGTCCCTCTTCCGCGAGCAGCTGATCGGCCAGCCCGCCGGGCTGCAGCGCGCGCTGCAGCCCGCCGCCCTCGGCGGTCAAGCGGTCGAGCAAACCGCCCTCGGAGGTCAGCAGGTCGACCACCCCGCCGGGGCGCAGCAATCGGTCCATCGGCCCGTCGGGCGCCAGCGCGCGTCCCAGCGGCGCGTCGTCGTCCATGAGCCGTGCCAACCGGTTGGCGCGAACGAGTGCGTCGTCGATGCCCAGCATCGAGACCATCGTGTTGGTCCCCGAATCATTCGCGCCCAGCGCCCGCTTCGCCAGGCCCACCGCAGCGGAGGCGACGTCCAGGCTCGCGTCCGCGGCGGCCAGCCCCACTCGCGCTGGAGCGGTGGCAGCGGTCCAGATGCCCTTGGCGACGTTCATGCGTTGAGTCTATGCACGACTCATGTCAGCAAAGCGCGTATCGTTCCAAGCTGACGCGATGATGACTGACAGTCTGCTACCAGGTTTCTGGGAGCGACCTTTCAGCAAACACACATGATCAGGAAGGTGACGAAGGGACCTCATGACAGCGGCTACCCGAAGCGAAACCCACCCGGAGGCTCGCGTCCTCGTCGTCGACGACGAGGCCAACATCGTCGAACTGCTCTCGGTCAGCCTGAAGTTCCAGGGATTCGAGGTCTATACCGCAACCAATGGCGCGCAGGCGCTGGATCGCGCTCGTGACGCTCGCCCCGATGCGGTGATCCTCGACGTGATGATGCCGGGTATGGACGGCTTCGGGGTGCTGCGCCGGATGCGAGCCGACGGCATCGACGCGCCGGCGTTGTTCCTGACGGCCCGCGACTCCCTGCAGGACAAGATCGCGGGCCTCACCCTGGGCGGCGACGATTACGTGACGAAACCCTTCAGCCTCGAGGAAGTGGTCGCCCGCCTCCGGGTGATCCTTCGGCGCTCCGGCAAGGGCGCGGCGGTACGTCGTACGGCCCGCCTGAAGTTCGCCGATATCGAACTCGACGAAGAGACTCATGAGGTGTGGAAGGGCGGCGAACCGGTGTCGCTCTCGCCCACCGAATTCACCCTGTTGCGCTACTTCGTGGTCAACGCGGGCACGGTATTGAGCAAACCCAAGATCCTCGACCACGTCTGGCGCTACGACTTCGGCGGCGACGTCAACGTCGTCGAGTCCTACGTGTCGTATCTGCGTCGCAAGATCGACACGGGGGAGAAGCGGCTGCTGCACACCTTGCGCGGAGTGGGTTACGTCCTGCGGGAGCCGCGTTGAGCGCACGCTCGACGGCGGTTCGCCGCGGGTTGCCGCTACGGGTGGGTTTGGTGGCCGCCACCTTGGCGCTTGTCGCCTGCGGGCTTGCGGTCTCGGGCGTCGCGGTGACCTCGATCCTGCATCAGGTGCTGATCGGCCGGATCGACCAGACCCTGCTCGACGCCTCTCGCGGTTGGGCACAGGCGCCGCGGCGGCAGTCGCCGCCACCCTACGAGGGTCCGGATCCCGGCCGGCCGCCATCGAAGTTCTACGTGCGCGGCATGGGCGCTGACGGCGTCGCCTTCACGGCCATCAACGACCGCAACGCCGAACCGGCCCTGCCGCCCGACAACGACGTGGGCCCCAATCCCACCACCTTGCCGTCGGTGAACGGCTCCGACATTCAGTGGCGAGCGGTGTCGGTGCGGGGACCGAACGGAATCACCACGGTCGCAATCGATTTGTCCGACGTCCAGCACACCGTGAGCTCCCTGGCCTGGTTGCAGATCGGCATCGGGGTGGCGGTACTTATCGTGGTTGGAATTGCCAGCTTTGTCGTGGTGCACCGCAGTCTGCGCCCGCTCTCCGAAGTCGAACACACCGCCGCCGCGATCGCCGCGGGCCAGCTGGATCGCCGGGTTCCCGAGCGTGACCCGCGCACCGAGGTGGGCCGGCTTTCGTTGGCGCTCAACGGAATGCTGGCCCAGATCCAGCGGGCGATGGCTTCCTCGGAGTCATCGGCCGAGAAGGCCCGCGGTTCGGAGGAGCGCATGCGACGGTTCATCACCGATGCCAGCCACGAACTGCGTACCCCGCTGACGACCATCCGCGGCTTCGCGGAACTGTATCGCCAGGGCGCCGCCCGTGATGTGGCCATGCTGCTGTCGCGGATCGAGAGCGAGGCAAGCAGGATGGGCCTGCTGGTGGACGACCTGCTGCTGCTGGCCCGGCTCGACGTGCAGCGACCGCTCGAACATCAGCGCGTGGACTTGCTGGCGTTGGCCAGCGACGCCGTGCACGATGCACGGGCGATCGACCCCAAGCGCAGCGTCAGCATGGAGGTCCTGGACGGGCCCGGCACCCCTGAGGTTTTCGGCGATGAACCGCGGATTCGGCAGGTGCTGAGCAACCTCGTCGTCAACGCTCTGCAGCACACCCCGCCAAGCGCCGCCGTCACCGTTCGGGTCGGCACGGACGGCGACGATGCGGTGCTCGAAGTGGCCGACACGGGTCCCGGCATGAGTCCGCATGACGCGTCGCGGGTGTTCGAGCGGTTTTATCGCACCGACGAGTCACGGGCGCGCGCCAGCGGCGGCACCGGACTCGGGCTGTCGATCGTCGACTCGCTGGTGCGCGCGCACGGTGGCGCGGTCAGCGTGACGACCGCGCCGGGCGACGGCTGCTGTTTCCGTGTCACCCTGCCCCGCGTGAGCGACGTGCCGGCGGCCGTGTAGGACTCTCCGCGGCCTTAAGCCAGTTGCGCCAGGGCCGCCTTGATCCGGGCCTGCGCGTCGTCGAGGGATTTCGGTGACGGGTTGCGGTCGACGTTGGCGAAGCCGAAGTCGCTCAGGCTCCGGGTGGGGAACACGTGGACGTGCAGATGCGGCACCTCCAGGCCGGCGATGATCACCCCGGCGCGCTCCGCCCCGAACGCCTTGCACACGGCCTTGCCGATCAGCTGGCTCACCGACATGATGCGGGCGAACACCGCGTTGTCGACGTTCTGCCACTGATCGATCTCGTCGCGCGGCACCACCAACGTGTGCCCTTGTGTCATCGGCTCAATCGTCAGGAACGCGACGATGTCGTCGTCCTCATAGACGAAGCGCCCGGGGAGTTCACGGTTAATGATCTTGGTGAAGATCGACGCCATGGCCCCCAGCATATGCACGCCTGTAGGACATCACGCGCGCACAGTGGTCAGGCCGCGTTCGGGCTATCGCCCTCGTCGTCCCCGTCGTCATCGTCCCCGTGGCCGAGGAATTTTTCGGGGTGCCAGTAGGCGTTGGTTCTGGGTTGACCCCAGTCCAGGTGCGGCGGTGGGATCCATTCGGTCTCGCCGCGGGCGTTGGTGCGGGTGGTCCAGCCCTTTTCGGCCAGCCTGTTGTCCGGACCGCACGCCAGCGTCAGGTCGTCGATGTCGGTGCGGTGTGTGGCGATCCACCCGGTGACGTGGTGGACCTGGCTGTGGTAGGCCGGGGCGTCACAGCCGGG
>NZ_JAFBAT010000290.1 GCF_019247615.1 Mycobacterium sp. | reverse complement strand
AACCAGGGTCAGCCGGTCCGAATCGCTCACGGCCAGGTCGACCAGGCCGGCTCGGCGGCGGTGACTTCGCGGCCGTAGCGCTGGAAAGCCAGTGCGCGATAGTGACTCATGATCGGCGCGCTGCCGGGCTGCATCTGCAGCGGCGGCAACGGACCCAGCCGCGTCAGCGAACGGCCCGCGCTCGCCGTGGGCGGGCCGGCCGCGGCCAGCGCCAGTTCGTTCTCGGTGTCGATGACCACGGTGGGGGTGGCCGACGACGCCCATTCGCCCAAATTCGGCTTCTGCGGATCGGTATCGAAAGTGCCTCGCGCGCTGTGGTATTCAACCAGTTCGCTGATCAGCCCGGTATTCTCCCATTCCCACGCCACGGCGAAGGCGCCGGCCAGGATGGGCGCCGAAATACTGGCGGCCCACCGGGCCCGCGCGTCGGCGTCTGCGATCGAGTACCGCACCGAGTCGACCGCAAGCGCGGCCGGCACCTTGAGCTCGGCGGCCTGCTCGAGTTTCGTCATCGCACGCCAGTATTCCGGGGTGCCGACCTCACCGAGGAGGATGCCGAGTCCCTTGGCTTGCCGGGCCTCGGTCTCCTCCAGCGTTTCATCGGGATCGCCCGAACTATCCATCCCCAGGTCGGCCAAGGCATCCGCGCGCCACACGGTTCCCAGATGACTGTCGAGCTGGGCGTACTGCAGCCAACTGCTGCGCGGCGATGAGTCGAGCAGTTGCCGGGCCTGGGCGATCAGCTCCACCGCGTCGGCAAAGCGGCTCCAGAAGATGGCAATCCAACTGCGCTGCAGCAAGATACGGTGCAAATGCAAAGGCTTGCCGAGTTCCCGCCAGTGCCGCTCGGCATGCTCCAGGCATTCGTCAGCGGATTTCAGCTCGCCCGCCGCCAGCTTGGTGAGTCCCATGTACAGCCAGCACCGGGCGACATCGTGCGCCCGGGCGTACCGAGCGATGACAGGGTAAGCCTCGGACACCAGCTGGTCGGTGGTCGCGTGGTCGCGTATTAGCCAGGTCGCCGCCGCGCGCTCCAATTGTGTTCTGGCATTAGCTAATTCCCATCCACGGGAGAGCGCCGTGGCCCCGGCGCGACGCAACCAGGGCTCGGCTTCGGCCAATCGGCCGGTCTCCACGCAGAATCGGCCGTACGCCGTCGCGGCGTCCACCACAAGATGGTCGGCGGCCTCGCCGCCATCGCGCAGGCGGTCAACGTCGTCAAGCACCTGCTGCCACAACGGGGCTGAGCGTACATGCAGGTCGTCGTCGCAGAGCGCCGCCGCGCACAGGACCCGCGCGTGGGTGATCAGGCGGGCGTGCTCGTCGGCCAGATCGGGAAATGCGTCGTCCGCGTCGCTCAGCACGGCTAGCGCCGCCCGGGCCCCCTCGTGATCCCCCTGCGCAGCGGCTGAGCTGGTCTGCAGAAACTGGGCCCGTCGCGAATAGCGGCGGGCCGTCCGGGCGGAGTCGGTATCGCCTTCCGCCAGTCGGCGGGTCACCTCGCGGATACGCCGGATACATTCCTGCACTCCGTCATTCACGCCGCGCGCGAGGTAGATCTCTCCGAGTTGCGCAAAGACTTCGAGCATGAGATCGTCGCGGTCCTCCCGCTCGATCTGCGGCACCAGGGACAGCAGCAGATCCCGGGCCTGCGTTTCGTCGGCGGCGAAGGCCAACCGACGGGCGCGCTCGAGTTCGCCAGGGATCGACACGGCTGCATCATAAGTCCGCCGTCGCCGGTGTGGCGAGCGCCGGGAACGGCGGACGTGTGAGTGAAAGCACGTCCGCCGCCCGGGGTTCGACCGGCTAACCGCAAGTCACCTTGATGTTGAAGTCCTTGGTGATCATTCCGGCCATCGGGTTCTTCATGTCCGCGCCCTGCGCCTGGCCGGTGATGGTGTAGGTCTTGCCGTCGACCGCCACGTTGGCCGAGCCGACCTTGGCGCCCATGGCGTTGCTGACCGTCAGCGCGTTGCCGTCGACGAAAAGCGCCAACGACTCGACCTTCGGAGTGGCCTCGTCGGTCATCACCACGGCGAGCGCCTGCTGGGCACCGGCCGCCCGTGTCCCGCTGCCGATGTCGATCTTGCCGCCCGTCCTGACGCAGGTCACCGAGGCCGGGTTCAGGCCCGCCAGGTCGGTGCCGCCCACCTTGACCTGGGCGGGGGCGGCCCCCTGGCTGACGCTGGGCGCCGAGCTCGACGCCGGGGCGGCGGTGTGGCCGCCGCTCGAGCAGGCAACCAGAGCCACTGAAGCCGTAGCACAGCCGAGAGTTCCAATCGCAGCCGCGAGGAGACGTTTCACTGAATTTCCTTCCTTCGTGCTTCGCCCCATTGGCGTCGCCATGGGCGCAAGTACAGACGTACGGTGCCGCTACCGATCCCAATTTCGCCGCGGGTGCGCGAAGAGGGGGTACGCTGCCTCGACACGGCCAACGAAGGGAGAGCCGCGATGGCGAAGGTGAAATGGCTGGAAAAGCCTGAGGCGCATGACTTTCCGGCAGCGGCCGACTATCTCGCCCTGCTCACCCCAGCGGGTACCGCGAATGAACTTGCGGAAAAGCTGAAGGGCGGGATCGTCTCCTACAAGAAGGCCAAAGACATCCTGCGCGCCGCGCAGCTGGGCCTGTTGCCCCCGGACAATCCCCATGTCGCGGCCGACCTTTCCAAAATCAAGAAGGGCCAACCGCTGTCGCCCATCCTGCTGGTGCGCGGCGACTTCACGACCGGCGTCCCGCTGCAGATCGCCGACGGTTACCACCGGGTGTGCGCGAGCTATCACACGGACGAGAACACAGACATCCCGGTGGTTATCGTTTCACCGTGATCGATATCAAGGTCTTCGAAGGGGCGCCGGTGGCGGTGCGGCTGCTGACCCTGTCGTCGGGGCGCGTCAACGCCCAGGATGTCGGACTGCTCGAGGAGTTGACGGGCACGCTCGGCGAGTTGCGGCACTCGGGCGCCGGCGCGCTCGTCCTCACCGGCGCCGGCCGCGCATTCAGCGCCGGCGTCGACCTCAAGCGGGTGGTCGAAGGCGGTGCGGAGTACATCGACCGGCTGATTCCCGCGCTGTCCGAGGCGTTCGAGGCGGTGTTCTGTTATCCGGGGCCGACGGTGGCCGCCATCAACGGTGCCGCCATCGCGGGCGGATGCGTGCTGGCCTGCGCCTGCGACAGGCGGCTGATCGGCCCCGAGGCCCAGATCGGAGCGTCCGAGGTCCGGGTCGGAGTGCCATTTCCGACGGCGGCGCTCGAGGTGATGCGCTACGCGTGCGGAAGCCGTGCCGAGGAGGTGTTGCTCGGCGGTCGGCTCTACCGGGGTGAGGAGGCCGTCGCGAACGGACTCGCCCACCGCGTGGTCGACGACGACCTTGTCGAGGCGGCTCTGGCGGAGGCGACCGACCTCGGCGGTATCCCGGTGGACGCGTATCGCCACACGAAAGCCCAGCTGCGTGGCCCCACGCTGGCGCGGATTCGCGAGGGCGGTCTCATCGATAGCGAGGTTCGCGGGCTGTGGGCCGCGGAGGAGACGATGCGACGCCTCGCCGCGCACGTCGAGCGCTTGGGGCGGCGCTGAGCGCGATCTATTCGTCGAGGGCGACGCCGCCCTCGGGGCGCCGGCGTCGCAGTCGATGCGAACCCTTGCCGGTCGGGCGGCGGTTCTGTAAGCGGGCGCGGGAGGTGGCCGCTTCTTGGGTATCCTCTGCGGCCGGTTCCACCTCTGCCACCGGTTCCGCGGTGATCTCGGCGGGCTCCTCCGGCGGTGCCGTCGTTTCGGTCTCTGCGGTTTCTACCTCGGCCTCGGCGGCTTCGGCCTCTACGTCGGCCTCTACGTCGGCCGGTGCAGTCTCTGCCTCTTCGGTCTCTGCCTCGGCCGCTACGGTCTCTGCGTCGGCCTTTGTGTCGGCTTCTGTGGCGACTTCGTCCGCTTCGTCGCCGCCCTTCTTGCGCCGCAGGCGTCGCGTCTTGGGCTTCTTCGTCTTGATCGGTTTCGGCCGTGGCGGCGGCAACTCCGCAACAAACGACAGGTAGAACGCGAAGATGCCCAGCAACCCGATTGCCGCAGCGGCGCCGTAACTCCCGAACAACCATTGACCAGCGGAATCCAGGCTGAGCCAAATCTCGCTGATCGCGGTGCCGATGATCAGCACGCCCGCCAACACATGCGCGACGATCGACCAGACCCTCAGGGACAGGGCCAGCTGCGGGGTTCGGAGCTCAGGCTTGCGGGTGCGCAACAGGGTGAACACCACGGGCAGGGCGGCCAGGGCCAAGAGCGCACCCGCCACTATCCGGAGCGCGGTCCCCAGCGAATGCGTGGTCTCGCCCATCAGCTCAGGCCAACGGGGCAACACGAAAAAGAAGTAGAGGACGCCGGCAGCGATCGAAAACGACGCGTGCCACGGTATGGCGACCTTGCGCCCCATACGCCTCCTCATGCCGGTGCCAAGCCCACGCCAGGATAAAGGCCGCTTGAACCGATTCCAAACAAGTCGGTGTTCGGCCGCGTCTCAGCCGAGTACGACCGGTGGCGGAGGATGCGGGATTTGAACCCGCGAGGGCTGTTAACCCAACCCGCGTTCCAGGCGAGCGCCATAGGCCACTAGGCGAATCCTCCGTGGCCCATGGTAGCGGCTGAGATCGACGCGCCTGACGGCGGAACCGCGACGCCGATTCGCACAGGATCGGCGGCACGATAAACCGTTGCGACGCGCGTCGTGCCTTCGCAACCACTACCCGACCGTGCCCACGATGTTGACGTGCGCCGACGGCCAGACCGACAGGCACCGCGTCACTGGGGTCAATACGGTTTCGCCAAACCGGCGGTGTCGACTCGGCCAGCCTATGGGGCTACCGCCGCCCCGATCGGAAAGGACCCGACGGTGATGGTGGTGAGGACGGTTTTGCTGAGGGGAGTTTTCCGTGAAGACAATGACCTACTCCTCGACCCGCGCGAATTTCGCCGCCGCGATCGACTCGGTCCTCGAGGACCGCGAAGAAATCGTGATCACCCGTTCGGGCAAGGAGCCCGTGGTCCTGATCGCACTCGACGACTATCGATCGCTCAAAGAGACCGCGCACCTTCTGTCTAACCCGGTGAATGCGCGGCGTCTGCTTGCCTCGATCGAGCGGCTCGAATCCGGTGGCGGGGTCGTCCGGGACCTCGTCGAGTGAACTGATGTGGGACGAATCGGCCTGGGACGACTACCTGTACTGGCAGCAGCAAGACCGCAAAGTCCTACGACGCATCAACCAACTGATCGCTGACATCCAGCGCCACGGCAACGAAGGAATCGGAAAACCCGAACCGCTCAAACACGGGCTGCACGGCTACTGGTCGCGTCGAATCACCGCGGAACACCGCTTGGTCTACAAGGTTGCGGACGGCTCCGTCCGGATCGCGCAATGCCGACTGCATTACACCTAGCTTGGCTCCGGGATGATCTCGCTGCGCGGCCTTCACGACGCCCCGCATAACAGTCAGGTGGGCTCAATGGCCGCGACGCCCCGCGGCCGCCGCTGCTTGCCCAGGGCCAGGTATTAGACTCGCCCTGGACCCCGCGCGGCGTCTATCCTGTGAACTCCCCCAGGGCCGGAAGGCAGCAAGGGTCAATGGGCTCTGTCGGGTGCGCGGGGTCCCCCATGTCGGGGCCGTGCATGACCCTGTCCCCCGGCGTCCGACAGCGAAAGGGCCCGTGGTGTCTTTCGATTCCCTCAGCCCCGAAGAGCTGGCCGCGGTGCACGCACGCAACCAGCAGGATTATGCGGAGTTGCAGGCCAAAAAGCTTGCCCTGAATCTGACCCGTGGCAAACCGTCGGCGGAGCAGCTCGACCTGTCCAACCGGTTACTGCGTCTGCCCGGAGAGGACGATTACCGCGACGCCGAGGGCACCGACACCCGCAACTACCTCGGCCAGCACGGTCTGCCCGAGCTGCGGGCCATCTTCGGGGAGCTGCTCGGCATCCCGGTGCAGAACCTGATCGCCGGGAACAACTCCAGCCTGGAGCTGATGCACGACCATGTCACCTTTTCGATGCTGCACGGCGGGGTGGACTCGCCTCGGCCCTGGAAGGACGAACCGAGCGTCAAGTTCCTCTGCCCCGTCCCCGGATACGACCGGCATCACAACCTGACCGAGACCATGGGCATCGAGATGATCCCGATCCCGATGCTTCAGGACGGTCCCGACATCGACCTCATCGAAGAACTGGTGGCCGTCGACCCCGCGATCAAAGGGATGTGGGCGGTGCCGGTGTTCAGCAACCCAACCGGGATCACCTACTCCTGGGAAACGGCTCGCCGGCTCGTCCAGATGCGGACGGCAGCACCCGACTTCCGGCTGTTCTGGGACAACGCGTACGCGGTGCACACCCTGACGCACGACTTCGTCCGCCAAGTCGACATGCTCGGGCTGGCCGCCGCGGCCGGCAACCCGAACCGGCCGCACGTCTTCGCGTCCACCTCGAAGATCACTTTCGCCGGCGCCGGTGTCAGCTTCCTGGGCGGTTCGCTCGGCAACATCGCCTGGTACCTGCAGTACGCGGCGAAGAAATCGATCGGCCCGGACAAGGTCAACCAGCTGCGGCATTTGCGCTTTTTCGGCGACGCCGACGGGGTACGCCTGCACATGCTGCGCCACCAGCAGATACTGGCGCCCAAGTTCGCGCTGGCGGCCGAAATCCTGGACCAGCGGCTGAGCGACTCCAAGATCGCCTCCTGGACCGAGCCCAAGGGCGGCTACTTCATCAGCCTCGACGTGATGCCGGGCACCGCGCGCCGGACCGTCGCGCTGGCCAAAGACGCCGGCATCGCGGTCACCGAGGCCGGCGCGTCGTTCCCCTACCGAAGAGACCCGGACGACAAGAACATCCGAATCGCGCCCACCTTCCCATCGCTGCCCGATCTGCGGGATGCGGTCGACGGGCTCGCGACCTGCGCGCTGTTGGCGGCCTCGGAGCGGTTGCTGGTGTCCGCCGCTTCGAGCGTGAGCTGAGGGCGAAGAAATCGCCGCCGAAATCCCGCCCGCAGTTCACGTTCGACGGCTGGCGGGCTTTGGTCGGACGGCGCCGGTAGCCTGCTGACCGTGGCTCTCTACCGGAAGTACCGACCGGCGACCTTCGCCGAGGTGGTGGGTCAGGAGCACGTCACCGAACCGCTGTCCATCGCCCTGGAGGCGGGCCGGATCAACCACGCATACCTGTTCTCCGGGCCCCGCGGCTGCGGAAAGACCTCGTCGGCGCGCATCTTGGCCCGGTCATTGAACTGCGCTCAGGGACCGACGGCCAACCCCTGCGGAGTCTGCGAATCTTGCATCGCGCTGGCCCCCAACGCGCCCGGCAGCATCGACGTGGTAGAGCTCGACGCCGCGAGCCACGGCGGCGTGGACGACACCCGCGAGCTGCGGGACCGCGCTTTCTACGCCCCGGCGCATTCCCGCTATCGGGTGTTCATCGTCGACGAAGCGCACATGGTGACCACGGCCGGCTTCAATGCGCTGCTCAAGATCGTGGAAGAACCGCCCGAACATCTCATCTTCATCTTCGCGACCACCGAACCGGAGAAGGTACTGCCGACGATCCGGTCGCGCACGCACCACTACCCATTTCGGCTGCTGCCGCCGCGCACCATGCGGGCCCTGATCGAGCGGATCTGTGCGCAAGAGGGCGTTGTCGTCGACGATGCGGTGTATCCACTGGTGATCCGGGCCGGCGGCGGCTCGCCGCGGGACACGCTATCGGTACTGGATCAGTTAGTGGCCGGGGCAAAGGACGCTCACCTGACCTACCGGCGGGCGCTGGGCTTGCTGGGCGCCACCGACATGGCGCTGATCGACGACGCCGTCGACGCTCTTGCCGCCGGGGACGCCGCCGCGCTGTTCGGTGCGGTCGAATCGGTGATCGACGCCGGCCACGACCCGCGACGGTTTGCCACCGACCTGCTGGAGCGGTTCCGCGATCTCATTGTGCTGCAAGCGGTTCCGGACGCGGCCGGCCGCGGCGTGGTGGACGCCCCCGAGGACGTGCTGGACCGGATGCGCGACCAAGCCGCCCGCATCGGCCCGGCGACCCTGACCCGGTACGCCGAAGTGGTGCAGGCGGGGCTCGGCGAGATGCGCGGTGCGACGGCGCCGCGGCTGTTGCTCGAGGTGGTCTGCGCGCGACTGCTGCTGCCCTCGGCCAGCGATGCCGAATCGGCGTTGCTGCAGCGGGTCGAGCGGATCGAGACCCGGCTGGACATGTCGATTCCCGCGTCCGAGACTGCGGCGCCCCCGCCGCGGCCCGCCGCGAAGCCGAAGCCGAACCCTGCGCCCGCGCCGGCTGCCAAAGCGCCCACGCCGGCTGCAGAAGCGCCCGCGCCGGCTGCCGAAGCGCCCGCCGCGCCGACTGCCGATGCGCCCGCCGCTGCGGGTGAACTCAACGCGACCGCGGTACGAACCATGTGGCCGACGGTCCGCGACAAGGTGCGCCGACGCAGCCGCACCACCGAGGTGATGCTGGCGGGCGCCACCGTCCGCGCGGTCGAGGACAACACCCTGGTGCTGACTCACGCGTCCGCGCCGCTGGCCAAACGGCTCTCCGAACAGCGCAACGCCGAGGTCATCGCCGAGGCGCTCAAAGACGCGCTCGGAGTGGACTGGCGGGTGCGGTGCGAGACCGGCGCACCGGAACCCGCGGCCGCGCCATCGCCGGTCAGACACGGACCGCCGGCGAAGGAGCCTGCGAATGCGGATTCCGCTCGGCAGGACGAAGAGGAACACCTGCTCGCCGAAGCGGGCCGCGGCGAGCGCTCGGAGCCGCGCCGCGACCCCGAAGAAGTCGCCCTTGAATTGCTGCAGAACGAGCTTGGCGCGCGCCGCATAGACGGCGGCTAGGCTCGTTTCAGGGTTGCCACCAGGGCCTCAGCGGCAGGCTGTCGTCGCCGCGCTCGTCGACGTTGCCGGCCAGCACGTGATGCAACTGAAGGTTGTTCTGCTCGAAGGCCACCCGCGAGGCCGCCATATACAGACCCCAGACCTTGGCGGTCGGGAGGCCGACCTCGGCGACGGCGTCGTCCCAGTGGTCGACCAGGTTGCGGCACCAGTCACGCAGCGTCAGCGCGTAGTGGTGGCGGAAGTTCTCTTCGTGCAGCACCTCGAAACCGACGTCCTGGATTTCGGTGACGATGCGTCCCGAGCCGGTCAGCTCCCCGTCCGGGAAAACGTAGCGATCGGTGAAGCCGCCCGCGAAGGACGTCGACCTGTTGTCGTGCCGGGTGATGCAGTGATTGAGCAGCAGACCGCCGGTGCGCAGCTTCGACTTCAGAAAACCGAAGTACGAGGGGTAGTTCTTGACGCCGATGTGCTCGGTCAACCCGATGGACGAGACCGCGTCGAAGTCCCCCTCGCCGACGTCGCGGTAGTCGGAGTGCCGCACCTCGGCGAGTTCGGTCAGGCCCTCATCGTGGATCGCCCGCTGCGCCCATTGCGCCTGCTCGGCCGAGAGGGTGGCGCCGATCGCCCGAACACCGCGTCGCGCCGCGTAGCGCACCATGCCTCCCCAGCCGCAGCCGACGTCGAGCAGCCGGTCGCCGGGGCGTAAACGCAGCTTGTCGAAGATCAGCCGGTACTTGTTCTCCTGGGCTTCTTCCAGCGTCGCGTCGGCATGCGGATACACCGCGCAGGTGTACGTCATCGACGGACCGAGCACCCACTCGTAGAAGGTATTGGAGACGTCGTAGTGGTGGTGGATCGCCTCAGCGTCACGCGCCTTGCTGTGCATCACGCCGGCCGCGATCCGCCGCCAGCGCGGCGGCGTCTCCTGCGGCGGCGGCGCGACGGGCAACAGACGTTCGACACCGAGGGACCGGACGACGTTGGCCAGCACCAAGGGCGACGGTCGCTTGAATTGCACCCTGTCGGTCAGCGTCTTGAGCAGTTCGTAGGGATCTCCCGGGTGCACGCCGTAGGTATCGAGGTCACCGGACACGTACGCCCGGGCAAGACCGAGTTCGCCCGGTGCGGTGGCCAGGTAAGTGGCGCCGCGGGGTGTTCGCAAGTCCAGGCCTAGTGCGGCGTTCGCATTGCCCGCGGTGCTGCCGTCGTAGGCGGTGAACTTCAGCGGATGGCGCCCGGTGGCGGCGAAGATCTCCAGGATCTCCGCCATGCTCAGCCTGCCCCCGGGCGGGGGCGCCGCCCGGTCTCTGGCCTCTCTCGTGGTTGTCATCGCCGTTGCACCGCCTTCGCATAGAGGTCCAGGAGACGAGAATCGGGATCGTAGGTCTTCTTGACGGTGTTGTAGGCCTCGCCGCCGTACAGTTCGTCGAACTCGTCGCGGGTGTAGAAGGAGTCGGAGTAGAGCGACTTGTGTCCGTCGAGCTCGCTGACCTTTGTCTCGATCATCCGGTTGGTCATGCCCTCGGTGGGAGCGGCCGGCACCGAGGACCAGAAGCCGATGTTGACGTAGGTGTGGTCGGGTCGCATGGGGTACAGCGGCCAGCCATCGCGATCGCGCAGCCGCAGCGGGCACAGCCAGATCGGTGTGATGGGCACGTTCGCCAGGAACCACTCCAAGAACTCGCAGGTCCGCTCGACGGGCACCTCCACGTCCTGCACCACCCGCTCACGCGGCGGTCGTCCCCGACGCTTCTCGATCCGGTCGGCGATGCCGAGGCGCTGGTCGAGTGCGACCAGCTTCCAATAGAAGCTGCTGCGCCGGTAGCGGCGCGGCCAGAAGCGCCGCACCCGCGGGTTCTGCACGCCGAACGCGCGCGAGCACCAGAACCAGTCGGTGTCCCAGCGCCAGAAGTAGTCGTGGATTGTCAACCGGTCGTCTTTGGCGGGCTCCACGCCGGCGGAGTCGTGCCGGATCGAGCGGTAGTAGATGTTCTTCCCGGTGTAGTCGCTGACCGGTCCCGGAGTGGTGGTCCGCCTGCCGACGCACAGGTAGCTCTCGTCGGCACGGAAAACCACGCCGTCCAAATAGTCCACCGGGGTGCCGCCCTGCCCGCCGGTATCGATGATGCGTTCCATGGCCGCGACCAGCTCGGGCAGCGACCGGAACCGTATGTGGCGCAGCGCCACAAAGGGCGCGACGGGCTCCAGCTCGATCCGAATCCTGGTCGAATACCCAAGGGTGCCATAGGAATTCGGAAAGGCGCGAAAAAGGTCGGCATGCTGGCTGCGCGATGCGGTGAGCAATTCGCCAGCGCCGGTGAGGATGTCCATCTCGAGCACAGATTCGTGGGGCAGCCCGTTGCGAAACGACGCCGACTCGATACCCAGACCGCTGACCGCACCGCCGAGGGTGATGGTCTTCAGCTGGGGAACCACGAGCGGCGACAAACCATAGGGCAAGGTCGCGGCGACCAGGTCGTCATAGGTGCACATGCCGGCCACGTCGGCGGTGCGCGCTTCGGCATCGACGCCCAGGACGCCGGTCAGCCCCGAGGTATCCAGCCCGCGGGCATCGCGTTTGGCGCGGGCGCGGAACAGGTTTGACGTGGGCTTGGAGAGCCGGACGGCGGACGTCGCCGGGATGGATCGATAACTCGCCATCAACCGATCAACGCCCGCTGCGTGCTCCGAGAGTGCGGATCCAGGGACAGGCACCACATATACCCTAGTCTTCGACAACAGCCCGTGCACCCGCGTACGGGCGGGCGGCACGCAGATATCGAGAGAGGGGTCGGCCTTGGGACAGGTGAGCGCAGCCAGCACGATCTTGATCAACGTGGAGCCCACGGCCACGCTCGCGGCGGTGGCGGATTATCAGAAAGTGCGCCCGAAGATCCTGTCGCCGCAGTACAGCGACTACGAGGTGCTGCAGGGCGGGCAGGGGCCGGGCACGGTCGCCAGATGGAAGCTGCAGGCCACCAAGTCACGGGTTCGCGACGTGCGGGTCGACGTTGATGTGGCCGGCCACACCGTCATCGAGAAGGACGCGAACTCGTCCATGGTCACCAACTGGACGGTGGCTCCTGCCGGACGGGGGTCCAGCGTCACGATGAAGACCACCTGGAACGGCGCGGGCGGAATCAAGGGTTTCTTCGAAAAGACCTTTGCGCCCTTGGGGCTCAAGCGGATTCAGGCCGAAGTCCTGGCCAATCTGAAGAAGGAACTGGAAGGGTAGCGCGCTCAGCGCGCCTGGCTCTGGGTGGCCAGGAAGGCGGCGACACCGCGGGTCATCGCGTCGGCGTACTTCTGCCGGCCCTCGGGCGATTCCAGCAGTGCCGAATCGGCGGGATTCTTCATGTTGCCGCATTCGACCAGGACCGCCGGATATTGCGCCAGATTCAGGCCCGTGAGGTCGGAGCGACCGTACAGGCCGTCCTGGCCGATGTAGTTACTGGGCGGGATGCCCGAGGCCTGCAACTGATCATGCATGATCCGGGCGTACTGCACCGACGGTCCGGCCTGCACCTGGTTGAGCGGCGGGGCCGAGTAGTTGACGTGGAACCCGCGGCCGGATGGCGGGCCGCCGTCGGCGTGGATGCTCAGAATCGCGTTGGGGCGCAACGAGTTGGCCGTGTTGACGCGCGCGTCGACGCACGGCCCCAGGCCCGTGTCGTTGTCACGTGACATGGCGGTCCGGACGCCGAGCGCGTTCAACGCGGCGCGCACCCGCAGCGCTGTGTCCCAGGTGAAGGTGTGCTCCATATAGCCGCTGTTGGTCGCCGTTCCAGAGGTCTGGCAGTCCTTCGTGCCGCCGCGACCGGTGGGCACCTGACGGGTGATCGAGGCGTCATTGGATCCGTTGTGGCCTGGGTCGATGAAGACGACCATGCCCGCGATGTTGGAAGGGGCTCCCAGGGCGGTCTGGGTCGCCATCGGAATGACCACTGCCGAAACAGCAATCAGTAGGCTGACCACCATCCTGATGCCGACACGCCTGCTCACAAGTTGATCCACGGCGCAAAGGTAATCTCGCGCGGTCTAGGCTGGGTTTCTCGAATCGCCCGACGTCCACAAGCGAAACCAACTCGATACCAAGATGCGAGGGGATTGTCATGCAACCCGGAGGGGACATGTCGGCGCTGCTCGCCCAGGCGCAGCAGATGCAGCAAAAGCTACTGGAAGCCCAACGACAGCTCGCGAACGCCGAGGTGCACGGCCAGGCCGGCGGAGGTTTGGTCAAGGTCGTCGCCAAAGGCAGCGGCGAGGTGGTCGCGGTGCAGCTGGACCCCAAGGTCGTCGACCCCGGGGACATCGACACCCTGCAGGACCTGATCGTCGGCGCCATGCGCGACGCTTCCGCGCAGGTCACCAAAATGGCGCAGGAGCGGCTGGGCGCGCTGGCCGGCGGCATGGGTGGCCCTGCGGCCCAGCCGCAGGCGCCCCCGCCCACCCAAATGCCGGGGATCTAGACGCAGTACCGGCATGTTTGAGGGACCCGTTCAGGACCTGATCGACGAGCTCGGCAAGCTGCCGGGCATCGGCCCTAAGAGCGCCCAGCGCATCGCGTTTCACCTGTTGTCGGTCGAACCTCCGGAGATCGACCGACTGACCGCCGTCCTGGGGAAGGTCCGCGACGGCGTGCGGTTCTGCGCGGTGTGCGGCAACGTGTCGGACGACGAGCGGTGCCGCATCTGCGCCGATCCCCGCCGGGACGGCTCGCAGGTGTGCGTCGTCGAGGAGCCCAAGGACATTCAGGCTGTCGAGCGCACCCGCGAATTCCGCGGCCGCTACCACGTGCTGGGCGGTGCGCTTGACCCGCTGTCCGGTATCGGACCCGATCAGCTGCGAATCCGTGAGCTGCTGACCCGCATCGGTGAGCGCGTCGACGACGTCGACATCACCGAGGTCATCATTGCCACCGACCCCAACACCGAGGGTGAGGCGACGGCGACCTATCTGGTTCGGATGCTGCGCGACATCCCGGGCCTGACCGTGACCCGGATTGCCTCGGGTCTGCCGATGGGCGGCGACTTGGAGTTCGCCGACGAGCTGACGTTGGGCCGTGCGCTCACCGGGCGCCGCGCCATGGTCTGACGGTGCTCGGCCCGCGACACTGACACCCCCGGAGACGACACGCCGCCGGGCATGACCCTGACGCACGTTTCGCGAGCGCGCCGGTCGGGGCTTACCCGGTCACCACGGCGAAGTTGTCGCTGGTGCCCCACGCCGCTTGGAAGGTGGCGACGGGGACCTGCTCGTCGCGACCGTTCCTGATGCCGCTGTCGTTGAGGTGCACCACGCCGGCCCTGGTGTCGATGCCGGTGACGACCACGAAGTGGTTCTCCTCGCTGCGGTCGCCGGGTTTGTTCCAGATGGTCCTGTCGTTGAGCCCGACGATCACCTTGCGCCCCTGATCGAGATCCCGTTCGAGCGCATCGAGGTTGGTGTGCACCGCGTTGGCCTGGACGCCGTAGTGACCCAGCAGTACCGGCAGGTCTGAGTTCTTGGTCTTCTTCGACGGGCGGTAGATCGGCCCGGGGTGGCTCACGCTCGGGACGTTTCCGGCCGTGGCGGTGATCTCGGCCTCGCTGGGCTGGTGTCCCGTGATCTGGCCGATCACATCGGCCACCGCCATTTCCCCGCAGTCGTAATCCTCTTGCTGGTAGCGCCAGAAGGGCGCGGCGGCGGCGGGGTCGCCGTGCATCCCGTCGCCGGCAGCGTGGGCGGCCGCGGCGAATCCCACCACCGAGCCGGTCGCCGCGCCCAGCACGGCCGCGAACCCTATGGTGCGCACCGCCGCGACGAGCCTGGTGCGTGAGCCGATGTTCATGGGAGCAGGATTGGTGATCGCCCTCAAAGGATCCTTGAAGAATCCTTGGCGTGCAGGTAGATCGGCTCAGCGGGCCGCCAACCGCTCGCGGCGCAACAGGTCCACCTCAGGCAACGCCAGCGGCGGCAGCTCACCCACCACCTTGCTCAGCAGCATGTCGGCCAGTTCGGGGTTGCGGGCAAGGCACGGTCCGTGCATGTAGGTCGCGACCACGCTGCCCTGCAGGGCGCCGTCGAATCCGTCACCCGCTCGGTTGCCCGCGCCCTTGACGACCGTGCCCAGCGGTGAGGCGGCCGGGCCCAAGACGGTGCCGCCGCGGTGGTTCTCGAAGCCGGTGAGCGGTTGGCTCAAGCCCGGCGGCAACGGATTGCTGACCAGCTCGCCGATGGTGCGCTCCGGTTGCGGTGACGTGGTCGCGTCCAGCATGCCGACGCCGTCGACCCGTTCCCCCGCCGACGTCTCATACCAGTGCCCGAGCACTTGGACGGCCGCACAGATTGCCAGCACCGGCGCGCCCCGTTCCGCCGCGCGCTGCAGACCGGGATACCTGAGCAGGTGCCTGGTGGCCAGCCGCTGCGCGTAGTCCTCGGCACCGCCCAGCGTGTAAAGGTCCAACGACTCGGGCACCGGATCGTCCAGGGTGACCTCCAGGATCTCGGCGGCGATGCCACGCATGCGCAGCCGTTGGCGCAGCACCAGGGCGTTGCCGCCGTCGCCGTAGGTGCCCATCACGTCGGGCAGCACCAGGCCCACCCGCACAACTGAATCAGCCATGCCGCGCCAGCCTGCGTTGCAGCTGAAGGAACGCGGTGTAGTTGGCGACGACCTCTACGCGCCCGGGTGGGCACGACGCGATGGCGGCCAACGTGTCGTGCACCAGGGTGTGCGGGACGCCCGCATATCCGAGACGCACCGCAAGATCGGTGCCGCGTTCCCCGGCGGCTACCACGGGTGTTTGTCTCACGGTCTCCTCGAAATGCTCGAATCGCACGTCCCACAGCCAGGACAGGTCCTCGCCGTCGGGCACCTGACCGTTGACGGCGATCACCACACCCGCCGCGTGCTTGTCGACCATCGACAGCGCTTCCTGCCAGCCGGCCGGATTCTTGGCCAGCAGGACCCGAACCTCGTGCTCGCCGATGCGGACGGTGCGATAGCGTCCCGCGACCTCGTCGACGGTGCATACCGCCGTGACCGCCAAGGTGGGGTCGGCGCCCAGGGCGACCGCGGCGGCGACGGCTTGGGCCGCGTTTCCCCGGTTCACCGCGCCCGGCAGGGCCAACCGCATGGGCAGGACCAGCCCGTCGGGCCCGTAGAGGGTCTCGTCGTCGAACCACCACTGCGGGCTGGGCCGCTTGAACTCGGCGCCCGTGGAATACCAATGGCCGTGCTCCCGGACGATGACCTCGCCGCTGCGCGGACAGCTGACCGAGTCGTTCGACCACGAGCCGCCCGCCGCCACCCACACCACGTTCGGGCTGTCGTAAGCCGCGGAGGTCATCAGCACGTCATCGCAGTTTGCGACGATCACCGCCTCGGGGTGCCGGGCGAGGCCGGTCCGCAGCGTGCGTTCTATCACGTTGATCTCGCCGACGCGGTCCAGCTGGTCGCGCGACAGGTTGAGCAATACGATCACCCCAGGCTCGACGGCATCGGCAACGTGCGGCACGTGCATCTCGTCGACTTCCAGGGCGGCCAGCCCGGCGTTGCGGTTGACCGCCAGCGCAGCCACCAGGCCGGCGTCCATATTGGCGCCCTCGGCGTTGGTCGCCACAAACCCCTCGGGGCCCAAAGTGCCCAGTGCGGCCGCGGTCATCCGGGTGGTCGTCGACTTGCCGTTGGTGCCGGTGACCAGGACGGTGCGCCGTCCCGCAGCGAGCTGACGCAGCACCGAGCGGTCCAGGGTCATCGCGACCAGCCCGCCGATCATGGCGCCGGCCCCGCGCCCGCTGACCCGCGAAGCCCACCGGGCGCTCGCTCCCGCGGCGAGGGCCAGGCGTGCACGGGCGGTTACCACCCGCGCAGTTTAGGGCGATCGCAAGCGCGGCGCTTGCGCCGGGCGCCGCGGGTCGCCCTCATCGAGTTAAGTTGCCGACACTGAAGTTGCCGACACGATGCCGAGCGAACGGGCGATGTCGGTTGGCCGTGCCATCCTGTCGTTCATGAACCGGGTGTCCTGGGGGCGGCCGGCCACCGAGCCGGATGGCGGTTGGGCCGTCATCGACGTCGAAACCTCCGGCTTCCGGCCGGGCCAGGCGCGGATCATCAGCGTTGCCGCGCTCGGCCTCGACGCCGCCGGCCAGGTGGAGCAGTCCGTCGTCAGCCTGCTCAACCCCGGGGTGGACCCCGGTCCCACCCACGTCCACGGCCTGACCACGGGGATGCTCGAGGACCAGCCGCAGTTTGTCGACATCGTCGACGACCTGACGGCGGTGCTGCGCGGCCGCACGCTGGTGGCCCACAATGTCGCGTTCGACTACGCATTCCTCGCCGCGGAGGCCGAACTCGCCGACGCCGAACTTCCCGTCGACAGCGTTATGTGCACGGTCGAGCTGGCCCGGCGGCTGGACCTCGGCGTCGACAACCTGCGACTGGAGACCCTCGCCGCGCATTGGGGCGTGATCCAAGAACGGCCGCACGACGCCTTCGACGACGCTTTGGTGCTGACCGGTGTGCTGGCGTCGGCGCTCGAGCGGGCGCGCGAACGCGGCATCTGGTTGCCGGTGCATCCGGTGACCCGCCGCCGGTGGCCGAACGGGCGGGTGACCCATGACGAGCTGCGGCCGTTGAAGGTGCTGGCTTCGCGAATGCCTTGCCGATATCTCAACCCGGGCCCGTACGTTCGGGGGAGGCCGCTGGTGCAGGGCATGCGGGTGGCGTTGGCAGCCGAGGTGGCACGCACCCACGAGGAACTCGTGGAGCGGATCCTGTACGCCGGCCTGGCTTACAGCGACGCCGTAGACGGCGAGACGTCGCTGGTGGTCTGCAACGATGCGGCGCCCGAGCAGGGGAAGGGCTATCACGCCCGGCAGTTGGGGGTGCCGGTGGTCTCCGACGCGGAGTTCATGCAGTCGGTGACCGCTGTCGTGCGCGGGACCAGCATGGAGGAGTTCGCCGACGCCACCGCCGTCGACCCGCAGCTCGCGCTGTTCTGAGCGTCGAGGCGGCGGGCCTCACGCCTCACACCGACGGCCCGGCGGGAGCCGACGACCCGCCGAGGTAATCGCCCGACTGTTAAGTGCGTTCCTCGAGGCCTAACGTGACGCCCGGTTGACCGCCGACACCACGGCACGCAACGACGCCGTGGTGATCGACGGCGCGATGCCGACGCCCCACACTGTGCGGCCCCCGATCGAAGCCTCGACATACGCCGCCGCCTGGGCGTCGTCGCCGGCGCTCATCGCGTGCTCGGAGTAGTCGAGGACCGCAATCTCGAAGCCGACGGTGCCCAACGCGTGGACGAACGCGGCCAGCGGACCGTTCCCGGCGCCGCGGATCTCCGTCTCCTCGCCGTTGATCTTGACGGTCGCGGCGATTTTGGTCGTGCCGCCGTCTTCGTCGGAGGCATCGACATGCTGCTTGATGCGCTCCAGCGGCCGCACGGGGGCGATGTACTCCTCGAAGAACGCGTCCCACATCTCCTTCGGCGAGACCTCACCGCCCTCGCCCGCTGTGCCCTCCGCGATCTTTTGGATCACTTGGGAAAACTCGATCTGCAGCCGTCGCGGCAGGGCCAGGCCGTGATCGGCCTTCATGATGTAGGCCACCCCGCCCTTGCCGGACTGCGAGTTGACCCGGATCACCGCCTCGTAAGTGCGCCCGACGTCCTTGGGGTCGATCGGCAGATACGGCACCTGCCACAGAATGTCGTCGACGTCGGAGTCGGCGTTGTCCGCGTCGATTTTCATCTGGTCCAGGCCCTTGTTGATCGCGTCCTGATGGCTGCCGGAGAACGCGGTGTAGACCAGGTCGCCGCCGTAGGGGTGACGCTCGTGCACCGGCAGCTGGTTGCAGTACTCGACCGTGCGGCGGATCTCGTCAATGTTCGAGAAGTCGATCTGCGGGTCGACGCCGCGGGAGAACAGGTTCAGCCCCAGCGTCACCAGGCAGACGTTGCCGGTGCGTTCCCCGTTGCCGAACAGGCAGCCCTCGATCCGGTCGGCGCCCGCCTGATAACCCAATTCGGCTGCGGCGACGGCGGTTCCGCGGTCGTTGTGCGGATGCAGGCTCAGGATGACGGACTCCCGGTTGGCCAGGTTGCGGCTCATCCACTCGATGGAGTCGGCGTAGACGTTGGGGGTGGTCATCTCCACGGTGGCGGGCAAATTGAAGATGATCGGATTGTCCGGTGTCGGGGCGATGATCTCGCCGACGGCATCGCACACCTGCTTGGCGTACTCCAACTCCGTGCCCGTGTACGACTCCGGCGAATACTCGAACCGCCACTGCGTGCCGGGATATTTGGCGGCCTCCTCGACGCACTTGCGGGCGCCATCGGTCGCGATCACCTGCACCGCGGCCCGGTCGGCGCGAAACACCACGCGGCGCTGCAGGATCGACGTCGAATTGTAGAAGTGCACGATTGCCTTGGGCGCGCCGTCGCACGCCTCGAAGGTGCGCTCGATCAGTTCCGGGCGGCACTGGGTCAGCACCTGGATGGTGACGTCATCGGGAATCGCGCCGGCGGTGATGATTTCGCGAA
>NZ_JAFBAT010000248.1 GCF_019247615.1 Mycobacterium sp. | reverse complement strand
GCGGGCCGGGCGTAGCAGCGTGGTGTTGCCGCCCGAGCAGGCACCGGTCTTCCGCCCCGACGGCTCCTACATCATCACCGGGGGTCTCGGTGGGTTGGGGCTGTTCCTGGCCGAGAAGATGGCAGCGGCCGGCGCCGGCCGGATCGTGCTCAGCTCCCGTTCGGAGCCCACCGTAAAAGCGCTCGAGACGATCGAACTGGTCCGTTCGATCGGGTCCGACGTCGTGGTGGAGTGCGGTGACATCGCCCAGGCCGACACCGCGGAGCGATTGGTGGCAACGGCGACCGCCACCGGGCTGTCATTGCGTGGTGTGCTGCACGCGGCGGCGGTGGTCGAGGACGCCACCCTGACCAACATCACCGATGAGTTGATCGATCGCGACTGGGCGCCCAAGGTGTTCGGCGCGTGGAACCTGCACGAGGCCACGGCTTCTGCAGAGCTGGACTGGTTCTGCTCCTTCTCGTCGGCGGCCGCCCTGCTGGGCTCGCCGGGTCAGGGCGCGTACGCCGCCGCCAACAGCTGGCTCGACGCGTTCACCCACTGGCGACGCTCGCAGGGGCTGCCGGGGACGGCCATCGCGTGGGGCGCCTGGGGTGAGATCGGCCGCGGCGCAGGGTTTGCCGAAGGGACCGGCGCCGCAATCAGCCCGGACGAGGGTGCCTACGCCTTCGAGGAGCTGATGCGTCACAACCGTGCCTACACGGGCTACAGCCCTCTTATCGGGACACCCTGGATCGCGTCGTTCGCGGAACGGAGCAAGTTCCTCGAGATGTTCAAGTCCGCCGGGGAAAAGCGTTCGGGTTCAAGCAAGCTGCGGGCCGAGCTGTCCGAGTTGCCGCTCGACGAGTGGCCCACCCGGTTGCGGCGTCTGCTGGCCGAGCAGATCGGCCTGATCCTGCGCCGCAACATCGATCCCGACCATCCGCTGTCTGAATACGGCCTCGACTCGCTGGGCAATCTCGAATTGCGCACTCACATCGAGGCTCAAACGGGGGTACGCATCACCTCCGCCGACATCACCACGGTGCGGGGTTTGGCGGATTACCTGTTCCAGAAGCTGGCACCCAGTGAGGAGAATGCCACGACACCGGCGTGAGGTTCTACGTCAAAGTCGACTGCATCGCTTAGGCCGCAAATGAGGAGGGAAACGTGTTCATAGGTGGGGGTTCTGAGCACGACAGGCTGCGCGTTGGCAACGCCTATGACTGGGACGCGGGCCCGGGCTCGGTGGTGAGCTGGGAGCCGACGCCGGGCTGCGCGGCTAAGGCCCGCCAGGCGCCCGTAAGCGCCGTGCCGCCCAGCTCCATGCAGATCGGCCACCTCCGGGGGTTCGTGGAATTTCGCGAGCGGGGGCTCGACTATTCGCGAGCGGTCATGGGCTCCTGGGATGTGCCGGGCCGGTGCGACATCCGCGCCATGACCTACGTCATCAACGCGCACCTTCGTCGCCACGCGACCTACCACAGCTGGTTCGAGTACCAGGACGCGAAGAACATCGTCCGGCACACCCTCAACAACCCGCGTGACATTCAATTCGTCGCCAAAGAGTATGGCGTGCTGACGCCGCAGCAATGGCAGGACCATGTCCTGGCGACACCCGATCCGCTGCAGTGGGATTGCTTCAGGTTCGGAATCATCCAGTACGACGACCGCTTCGCGTTGTATGCGGTTGTCGACCATCTGCACTGCGACCCGATGCTGATCGCCGGGTTGTACGTGGAGATCGTCATGAACTACAACGCCATCCTCGAAGGCAAAGCGCCCGTCACCCTCCCGCCGGCGGCGAGCTACGACGACTTCTGCATGCGGGAAAGCCAGTGCGTGTCGGGCATGACCCTGGAGTCCCCCGAGGTTCTCAAATGGATCGAGTTCGCCGAGGCCAACGGCGGAACCCTGCCCGATTTCCCACTGCCACTTGGTGACCAATCGATTCCGTGCGGCGGGGACGTCCATGTGCAGCGACTGTTGGGGCCCGAGCAGACGGCGCAGTTCGAAGCCCTCTGCCGGCAGGCGGGTGCCCGCTTCAGCGGTGGGCTGTTCGCCTGCGCGGCGCTGGCCCAGTACGAATTGACCGGTGACGAAACGTATTACGGGCTCACCCCGATCGACAAGCGCAAGTGCCCGGCGGACTTTATGACCGTGGGCTGGTTTACCGGCGTGGTGCCGTTCACGGTGCCCGTCGACCCGAACTCCTTCGCGGAAACCGCCCGAGCGGCGCAGGCTTCCTTCGACGCAAACATGGACTGCGCCAATGTGCCGTACGACAGGGTGCTGGAACTGGCGCCCTGCCTCCGCAGGCATGGTCCGCAGTTCGCCATGATGAGTTACATGGACGCGGGTCTTCCGCCGCTTTCGGCCATCGTTGCCACCGCATTGGATGGCGTGAACGCGGCCGCCTTCACCGATGGCAGAAGCCCTGCCTACATGTACTCCACGGTGTTCCGCCTGTTCGACGAGGTCTCGATCATGGTGTCGTACCCGAACAACCCGATTGCCCGCGAGTCCGTGACACGCTACACGGACGCCATGAAATCGGTGTTCGACCGGGTCGTCGCGGGCAGCTTGGCGGGGGTGCCGGTTCGCGTAGCCAGGTAAGCATCGAAGCATCTACCTGCGCGGGCGGCGACCGAAAGCTGCGCCGATGAAGTTCGTCCTGGCTGCCCATGGGACACGCGGTGATGTCGAGCCGTGCGCCACGGTCGGCGTGGAATTGCAACGCCGCGGGCACGAAGTTCGAATGGCGGTCCCGCCCAACCTGGTTGACTTCGTCGCGTCAGCCGGACTTGCCGCCGTCGCGTACGGGCCGGACACGCGAGCGCAGGTAGTCGCGGTCGCGGACTTCACGCACAACGCCTTCACGGTCCAGAATCCGGTCCGGTTCGCGCGCGCCGCCAGGGAGCTCTTCGTCGAGGGTTGGGCCGACATGAGCCGGACGCTGGTGTCATTGGCCGACGGGGCCGACCTGCTGTTGACGGGCCAGACCTACCACGGGGTCGTGGCCAATGTGGCGGATTACCACGACATCCCGGTAGCTGGACTGCATCACTTTCCGGTGCGGGTCAATGGCCAGATCGGGCTTCCCTTCCTACCGACGCCCGCACCCGCCGTCCGCACCACGTTGAAAGTCGGCTGGTGGCTGTATTCCCATGTCATCACCAAGCCGGACGAGGATGCGCAACGCCGTGCACTCGGCCTGCCCAGGGCAACGGCTCCCGCGGCGCAACGGATGGCGGAACGTGGATCGCTCGAAATCCAAGCCTACGACCGGGCGCTGTTCCCCGGACTGGACGCGGAATGGAACGGCCGGCGACCCTTCGTCGGCGCACTGACACTGGGATTGGGGGCCGAGAGCGACGACGAGGTGGCGTCGTGGATTGCCGGCGGAACGCCGCCCATTTACTTCGGTTTCGGCAGCACGCCCGTCCAATCGCCGACCGAGACGGTGACGATGATCACCGAGGCATGCGCAGAACTGGGTCAGCGGGCCTTGATCTACTCCGACGACCCAGGGAACGGGGGTATTCGCCATCCCGACCATGTGAAGCTTGTCGGCCAGATCAACTACACCAGCACCTTGCCGATGTGCCGGGCAGCCGTCCACCATGGTGGTGCCGGCACCACGGCCGCCAGCCTGCGAGCCGGATTGCCGACGCTGATCCTCTGGGACGTGGCGGATCAATTCATTTGGGCGGCTCAGGTCAAGCGACTGAAAGTTGGTTCTGCCAAGCGGCTTTCGAACATCACCCGTAGATCGTTGGTCAGGCGGCTCGAAAAGATCCTGGCGCCGGACTATGTCGCCCGCGCACGGCAGATCGCCCCGCGAATGACCAAGCCCGCCACGGGTGTCGCCACCGCGGCGGACCTGCTGGAGCAGACCGTCCGGGTGGGTGTGTGACCGGATGCGCCCCGTGTGCGACACCGGCAAGGCGCACCCGTCCTCCCGGGTGGTCGCCGCGCGACAATCCTTAGCGCGTTCGCCGGTCAGCCGTAACGCCCACGGCGCGCGGTGTCTTCCAATAGGTCGGCGGCCGTGGTGACGCTCGCTGTCGGCTTGCTCATTCGGCTCGCTACCTCTCGCGCGCCGGCGACGTAATCCGGTGCGAGGATGCGGCGGAGATCCGCGACCAGCGATTCACGTGTTGTTCTCGAGAAGCGCCGGGAGGTGCCCACTTTCAGCCTCTTGACGACGTCCGCCCAGATCGGCTGATCAAACGCGATCCAGAGAATTAACGTGGGGATTCCGGCACGCAAACCCGCCGAGGTGGTGCCCGCACCGCCGTGGTGTACGACAGCGCGACACGCGGGGAAGATGGCCGAATGGTTCACCCCAGCAACCACTTTCACGTGCTCGAAATGCGGGGCCGCGCTGAAGTCGGTCCCCCCGGAGCACAGCAGTGCCCGCTCACCCAGCTCCGCGCACGCCTCGGCGATCATGCCGACAGCCTGGACGGGGGACTCGACCGGCATGCTGCCGAAGCCGAAGTAGATCGGCGGCGTTCCAGCCGAAATCCATGACGCGACCTCATCGTCGGCGTCCGTCGGCAACTCCATCGTGAGCGCGCCGACAAAGGGTCGCCGTCCCCCCCACTCCTCCACCACTTCGGGGAAGCAGAAGTCTTCATAGGTCTGGATCTCGAGCGATCCGCGTTCCATGACCCGACGCGACGAAGGCGCCGTCGCCTTGAGCAGCCCCAAGTGACGGCGCTGATCGTCATCCGCCCGCTTGGTCAGGCGCCAGTAAACCCATTCGGCCACAGTCATTCCCGAGCGCATCAACGAAGACGGAAGCGTGAAGGGTAGCGGCGGAATCGGAACTGCGTAGCCGTTGACCCGTTGGGGGTAGGTGTGCAGCGCCGCAAACGGAATGTCGTAATACTCCGCGACGTTGGCGACGACCTCTTGGTAGGGAATGCCTGTCAACAACAGGTCGGCGCCGTCGGCCAGCGTCATCAGCGCCGCGCTCACCTCTGGCCAAGGCTTGGTTACGGGCTCGATGGCCTTGCGCAGCAACGTGATCGGGTTTTGCAGCCGCCACGCCTTGCGGAAGAGATCCGGTTCCATCAGCTCGACGAAGTTCGGCCCGTAAGGGACTGCCGTCAAACCGACCGAGTCCACAAAATCGACCAGGTTGTCTGGGGCGGCCATGCACACTTCATGCCCGCGGCGCAGCAGCTCCACGCCGACAGCGGCGCACGGCTCGATATCGCCGCGAGTTCCGTAGCTCGCCAGGGCAAACTTCATCGACGAATCCTCGCCTTTCGCCTGCGGCCGCGCGGTGTCAGCATCAATCCTTGGCGAAGCAATACACCCGGTAAGAAAACCCCCCGGAACGCCGCAGATCCCAGTCCAATACACCCACACCGTAACGGATCAGGGAGTTCATGACCGACGGCAAACGGCCGCTGATCCGCTCCTGGGTCCGCTGCGTGTTGGCCGCGAGGCCGCGCTTGGCCTCCTCGTCGATGGACCTTTCCGAGATCTTCCGCAACGGCGCGCCGGCCAGCGCGGCTTCCCACTCGGGCACGACGGGAGCACGGCGGGAGTCGGTGTAGAGGAAATGCCCTCCGGGTCGCAGAACGCGGGCCACTTCCGACAGGAACCGGGCAAAATGCGGATATTGGTGCGAGGCTTCGACATTGATCACCACGTCGAAGGATTGGTCGGGAAACGGCAGATTTTCGGCATCGCCCTGCACGAAGTCCAGACCCGGCAGCTTGTGCCGCTCCCGGCACTTGTCGATGCTGGCAGGGTTGAGGTCCAGCCCCGTATAGGAGGCGGGGCCCAGGTTGCGCACGATGTACGACGCTCCCCCGCCGGCCCCGCAGCTGACCTCCAGCACCTTCTTACCGGTGAGATCGATTTGTGCGGCCGTCACGTGGTAGAGCTGGATGCAGTATCGATTGGGCTCGTCGGACGCCGACAGCGCCAACCGCATCGGCGGGTCCTCTTCGTAACCGAAATTGAAGAACACGACGTCGTCGCCGACCTGGCGGGTGCCTAGGGGCAACAAGTACTTCGTGGTGAGCTTTCCGACAAGCGGGTTGGATTGCAGGCGGTATCCGAGGGCCATGGGGAGAGTGTTGCACGGTCCTCCGCGGTGCATCGCCGAATGCGCCGCGATCACAGCGTCATCGCGCTCTGGTCTGCCCTGCTCACGGCGCCTTCTCCCGGCGCGCACGGGGCGCTGATCTGCGGGTTCCCTTCGAGGGCGCAGGGGACAATGGTTAATACCAAGATCGTGATTAGGCCACGCGAGTCGGACTGTGACGGTACGGTTGGTTGGGTGTCAAGCCGGACGGGCGCCGGTGAGGTGGCGAAACCCGGGGGGGTCTTCGACCGCATCGGCGATGTTGTTGTGCGGTGGCCGTTTTTGGTCATCGCGTGCTGGATCGCGCTCGCGGCCGCTCTGGCGCTGACGCTTCCACCGCTGCCGGCGCAGGCGGCAAAGCGGGATCAAAAGCCCCTTCCGGACGACGCGCCCACGTCGGTTCTCGCGAAACAGATGACTGAGGCGTGGCTGCAGCCACCCGCGCCCAGCAACGCCCCAGCCGACGAGAGCGCCCCACCCGCGCCCAGTGCCCCAGCCGGCGAGAGCGCACCGGCCCCACCCAGCGCCCCAGCCGGCGAGAGCGCACCGGCCGCGCCCAGCAGCGCCCCAGCCGGCGAGAGCGCCCCAGCGACTGCCAACGCGCCCAAAGGCGGCGCGGACGCCAAAACCGCGATTGCCAAATTGGGCGGTGGCTCCCAGGGTTTTATCATCCTGACCGATGAAAACGGGCTGACGCCCGCCGACGAGGACGTCTACCGGAAAGTCGTGCAGAACCTGCAGCAAGTCATGCAGGGCAAAGTCGGCGTCCAGGACATCCTCAGTAACCCGCAGATGAGGGACCTCCTCACCAGCAAGGACGGCAAGGCGATCACCTTGCCGATCGCGTTCCCCGATGCGGCGGTCTCACCCACGACGGTTTCCTCGTTCCGACAGATCAAAGACATCATCAAGCACACGACCGAGGGCACCACGCTGACCGCCTACGTCAGCGGGCCGGCGGCGACGGTGGTCGACGCCACGGCCATGGCGCAAGAGGACGCCCACTTCATCGAGATCGCCACCGTCATCAGTGTGCTGATCATCCTGATCGTCATCTATCGAAACATCGTCACGATGTTCGTGCCGCTGCTCAATATCGGCGCGTCCCTGGCGACGTCGCAGGGCGTGTTGTCCGGGCTGTCCGAGCTGGGCCTGCCCGTCAACATGCAGACCCTGGTCCTGATGAGCGCCGTGATGATCGGGGCGGGAACGGATTACGCCGTCTTCTTGATCAGTCGTTACCACGATTATGTGCGGCACGGCCAGGATTCGGATCAAGCGGTCAAGAACGCGTTGATGTCGATCGGCAAGGTCATCGCGGCATCGGCGGCAACGGTTTCTGTCACTTTCCTCGCGATGGTCTTCACCAAGCTCGAAGTGTTTTCGGCCGTCGGTCCGGCCATTTCGATCGCGGTCATCGTGGCGCTGCTGTCGGCGATCACGCTGCTGCCCGCGCTGCTGGTGATCACGGGACGACGAGGCTGGATCAAGCCCCGTCGCGACCTGACCACCCGGATGTGGCGCCGGACGGGTACGCGCGTGGTGCGTCGGCCGCGCATTCATCTGATCGGCAGCCTCATCCTTCTCGCCACCCTCGCCGCCTGTACCAGCGTGATGCGCTTCAACTACGACGATCTCAAGACGATGCCGGACAACGTCGAGAGCTCCAAGGGATATGACGCGATGAATCGCCATTTCCCGATGAACGCCTTGACGCCGATGATCCTTTTCGTCAAGTCATCGCACGACCTGCGCACGCCCCATGCCCTTGCCGACCTCGAGCAGATGGCCAGCAGAGTGAGCCAGGTGCCCGGTATCACGATGGTGCGTGGCCTGACGCGGCCCAACGGAGAGCCGCTGGAGCAGATGAAGCTGTCGTGGCAGGCCGGTCAGGTCGGGGACAAACTCGACGAAGCGTCCAACCAGATCACGAACCACGGGGACGACCTGGACCATCTGGTCAACGGATCGAATCAGCTGGCCGACGCCCTGGCGCAACTGAGGGATCAGGTGGCCACGGCCGTTTCCAGTCTGAGCGGAGTCGTCGGGCCACTGACGACCATGGAGCAGGCCGCCGGAGGCGACCAGACCATCGCCGCCCTCAACTCGGGCGCGGCCATCACCGGGCAGATCAAGTCCCTCAGCGAGAACCTGCACACGTCCACCGATAGTGCGGAAAACGTCGCTCTGTGGGCGGCTCCGATGGTGTCGGCGCTCAACGCCAGCCCGGAGTGCAACGCCGACCCGGCATGTGTGAAGTCCCGTGCGGGGTTGGCGGCGATGGTGGACGCAAACAACAACGGCACCCTTAACGTAGTCAAGAGGTTCGCCAAGAACCTTGACGCGGCCGCGCAGGCGCAGACCGTCGGCCAAACGCTGGACAAGATCCAGCAAACCCTGACCGAGGCCGCCACGGCCATGACGGTCATCAAGAACCTGCAGTCCACCATGGACACCGCGAAGCAAGGCACCCAGGCCCTCGCGGACGGCAGCCGCGCAATTGCCGGTGGTGTCAAACAACTGGTCGACTCCACCCGGTTATTGGGTGGCGGGCTGAACGAGGCGTCGTCATTCCTCTTGGGAATGAAGCGCGACGCCGAGAAGCCCTCCATGTCGGGCTTCAACCTGCCGCCAGAGATCACAACGAGGGACGAGTACAAGCAAGGCGCGAAGATCTTCCTGTCACCCGACGGTCACGCCGCTCAGTACTTCGTGCAGAGCGCAGTAAACCCATTCACGACCGACGCGATGGATCAAATCGACAAGATCATCAAAGCGGCCTATTCGGCGGAACCGAATACCGAGCTGGCCGACGCCTCCCTAGCGGTCGCGGGAATTCCGTCGGCGCTCAAAGACACCCGCGACTTTTACAACAACGACATCAACTTCATCGTGGTCGCGACCATCCTGATTGTGTTCCTGATCCTGGTCGCGCTCCTACGGGCGGTCGTCGCGCCGCTGTACCTCATCGGTTCGGTGCTGCTTTCGTATTTGTCGGCGATGGGGCTCGGCGTCCTGGTATTCCAACTGATTCTGGGCCAGAACTTGCACTGGAGCCTGCCCGGACTGTCCTTCATTTTGCTGGTCGCGGTCGGCGCTGACTACAACATGCTGCTCATCTCGCGCATCCGCGACGAATCACCGCATGGCGTGCGTGTCGGCGTCATCCGAACCGTGGGCACAACCGGCGGCGTGATCACGTCGGCCGGGCTGATCTTCGCCGCGTCGATGTTCGGCCTGATGACGGCCAGCATCTACACCATGGCCGAGGCCGGATTCATCCTCGGGATGGGTATCCTGATCGACACGTTCGTGGTGCGCACCATCACCGTGCCGGCCCTGGCCGCGATGATCGGACAGCGAAACTGGTGGCCCTCGAACCTCGGAAAGAGCCCAGCCCAGGTTTACCGCGCCCAACAGTTGAAGCAGAGTCAACGAAACCACCTGACGGGCCGCCTGGTCCGAATGAAGGTCATCCCGGACGCGCGGAATGAGCCGGTGCCGGTTGTCGCCCCAAGCCCGGAGCCGCCCGTCGAGCCGCGTCCACCGAAAGACGACATACTGGTCCGACTCAAACTCGTCCCCAGCCGCAAGAAGCCGCTCCCGAGTAGCGTGGCGGGCTCGGCACCGGTCGCGGACGGCAAACCGAAGTCGCAGCGTCTTCCCAAACACTCGCTTCCGCTGTTCGACCTCAGCGGGGTGGCGCATCGCCTGACCGAGGATGTCAGCGAATTGGTGATGGGTTCGTCCAAGTCCACCAACGGCAAGTCCACGAACGGCAAGTCCGCTAATGGCAAGTCCGCGAACGGCAAGGGGAAGAGCGACCGTTACGTCGGGCACTCGCTGCCCCTCTTCGGGCACGACGTCCTAGCAACGCGGCCCATCCTCGTCGGAGCAAATGGCAACGGCCAGACAAACGGGAACGGGCACGGCAAGCAATCCCACGAGGACGACGTCAGCGGCCCGCTTCCCCTGTTCGGTACCGACGTCCCCGCACGTGGAGACGGCGACTCTTAGGTGAGTTTCGTTCGCGCCGGTAGCCGCGGAACTACGCGTCCAACCGAACGAACTCGTCTTGCCGGTACAGTTCGACGCATTGCGACCGCCTAATTTTGCCACTCGTCGTGGTGGGAATGGAACCAGGTGACACCAGAACCAGATCCGCCACACTCAGGCCGTGCGACTTTGAAATCGCCGATGTGACGTCGCGTTTCACCACGCCCAGTCTGTCCGTCTTCTCTTCGTCCGACTCCGCGCGCTTTTTCAGTTCGATGATCGCAACCAGCTTTTCAATTCCCTTGTCCGGGACGGCAATTGCCGCGCAGCGACCGGCGGTGATCTCCTGTATCGTCGCCTCGATGTCATCCGGAGAGTGGTTCCGGCCGTAGACGATCAACAGGTCCTTGATGCGGCCGATGATAAAGAGCTCTCCGTTGGAGAAGAACCCCGAGTCACCAGTTCTTAGCCACGGGCCTTCCGGTGTGCCCAGCGACGGCTCGAGAATGTTTGCGCCGAAGGTCTTCTGAGTCTCTTCGGGCTTCTGCCAATAGCCGACGGCCACGTTGTCACCGTGCACCCAGATTTCGCCGACGGTCCCTTCCGGGCGTTCGCGATGGGTGTCGGGGTCGACAATGCGTACCGCCATGGATTTCGTGTCACCGTAACTGACAAGGGGAGTCCCGCTTCCGGCCGCACACCGGGTGGCTTGGCCGGCGGTCAATTTCTCCGAATCGAAGTAGACGATGCCGGCTGGTTCGCCCAGCTTACGGCTCGCCATGTACACCGTCGCTTCGGCCATGCCGTACGACGGACGTATCACCCCCGGATCAAGGTTGAACGGGGCGAAGCGATCAGCGAACCGTTTGAGGGTGGCGGGCTGCACTCGCTCGCTACCGTTGAGGATGGTGTGCACTCCCCCGAGATCCAGCCCGGCCATGTCCTCGTTCGACGTCTTGCGCACCGCCAGCTCGTAGGCGAAGTTGGGTCCAGCCGAAATCGTGCAGCCGTTGTGTGCCAACAAATGCAGCCACCGGGCCGGCCGCTGCAAGAACCCGACGGGGCTGGATAGCACCGTCGGGACGCCCGCCAGAATCGGCATGAGGATGCCCAACAGCAGACCCATGTCGTGGTAGAGCGGCAGCCAAGACACCACGGTGATGTCCGCGGGGGGAATCCCCCCCTCGGCCGCGAAGAAGTCGCTCATGATCTGCTCGAAATTGGCGAAGACGTTCTTGTTGGAGACCATGACGCCGGCAGGCGTACGGGTCGACCCCGAGGTGTATTGCAAATACACGAAATTGGGACGCTCGTTGGCTGCGGAGCGGGGTCTCGTGCCGGCGGGACGCTGGCGAGTATCCAAGTCCAGCACGTCAAGTTCGACGATCCACGGGGCGGCTGGGCCCTGCCGTGATTGCACCGCCGCTTTCACACTGTCGATGACGGCCGACGTGGTCAGAACTACCGCGGGTGAGGTGTCGGCCAGCACCGAGATGGTTCGTTCGTCGTGTGAGCCCCCAAAGGGAAGGGGGAGCGGAACCGCGACGAGTCCGGCGTGCATCGCGCCCAGGAAACCGATGACGTAGTCGAGGCCCTGCGGTGCCAGGATCAGGGCGCGATCACCGACCGACCCACGAATCCGGAGTTGCTCACCGACGGTCATCACTCGCCGATACAACTGCGACCATGTCAAGGTCGTCGCCACGCCGTCCCATGCCTGTTCGAAATCGACGAATGTGAACGCCGGGTCGTTGGGCTGCAGGCTTGCGCGTTCGCGCAGCACAGCAGGAATTGAAGACTCGACCACGGGAATGAGGTTACCTTCGTAGGCGGCGTCGCCGGCCAGGAACGGCGACGTTAACGGCATCAACTCATCGCCATCGCAGCCGCAATGCGGCCACGCCGCGCAGTCGCAATGAACTACCGTGAATGCGGTGGACAATCGACTCGCGCACATGGACCAAGTGTCATTTCTTGGCGTGCGGGCGCTTGGTTATGGTGCGCTGGTCCAATTCAATTGGATCTATAACCGCCCGGTTGATGTCGAAGGCTTGCGGCGTTTCCACCGCAATCTGGGATACGGATTACTGGGGCGGCGAGTCGAATGTTCTCCCTTACCTTTCGCACGCGATCGATGGGTTGTTTATCGGGGGCCCGCCGACGTCGACTTCGCCGAAAGTCCGCGTCCACGCGCCGAGGTGAGCGCCTGGCTACTGGAGCGGGCGCGTCTGCCGCTGGATCCCGAATACGGACCCAGCTGGCATCTGGCAGCGTTGCCCCTGGATGACGGCGGTACCGCGATCACGCTGGTCACCTCGCACACCCTGGTCGACGGCCTCGGGATCTTGCAGGCGATCACCGACGCTTCCAACGGCAGGACCCGGTACCTGGGGTATCCGCACCCCGGTTCTCGCACGCGCAGGCGAGCCCTGCTCGAGGACGCGCGCCAGACGATCGCCTCGGTGCCGGAGCTGGCTCGAGCGCTGCGAGCGACCGCGCGCATCGCCCGAAAACAACGCAAGGAGGTTGCCGCCTCCATCACTTCCGCACCACCGTCGGCGCGGGTGGCCGGCGCCGACGAGCCTGCCGGGGTACCCACGCTGACCGCCTATATTGACCTCGCGGAATGGGATGCGTGCGCGAAAAACGCTCGTGGTAATAGCTTTACGTTGTTCGCGGGGTTCGCGGGCAGGCTCGGCGTGCGAATGGGGCGCGTCTGCGACGACGGGACTGTCACCTTGTCGTTTCCGATCAGCGAGCGCACCGCGGACGATACCCGCGGCAATGCTCTGGTGTTCCCCACCGTTTCTGTCGACCCGACGCACTTGTCGTCGAACCTGGAGGAAGTTCGCCTCAAGTTCAAGCAGACATTCGCCGACCTGTCCGAGATCACCGAGGAGTTGTTGGCGCCGCTCCCGCTGACCTCGATGACGCCCAAGTGGGTCGCGCGCCGCGCAGCGGGCATGGGATTGGGTGCGGCCGCCAATCCGATCGGTTGCTCCAACGTCGGTGAGCTCGATCCGGCGGTGAACCGCCCGGACGGCGGCGAGGCCGACTACGCGTCCGGGCGGTTGATCGAGCCCGGCATCACCAAGCGCACCCTCGAACGCATGGGCGGCCAGCTGTTTATGGTTTCTGGGCGGGGCCGCGGAAAACTGTGGATCTCGATCAACGCATACCTGGCCGGCCGCACGAATTCGACAGCAGCGCTGGTCGAGGACACGGTGAATACGCTGGCCGAATTCGGTCTGACGGCCGAAATTCACGCTTAGCAGTTGCCGGTCGATCATGACCGTGTGATCAGGGCGCCGACACGCCGGGCGGGTCGCCCTGGATACACACTCGACGGACCGGCACCCGGAAGCCCGGTAGCGTCCCCCACCAATTCGGTGGTCTTACCTCGGGATCGGCCGCAAGACGGTAACGTTCCAGCCATGTTGGGGGCCATCCTGATGGTGACGTTCGTGGCTGCGGTAGACCCGGTCCGTTTGGCCGTCACCCTCCTGATGATCTCCCGGCCGCGGCCGATGTCCGGCCTGTTGGCCTACTGGGTCGGCTGTGTGCTGGCGAGTGTCCCCAGCGTCCTGGTTCCGGTGCTGATGCTGCACTACGTGCCGATGTTCAGGCCGTTTACTCAGAGTTTGGCGAGCACGATCATGGGTGCACTTGCCAGCACCACGGGCCGCCAGGTCCAGCTGGGCATGGGTGCGCTTGCGCTCGTGGTCGCCGTCCTGATGGCCGTGCACTACGCGGCGCGTCAGCAAGCGCCGGTGTCCCTGACCGTCAGCCCGGCCGGCATGGTGACGCAGCCCCGCCACCCGGTGTTTTATCTTTTTGGGCGCGCCGCGGACCCGTCGCGGCGCAACGAGTCAGCAATCTGGCTGCTGCTGCGCCGCGCCCACGCTGCATGGGAGAACGGATCCTCCCGGATGGCGTTCGTGATCGGCGTGCTGTCGGGACCCCCGCCGCTCGAGCTGCTGGTCTTTGTCACCGCCGTCGTCGCGTCGGGGGCCGCGCTCGGAATGCAGGTGATCGCCGCCCTGGGCTTCGTCATCGGCATGCTGGCGGTGATCGAGTTCATTCTCCTCGGCCACCTGGTGGCACCCGCGAAAACCGAGGCAATGGTGCAGCGGCTGCACGAAGCGGTACGGGCCAATCAACGGTGGGTCTTCGTTGCGCTCTCCGCGGCGATGGGGTCCTGGATGGTGGTCGGCAACATATGAGCCGGTCGGCCACGACGTGGCCGGATCGAATCCCTGGTCGATCGGGTACATGACCCGCACACCGCACCCATTGGTCGCCTATCTCGGCTGGCACGGCAGGGGCAACCTGGGAGATGACGCGATCTACGACGCCGTTCGCACCCAGCTTCCCGGAGCGAGCTTTGTCGACATGCCTTGTCTTCCGCACGAGCTGATCCGCGCCGTCGCAACGGGATTGAATCGGTCGCTGCGGCACGGCACACAAGTCGTGGGCGGCGGCACGCTCATCGGAAGGCGCTTCTGGCGGCGACTGGTTACCCGCGGCATGGCGCTCACCAGAATCCGAGGCAGCTACGCGATCGGTGTCGGCGTAGAAGACCCGGTATTCCTGGGACGCAATAGCGGCTCGGAGAAAGACGAGCTGAAACGTTGGGCGCCGATACTCTCGGAGTTCCGGACTGTTTCCGTGCGGGGCCCCCGAAGCGCTGAGTTGCTGTCAGGCATCGGTCTGGATGTGCAGGTTTCCGGCGACCCGGCGCTACTGCTGCCACGACCTGACGTGCTAGCGGAAGACGGATTGATAGGAGTGAATCTGGGCTTCGGCGATGATCTTTGGGGACACGATCCCGCGAGGCTGGCCGACGAGGTCTCGGCAGCGGTGAAAGACCTGGCGGCACAGGGCTGTCGGTTCGTGGGGATACTGATGAACCCGGAAGACAAGCGGTGGACCGAGGTGGCACTGAAGGATGTCGCCGCAGACATCGTGCTTCCCGCCGACGCGGGCTCCGCGGCACGCGAATTGGCTCGCTGTTCGGTCGCCATCGTCAGCCGGCTGCACGCGGGGATCTTGGCGGCACTTTCCGACACGCCCGTCGTTTCGCTTGAGTACCAACCGAAGTGCAGGGACTTCGCGCTGTCCATCGACGATGAGCGATCCCTCATCCGCACCGACGAGCTGACCGGGGGCGCCGTCGTCGACCGGGTGACAGCAGCGCTCGCGGACTCAGCGAACATCAGGAAAAAGACGCATGCCGCCGTCGCCCGCCTGCGGCAACGACTCCACGCGGAGTATGCCGATCTTGGCCAACACCTGGGGCTTGATGTCGCGTGATGAGAGCGATCACGACACTTGTCAAAAAGACCGACCGCAGGCGGTGGTCGAACCCACGCAACCTCTACGCGTCCTGGGAGTCTCGTAACGAAGAGCTTGCGGCGCTGGTGCCCGCCAATAGTCGGGTTATCGAGTTCGGCGCCGGCAAGCGGATCCTCGAGCGGCATCTCGACCCATCGTGCAGTTACGTGCCGTCCGACATCGTCGACCGTGGGCCCGGAACGCTGATCTGTGACCTGAATCAGAGACCACTGCCCGATCTCGGTTCCGATGTGTATGACGTCGCCGTTTTCAGCGGTGTTCTCGAGTACGTGCGCGACGTTCCCTCCATGCTCGACTGGTTGACGAGATATGTCATGTTCTGCGTCCTCACGTATGCCCCCGCAAGAGCCAGCGCGCGTTCGCCGCGTGGTCTCGTCGAGACGATCGGCCGCCTGCGGCACGGCTGGATGAACAGCTATCGCGAAGAGGAGCTTCGGTCGTTGTTTGCCCAGCGAGGGTTCCAACTCGTGCAAGCCAACGACTGGGAAAACCAACGGCTGTTTGTCTTTTCGCGCGATGGCCGGCACCAGGTTGGTCCCGGTCAGGCGTCGGTCAACTAGGCTACATCGATGCTGGCGTTCATCACGACTCTGCGTCACCCGCAGAATGCCGCAGACTACGACCGCGTCGAAGCGCTGCTGCAGGACACGCTGGCATCGCTCACCCAGCAATCGTGCGACGACTACGTGGTGATCATCGTCGGCAATCGTCCGCCGGGATTCCGGCTGCCGGAGCGCGTCGTCTTCGTCGAGGTCGATTTTCCGCCGCCCTCCCCCCTCAAAGGTCCGCGCACCGGCCCCGCCTCCGTCATCTGGGATAAGGGCACCAAGAACGGTGTCGGTCTCATCGCCGCGCGCGATTTCGGGCCGGAGTACGTCATGTTCGTGGACGCCGACGACTTCGTGCACCGCGAGCTTGCCGAGTTCGTCCGCGATCGCCCGGGTCGAGCGGGGTGGGTGGTCAAACGCGGCTTGATGTACTCGCGCAGGCGGAACGCGTACAAGCGGCTGCGGCAGTTCTACCGCTTCTGCGGAACGTCGTTCATCATCCCGTTCGAGGCCTATGACGTTCCGCCGCAACTGACCGTCGCCGCTACCCAGCAAGAGATTGCCGCGGCCTTCGGTGAGCGACTCGAACACATCCTGGAACACGGCTGGGCCTTCGACTGGTGGCACAGACACGGGCGCACTCTTGAGCCGCTGCCGTTCCCCGGGGCCGTCTATCAGGTCGAGAACGGTGAAAACCACTCTGACAACCGGCTTTTCGGTCCGGCGCGACCATATCGCTCTCGGCTCGAGCGCGACTTCGCCATTCGCCCGTCGAAGGCGCCGGCCCCGACCCTCTGGGCGTCCTTCGGGCCTGCCGCACTCAGGCCGGACCTCAGAGTTCCACGGCCGGGGTTTCTGCAGCCCAAATCGTACTTGGAGAATTACCAGCCCCCCGGAAATCGGGGAGTCTCCTCGCGATGACCAGCGATCGGTGGCCTTAGGTTTATGCCCCAGGAATTACCCGTGGTTGCGGCCATTCCGAACTACAACATGGGCGAGAACCTGCGCAGGTTGCTCCCCCAGGTGCTGGCGCAGCACTACGACGCGGTCTTCGTCCTCGATGACGCCTCGACCGATCACACGACGGACGTGGTAAGAGAGTTCGGCGCGGAAGTGAAACTCGTACGCAGCAGCCACAATCGGGGCGCGGGAGCAAATCGCAACCAGATCATCGACCAGGTCGCCGACGGGGCACTGATCCACTTCATCGATGCCGATATGGACTTGCAGACCGCCGAAATTCCCGTCATCGCGCGCGAACTCGCCAGGCGCTATGCCGATCGAGGGGTCGGGATGATCGGCGGGTTGGTCACCCTCGCCGACGGCCGTCAGGAATGGTGCAACCACGGTGCGGTGCTGTCACTTTGGGGCAATGGCACGGGTTTCTTGCAGTGGTCGATTGAGCAAATGCGGGATAAGCCGCGGCTAGCCGGGGCTCTTCGGAGAGCGGTCGCGCCCGCCGTCAAGGATTGGCCCAACACGCTGGAGCCTCCGGCACCGGCACCCACGTACTGGGTGCACGAAGGCAACATGCTCGTCCACTCCGCCATATTCAGGTCGGTCGGCGGGTTCGATCCTGCGCTTCGGGCGCAGGAGATTCAGGACCTGTCAATCCGCCTGGAACGGAAGGGAATCAAGCGCCAGTTCGACCCCAGCATCAGGGTGGTTCACCACCACATCGACGTCCGCGGAAAGAATCGGAGCAAGTGGGAGAACAGCGCGACGCGCTACCTCATACGCAAGCACGGGTTATACCGCTTCCTGACCGACCACTAGCCATTGGTGGCGACCCCCAGCGTGCGGCTCCGCCGCACTTGCGGTCGCCACTAGCCATCCATGGTGGCGACCCGCAGCGTGCGGCTACGCCGCACTTGCGGTCGCCACTAGCCATTTATTCCGGC
>NZ_JAFBAT010000195.1 GCF_019247615.1 Mycobacterium sp. | reverse complement strand
CCGGCGGGCTCGGCCTTACGGGCGGGACCGGCGGAGCCGGCGGCATGGGTGGCTTCGCCTACGGGTTGGGCAGCACGGGCGGCAACGGCGGTGTCGGCGGCAACGGCGGTGGCCCGTTGGGAATTCCCGGCGTCGGTGGGGCCGGCGGCGGCGGCGGAATCTTCGGGAACAACGGCAAGCAGGGCGCCGGGGGCAACCCCTGACGCCGATTCCTCCGGGGCCGACGCGTCCGGGCGGCGACAGCGACCGCTCCCGATCGCCTGTCGGCCCGCTTAGCCGCGCGGGGCGTTACCGATCAGCTCGACGCCGTTGCCATTCCAGCGGAACTTCACCGTCGTGGTCAGGCCGATTCCGCTCGGATAGGTGAAAGCCACTGTGTCGCCGGTGGTTTGGGACGCGTCGATGCCGTTGAACCCGTAGGTGTCGGGCACGCCCTGCGGGATGAACTGCCCCAGATGGAACAGCACCGCCCGGGTGGTGGGGTTCTCGGCGTTGGTATTGGCCTTGATGATCACCGCCGACAGCTGGGCGCACTCGTTGTAGTTGCCAGCCAGCGGCTCGGGGTTCCACGACTGCTGGCTGCGCGGATCGCGGGGCAGTTCGGACACCACCTTGGCGATGGCGGGCGCTCCCAGGTTGACCGCGCAGGGATCGGGCGGTGCAGCGTTGACTGGCGGAGCGGGTGTGCCCGACGTCGGGCTCGGGGTGGCGGGAGCGGTGATCGACGCAGTCGACGTCGTCGTGGTGGCCTGCGGCGTCTTGGCGACGGTGGAATCCCCCGAACCACAGCCCGTCAACGTCGCCGCGACCAACACAAGTGCCGTCAAGGGCTCTGCACGCGAAAGTAGCGAACACACATCGCGAAACCGTACCGTCATCCGACCCGCGGCCGGGGCAGGCGCGGCCGGATGTGTCACCCGCATCCCGGCTTTACAACAGAGCGTCAGGGCGATGCCATCGCACGTTCGGGAAGCGTCCGAAGTCGGTGTCGTAGGACACCACGCTTCCGCGATGCTCAATGGCCAGCGCCGCCAGATGAGCATCATTGACCAGATTTGCACCGGCGCCCACGACGGCGAGCATTCTGCCCAGAATGTCGACATGGCGCGGGGTGGGCTCGACCACCACCGCTGTCGGCGCGCCCAGCCAGTCAGCGACCCGACCGATCGCGTCCTCTGGCGGCAGCGGCGAGGGAAACAAGCCAGGGCGGGTTACCAGCCGCACGAATGCCAGTAGCGGAACCCAGGCGAATCCCACGGCGTCGGCACCCGACAACGCGCCGTCCAGCCACCGTAGGGAAGCCCGATGATGGTCGCTCGCCGAATTCACGCTGTACAGAAGCACATTGGCGTCGACGATCTTCATGCACGCCGCCGCTGGCGCCGGATCAGTTCCTCGTCCTCGAGGTCGGCCGCGATTTGCAGCGCCCGATCCAGGTTGATCGCCGGCACGCCAAGATCGGCGGTTCGAGTTGTGAATGTGTAGGCCCGGGGGCGCTGGTTCGCCGCATCACGGACCGCGTCGTTCAGCGCCTTCTTGAACGAGACCCGTTGTTCCTTCATCCGCCCGCGCAACAGTTGGACCACGTCGTCGTCGAGGGTTACGGTGGTCCGCATTTTGACAGCATAGCATCAATTCTAGCGATGTGATGCTGTCATGTCCTGGGCTGCGCGCTCAGCTCCGCTGACCGCGCGGGGCACCACGATGCTGTCTGGTGGTGACCCGCCGCGCTCAGCTCCGCTGACCGCGCGGTCACCTCGGTGCTGTCTGGTGGTGACCCGCCGCGCTCAGCTCCGCTGACCGCGCGGTCACCACTAGACTTCTTCAACGATGACCCTCCCCGACAGCCCGCCCGAGGCTGCCTCCACCACCTTCGCCGACCTGCAAATACATCCTGCGGTCCTGCGGGCGACCGCCGACGTCGGCTACGAGACGCCAACGGCCATCCAGGCCGCGACGATCCCGGCGCTGATGGCCGGTTCCGACGTCGTGGGACTGGCGCAGACCGGCACCGGCAAGACGGCGGCCTTCGCCATCCCGATCCTGTCCAAGATCGATGTCAAAAGCACTGCCACGCAGGCGCTGGTGCTCGCACCCACCCGAGAGCTGGCCCTCCAGGTGGCCGAGGCGTTCAGCCGCTACGGGGCGCACCTACCGAAGATCAACGTGCTGCCCGTCTACGGCGGGTCGTCCTACGGGGTGCAACTCGCCGGGCTGCGACGCGGTGCGCAGGTGGTGGTCGGCACCCCGGGCCGAGTGATCGACCACCTCGAGAGGGGCACGCTCGACCTGTCCCACATCGACTACCTGGTGCTCGACGAGGCCGATGAGATGCTCACCATGGGTTTTGCCGAGGACGTCGAGCGCATCCTCTCCGAAACCCCGGAATACAAACAGGTGGCGCTGTTCTCGGCGACCATGCCACCGGCGATCCGCAAGCTCACCAAGAAATATCTGCACGATCCGGTCGAAATAACCGCAAAGGCGAAAACGGCCACCGCAGAGAACATTTCGCAGCGCTACATCCAGGTGGCCGGCCCCCGGAAGATGGACGCGCTGACCCGCATACTCGAGGTCGAACCGTTCGAGGCGATGATCGTCTTCGTCCGCACCAAACAGGCTACCGAGGAGGTCGCCGAAAAGCTTAGGGCGCGCGGGTTTTCCGCTGCGGCGATCAATGGTGACATCCCGCAGTCCCAGCGCGAGCGCACCATTGCCGCGCTCAAAGACGGCGGCGCGAAGGGCATCGACATCCTGGTCGCCACCGACGTGGCGGCGCGTGGGCTGGACGTGGACCGGATATCGCACGTGCTCAACTACGACATCCCGCACGACACTGAGTCCTACGTCCACCGCATCGGGCGCACGGGCCGGGCCGGGCGTTCGGGGACCGCGGTGCTGTTCGTCTCCCCGCGGGAGCGCCACCTACTCAAGGCGATCGAAAAGGCGACGCGGCAGACGCTCACGGAAACCGAGCTGCCCACCGTCGAAGACGTCAACGCCCAGCGGGTGGCGAAATTCGCCGACTCCATCACCGACGCGCTCAATGGCCCGGGAATCGATCTGTTCCGCAAGCTGGTGCAGGACTACGAACGCGAGCACGACGTCCCGATGGTCGACATCGCCGCGGCGCTGGCGCTGCAGTCCCGCGATGGCGAGGCCTTCCTGATGGCTCCCGAACCGCCGCGGCCCCACCGGGAGCGTCACGAAAGACCTAGGCCGCCAAAGAACTTCACCACTTACCGCATCGATGTGGGCAAGCGCCACAAGATCGGTCCGGGCGCGATCGTCGGCGCCATCGCCAACGAGGGGGGCCTGCATCGCAGCGACTTCGGCCACATCGCCATCGGACCCGACTTTTCGCTCGTGGAGCTGCCGGCCAAGCTGCCTAAGGCGACGCTCAAAAAGCTTGAGCACACCCGCATCTCGGGCGTGCTGATCAACCTGCGGCCAGAGCGCCCCGGCAATCCACGAAAAAAACACGCCGGATGACGCTTTCCGAGGAACAAGACGCCCAGGGCGGCCTGGAGCAGGTCGCCCACGTAGATCGGGTCGCGTCGCTGACCGGCATCCGGGCGGTCGCCGCCCTCCTCGTCGTCGGCACCCACGCGGCCTACACCACCGGCAAGTACACCCACGGCTATTGGGGCCTGGCCGGTTCCCGCCTGGAGGTCGGCGTCCCGATCTTCTTCGTGCTGTCCGGCTTCCTGCTGTTCCGCCCGTGGGTGAAGTCGGCGGCCACCGGATGCCCGCCGCCGTCGCTCAGTCGGTATGCGCGGCACCGGGTTCGGCGCATCATGCCCGCGTACGTCATCACCGTGCTGTTCGCCTACGTGCTCTACCACTTCCGCGAGGCGGGACCCAACCCCGGGCACACGTGGCTGGGGCTGGCCCGCAACCTCACGCTCACGCAGATCTACTGCAACGGCTACCTCGGTAAATACCTGCACCAGGGCCTGACCCAGATGTGGAGCCTGGCGGTCGAGGCCGCGTTTTACGTGGTGCTGCCGCTGCTGGCGTACGTGCTGCTGGTGCTGGTGTGCCGCCGGCGCTGGCAGCCCAAGTTGATGCTCGGCGCCCTCGCCGGGATGACGCTGATCAGCCCGGCATGGTTGGTCCTGGTCCATACGGATCACTGGTTTCCCGACGGCGCCCGGCTGTGGTTGCCGACCTACCTCGCCTGGTTCCTGGCAGGCATGCTGCTGGCCGTTCTCCAGGCGATGGATGTGCGCTGCTACGCGTTCATGGCCATACCGTTGGCCGGCATCTGCTACTTCATCGCCTCCACGCCGATCGCGGGCGCCCCCACCACGTCGCCCGCGACCCTGAGCGAGGCCCTGTTCAAGACGGTTTTCTACGCCGTGATCGCGGCGCTCGCGGTGGCGCCGCTGGCCCTGGGTGACCGGGGTTCGTATTCGAGGCTGCTGGCCAGCCGGCCGATGGTGTGGCTGGGCGAGATCTCCTACGAGATCTTCCTGATCCACCTGATCACCATGGAATTCGCGATGGTCTACGTCGTCCGCGCCCACGTGTACACCGGGTCGATGCTGTACCTGTTCCTCGCGACGCTCGTCATCACGATTCCGTTGGCCTGGCTACTGCACCGATTCACTCGCGTCCGGGATTGAGCCGCGCGTCGGCTGTCGGCGTCACGATCGGCACGACGAACTCCTCGATCATCGCCCGCTCGTCGGCCACGTCTCGGCCCGGGTACATCAGCAACGACGTCAGCACCCGCACCACCCAACGCGCCCTCCGCTCCACGACGCCCGGGTCTTCGGGTCCAAGAGAATCGACGAACGAGGCCGCCAGCGCCGTGATCACCTCCGATCGCCCGGCCAGCTCGCCGCCGATCGGCGGCCGAGTGATGGTGAACCACGACGACAGCGCAGGGCTATCGCGCACCATCCGCAAGGCCGCCAAGATGCTCACGACCAGCCGTTCCCGCGGGTCGTCGATACCGTTGATCCGCTCCCAGATCGCGCGGCCCAGCCGCCGCGCCTCCCGGTGCACGTAAGCCGTTCGCAGCGCCTCGCGGTTCTCGAAGTATCGATACAGCGTCGCGCGGGAACAGCCTGCGGCCCTGGCGATTTCATTCATGCCGATGGAAGCCTGGTCCCGTTGGGTGTAGAGCTCCTCGGCCGCGTCGAGTATCCGGTCGACGGCTGCTTCGGACCGGTGCGCGGACAGCCAGTCATTACCGGGCATCAGGATTTCACCCGAATCGGCACCGACAGCGGTCGCCGCACGTAGCTACCGCCCGACCAGACGATCGCGGACTCGTCCACCTCGAAGTCGGGGCAGCGGGCGAGCAGTTCCGTCAGCGCGACCCGCGACTGCATTCGGGCGGCGGCCGCGCCCAGGCAGTGGTGCGCGCCGTGGCTGAAAGTCATGATGTTGCGCGGGCAGCGGGTCACCTCGAGTTCGCCGGCGTCCGGCCCGTATTGGCGTTCGTCGCGGTTGGCCGACCCGTACAGCAGCAAGACCTTCCGCCCGGCGGGGATCGTGGTATCACCGATCGTCACGTCCCGGGTGGCCGTCCGCGCGAGCCCCTGCACCGGTGATGTCAACCGAAGCAGCTCATCAACCGCGTCGGGAATCAGCCCCGGCTCCTCGACCAGCAGCCGCCGCTGGTCTGGGCGCTGGCTCAGCAAGGGCATCGAGCCGCCCAGCATTCCGGTGGTCGTGTCGTTTCCGCCGGTGACCATGGTGAACGTGAACGCCAGCACCGACAGCGTGCCGGCGACGTCGCCGTCCGCGCCAACCCCGGCGGCGACCAGGTGAGAGATGGTGTCGTCCTCGGGCTCGGTTCGTCGGCGCTCGATCAGCCGGGCGAAATAGGCCATCATCGAGCCCACCGCGTCGCCAAACCTACCCAGCGCCCCGCCAACGCCACCCTCGGCAGCGTTGGCCGCGACGATCGCATCGGTCCAGCCGTCGAACTGCGCGCGATCCTCCTCGGGCACGCCAAGATAATGCGCGACCACCATCGACGGCAGCGGTTTGAAGAGCTCGGTGACGATGTCGCCGCCGCCGTTCGAGCGCAACCCCTCGATGCGCTCGACGACGAACTGGCGAACCTTGGGTTCCACCGCCTCGACCTGTCGCGGCGTGAAGCCGCGCGACACCAGTTTGCGAAACTCGGTGTGCACCGGCGGATCCTGCATGACGAACGGTGGATTGTCTTGCAAACCAATGAGATTGAGCTCGTCGTAGTTGACCGTCAGCCCCTGCGCGGAGGAGAACGTCTCATGGTCACGCGCCGCCGCCCAGACGTCGGCGTGCCGCGAAAGCACGTAGTAGTCGTGGTCTGGCCTCCCCTCGGGGACGACGTGATGCACCGGGTCCTCGTCGCGCAGCGCGCGGTACATCGGCCAGGGATCGGCCCAGGTGTCGGCGGTCGCCAGGTGAAACCCGTGAGACACTGCTGGCGACATGTCTTATGTCTAAGACATTAGCTCCACGGTGTCAACCACGGTCCAGGCTCTCGCGCAGCCCGGCGGCCCAGCCCGGCGGCCCAGCAATCAGATCGCCGCACCGGGGTTGAGAATCCCCAGCGGGTCCAGCGCTCGCTTGATGCGCCGGTTGAGCTCCATCGCCTCCGGACCGAGGTACCCGGAAAGCCAGGGCCGCTTCAACCGGCCTACGCCGTGCTCGCCGGTGATCGTGCCGCCCAGGCCGACGGCCAGGTCCATGATCTCCCCAAAAGCGACGTGGGCGCGCTCGGTCATCGCCGCATCGGCGGGGTCGTAGACGATCAGCGGGTGGGTGTTGCCGTCGCCGGCATGCGCGATCACCGAGATCGTCAGGCCTCGCTCGGCGGCAATCCGCGAAATCCCGGTCACTAACGCGCCCAGCGCGGGCAGCGGCACGCCGACATCTTCCAGCAGTAACGACCCCTGGGCCTCCACGGCGGGAATGCAGAACCGCCGGGCCGCGATGAACGCCTCGCCCTCGTCGGGATCGGACGTCGAAAACACCTCTGTCGCACCGCTTTCCGCGAACACCGTCGCGATCACGGAGGCGTCCTCGGCGCCCGCCCGCCCCCGCTCGTCGGAGCCGGCCACCAGCATCGCGGCCGCGCTACGGTCCAGATCCATGCGCAAGGTGTCCTCGACGGCGTTGATCGCCACCGAATCCATGAACTCCAGCATCGAAGGTCGCAGCCGCGCAACGACTCCCAGCACCGCCTCGACGGCCGCCTCGACCGAGGCGAACGACGCCACCACCACGCTGGAAACATTCTGCGCGGGCAGGAGCCGCAGCGTCACCTCCGTGACGACGCCCAGCGTGCCCTCGCTGCCGACGAACAGCTTGGTAAGCGAAAGCCCCGCCACGTCCTTGAGCCGCGGGCCGCCCAGCCGCACCGCGGTGCCGTCGGCCAGCACCACCTGCATGCCCAGCACGTAATCGGTGGTGACGCCGTACTTCACGCAGCACAGGCCGCCGGCGTTGGTGGCGATGTTGCCCCCGATGCTGCAGATCTCGAACGACGACGGGTCGGGTGGATACCACAGCCCGTGCGCGGCGGCGGCCTTCTTCACCTCCGCGTTGAACAGGCCCGGCTGGCACACCGCGGTGCGCGTCACCGGATCGATGCTGATGTCGCGCATCTTCTCCGTCGACAGCACGATGCCGTTGTCGAGCGCGGTGGCCCCGCCCGACAGGCCGCTGCCGGCTCCGCGGGGCACCACCGGCACCCGGTGCTCGGACGCCCAGCGCAGCACCGTTTGCACCTCTTCCGTGCGCCGCGGCCGGACCACCGCCAGCGGTTTGCCCGCCGACGGGTCGAAGGCGCGGTCCTGGCGGTAGCCCTCGATGATGCTGGGATCGGTGACGACAGTCCCGTCGGGCAGGCCGGCGATCAACTCGGCCACGGATGCGTCCACCCCCAGATCCTACGGTTCGACGGCAACCTCGGGCGCTCGGTCCAGTTCGCGCAGCGACGGCAGGCCGCACGCGACCACGCCGACCAACAGGATCGGCACGGCCAACGCCAAAAAGGTGGCCTTCAGCCCGGCGGCGTCGGTCAGGGGGCCGGCGACCAGCAATCCCAGCGGGCCCGCGGCATACATCAGCCCGGTCATCACCCCGACCACCCGACCGCGCAGCTGGTGCGGGGCCCGGGTCTGCATCACGTAGTTGTAGATGGGCTGGATCGGCCCGTAGACCAGTCCGGTCACCCCGCACAGCATCAGGATCACCGGCAACGGGGGCAGGAACGCGATGCCGACCGTTGCCGCCCCGAAGGTCAGCGTCGCCGTCAGCACGGCGGTGCGCCGCCGCACGTACGTCGACAGCACCGCGTAACCCAGCGCGCCCGCCACGCCGCCGATCCCGAGCGCCATCAACGCCCAACCCAATTGCGCGGGCTGGTGACGATCGCTGAAGTACTTGGGAAACAGCACGCTTTCCATGGGCATGTACAGCGCCGTGACGACCAGGTCGATCAGCCCCAGCGTCCGCAGCACCCGCAGGTTCCAGACGAACCGCAGCCCCTCGACAATCCCGGACAGCAACCCCTCGGGTCGGGTCGCGTGGTGGGGCTTGCCGACGCCCTCGAGCCGCAGGACCCCGATCGCGAGGAAGGACAGCCCGAAAAACCCGGCGGTGATCCACATCGTGTTGACGCCGCCCACGGTGGCGATCATCAGGCCGCCGATCCCGGGGCCCAGGATGTAGGCCAGGTTCAGAATCGCCTCATAGGTGCTGTTGGTGCGGTCCAGCGACCATTCCGCGCGGGCGGCGGCCTCGGGCAGCATCGATTGGCGAGCCGTCGTCCCGGCCGGGTCAAAGGCGGCCGCGAGAAACGCCAGCACGGCCAACACCGCGACGTTGAGCGCCTGCCCACCGGCCAACAGGGCGATCAGCGGGGCGGCCGCCACCGCGGTGCAGGACAGCGAATCGGACACGAGCGAAACCGGGCGGCGCCCGAAGAAGTCGACCGCTGTTCCGGCGACCAGGGTGGAGAGCACCAGTGGCAAGGTCATTGCGGCGGCGACGACGGACGCGTCCCGCGCGCTGTCGTGGTGCTGCAGCGCCAGCCAGGGGAACGCGACGATCGAGATGCCGGTGGCCGACGTCGCCATCAGTGTGGCCAACAGGATCAGGTACGCCGGGCCGGTGCTCTTCATGGGATATCGCGGCTGAATTTAACCCCAAACCCGGAACCCCGGCCACCGAATTTCGTCCTCGCCATCGCGCGAATGCAGGATGTTCACGTGCTCATCCACCCGCATACCGGCCAGGCGTTCGGTTCTCCGGTCGCCCCCGGCACCGGATGGCCGGGCGATCCGGCCACGCCGCGGACGCCCGTGGCCGCCGACGCCGCCCGCGTCACCGAGCTCGCCGCCCAGGCCGCATCGATACCGGAACTCGACGCGGTGATCAGCGTCTGCCGGGCCTGCCCACGCCTGGTCACCTGGCGCGAGGGCGTCGCCACCGCCAAACGGCGGGCCTTCGCCGACCAGCCGTACTGGGGGAGGCCCGTGCCGGGCTGGGGATCGGAACGCCCCCGGCTGCTGATTATCGGGCTGGCCCCCGCCGCGCATGGCGCCAACCGGACCGGGCGGATGTTCACCGGGGACCGGTCCGGCGATCAGCTGTATGCGGCGCTGCACCGGACGGGGCTGGTGAACCAGCCGATCAGTGTCGACGCCGCGGACGGCTTGCGGGCCAACGAGATTCGGATCGCAGCCCCGGTTCGGTGCGCGCCCCCCGCCAATGCCCCGACGCCGGGGGAGCGCGATAACTGCTGGCCGTGGCTGGCGGCCGAATGGCGGCTGGTGTCCGAGCATGTCCGCGTCATCGTGGCCCTGGGCGGGTTCGCCTGGCAGATCACGCTGCGACTGCCGGGCTCATTCCCAGCTGGTAAGCCCAGGCCGCGGTTCGGCCACGGCGTCGTCGCCGAGGTGGGATCCGGCGTGCAACTACTCGGCTGTTACCACCCCAGCCAGCAGAACATGTTCACCGGCAGGTTGACTCCGGCGATGCTCGACGACGTCTTCGGCACAGCGAAAAAGCTGGCCGGATTCGGTGACGGGGCGGGCTCATTCTCCGCCCAAAACCCGCAGACCTAGGCATTATTGTCGCAGCGGCTCGCGGAAGGAAGCGTCGGTCTGCCAATGGCGAACTATGACATCGGGGTCATCGGCCTCGGCTATGTGGGCCTGACGCTCGCGACCGTGCTGGCCGAGACGGGCAACAAAGTCATCGGCGTCGAGAAGCGCTCCGAGGTCGTCGACCAGACGAACGCGGGCCTGCCCCACTTCTCCGAGCCGGGATTGGCCGAAGCCCTGTCGCGCGTCGTCAACTCCGGCGGCCTGGTCGCCACGCAGCGACTGGACCCGGACGCCGTCTGCGACGCTTACGTCATCACCGTCGGAACGCCACTGTCGAGCGACGGCATCGTGCGCACCGACATGATCGAGGCGGCCAGCCGCGAGGTCAGCGCCAACGTGCGCGACGGCGCTTTGGTGGTGCTGCGTTCCACCGTCAAGGTCGGGACCACGCGCGACGTGGTGTCTCCCATCCTCGCCGAGTCGGGAAAGAGCTTCGACATCGCGATGTGCCCCGAGCGCACGCTCGAAGGCGATGCGCTGCAGGAACTGCGGCAGTTGCCGCAAATCGTGGGCGCAGACGACCCGGCCGTCAGCGATCGCGCCGCGGCCATCTTCCGGCGGCTGACCAATTCCATTGTCCAGGTGTCGAGTCCCGAGGCCGCCGAGATCATCAAGCTCGTCGACAACGCTTACCGCGACGTGCAATTCGCCTTCGCCAACGAGGTGGCGCGATTGTGCGACGCGTTCGAGGTCGATGCCCAGGAAGTGATCTCGTCGGGAAAACTGGGCTACACCCGCACGAACGTGCCCAAACCCGGTCTCGTGGGCGGTCCTTGCCTGGAGAAGGATCCACACATCCTTCTGCAGAGCGCGCGAAGCCGCGGAATCGAATTGGAGCTCACACGTGCCGGCCGGCTCATCAACGAGCGCCAGCCGTCCGAGACCGTCAAGTTCATCAGCGATGAGATCGCCCGACGAAAACTGTTGTCGCCGTTGCGCATCTGTATTCTCGGTATGGCCTTCAAGGGCATCCCGGCCACCGATGACCTCCGCGGGTCGATGTCGGTCAAGGTGCTCGACGAACTCAAGAAGGGCCACCCCGACGCCGAAATTCGCCTGTTCGACCCGGTCATCGCTCCCGAGCAGCTGGCGGCCTACTTCCCGGACGAGCGCGTGTTCACCCGGCTCGGGGACGCCGTGAGCGGCGCCTCGGTGGTCATCATCGCCAACAATCACCCCAGCCTGGGGAGAATCTCGCCGCACGCGATCAGCGAGTTCATCGTGGAAGACGGCTTCCTGTTCGATTATTGGAATCACTTCAGCCACTTGCCGACGACCGAGCTCGGAAACTCCTACTTCGCGGTCGGCGGTTGCCGCTTGGTGCATTGATGGGAACTCGCGTGGTGGTGACCGGTGGCGGCGGCTCCATCGGCGCTTATCTGGTCCGGCGTCTCGTCCGCGATGGGTGGGATGTCGCCGTCATCGACACCATGGTGCGCGGCGATGCCGGCCGCCTCGCCGAAATGGCCGGCGAAATCGAGCTTTTCACGTGCGACGTCCGCGACCAGGAAGCACTCGAGCGGGCCTTCGCCGGTGCCGAGGTGGTCATCCACCTGGCAGCCATCAACGGCACAGAGAACTTCTACAAGCACCCGGAGTTGGTGCTGGACGTGGGAATACGCGGTGCGCTGGCCGTGGTGAGCGCCGGGCGGAACGCCGGCGTGCCGGACCTGGTCGTCGCCTCCAGCGCCGAGGTGTACCAGACGCCTGACAAAGTGCCCACCCCGGAGGAGATCCCGCTCATGCTGCCCGACACGCTGAATCCGAGATACTCGTACGGCGGCTCGAAGATCGCCACCGAATTGATCGCCCTGCACTACGCACAAGATCACTACCGCAAAGTCCAAGTGTTCCGGCCGCACAACGTGTATGGCCCGGACATGGGCTACAAGCATGTGATACCGCAATTCATCCACCGGGCCGCCGCGGCCCGCGAGACGACGGCCAACGGCCCGGTGCCGTTCGAGATCCAGGGCGACGGCAGCCAGACCCGCGCCTTCTGCTACGTCGACGACGTCGTCGACGGCATGCTCACCATGTACCAGAGCGGCGGCCATCGCGAGATCTACCACATCGGCAACGACGAGGAGGTTTCCATTCGGGAACTGGCCGTTCGGGTTTCGCACACCGTCGGAATCGAGGTGGAGATTCTTCCAACGGAGGCGGCGTCGGGGGCGGCCCAACGCCGGTGCCCCGACATCGGGAAGATGCGCCGGCTTGGTTACCGCCCCGCGGTCAACCTCGACGAGGGCCTCAAGCGAACGGCCGCTTGGTATCTCGAACACCGCGGCGATGCCGTGAGCAATGACTTGATGTGAGATGACTTCCTCGCGCCCCATCTCCGCGTGCCAGATTTGCGGCCACAGCGGCCTCGATTCGGTCCTGTTCGTCGGCTTCATCCCGCCGGTCAACACCATGCCCGACGTCGGCAGCGTGCCGGTCGAACAGGCCGCGTTCCCGCTCGAGATGGTCCGCTGCCCGGCGTGCGGCCATGTCCAGATCGGCCTCGAGGTCGACGCGGAGGTGTTGTTTCCGTTCAGCTATCCGTATCTGTCCGGCTCCACCCGCATCCTTCGCGAAAACTTCGCCGACCTGTACGAGAAGACGATGCACGTGCTGCCGCTCGCGGCCGACGATCTGGTGGTCGACATCGGCTCGAACGACGGCACGCTGCTGGGCAACTTCCTCAAGGGCGGCCACCGGGTGCTGGGCATCGAGCCGTCGCAGGCGGGACTGGTGGCGCGGGAAAACGGCATCCAGACGCTGACCGCCTATTTCAACCAAGCCACCGCCGAGAAGGTACTCAAAACCCACGGCCGGGCCCGGGTGATCACCGCCGCGAACGTCTTCGCCCACATCGCCGAACCCCATGCCGTGGTGGCGGCGATCACCGAGCTGCTGGCCCCCGACGGGTTGTTCATCTCGGAGTCCCACTACCTGCTCGCGCTGGTCGAGACGGTGCAGTACGACACGATTTATCACGAGCACCTGCGCTACTACCACCTGGGCTCGCTGATCCGGCTGCTGTGCGAGCACGGGCTCGAGGTGTTCAGGGTCGAGCGCATTCCCACCCACGGTGGCTCGATCCGGGTGTTCTCGGCGCGCCGGGGCACCCGTTCGGTCGACGGGTCCGTTGCCCACGCGTTGGCCGCCGAGGCGGCCGCCGGGCTGGACGACGGCTCGGGCCTGACGACCTTCCGGGACCGGGTGATCGGATCCAAGGTGGAACTGTTCGAGCTGCTCGCCCCGCTGAAGCGCGCCGGCGCCCGGATCTACGGCATCGGTGCACCGTCGCGCGCCAGCACGCTGATCAACTACACGGGTCTCGACGACGGCATCCTGGACTGCGTGCTGGAGATCTCCACCTCGCACAAGCTGAACAAGTACATCCCCGGCACCCGCATCCCAGTGCTCGACGAAAAAAAGCTCTTCGACGACCAGCCGGAATACGCGCTGCTGCTGTCCTGGCACATCACCGACGAGTTGGTCGCCACCCTGCGGTCAAAGGGCTACCAGGGCCGGTTCATCTCGCCGCTGCCCACCCCGCGGATCATCGACTGATGCGCGTCGGCGTCGCCGGGCTCGGCTTCGGGCGGGCCGTCCACGGCCCCGCCCTGGCGGGCCTGCCGGGCGTCACGGTGGCGGCGGTGCTGGGAAGGGATCCCGGACGCGCTCGGGCGGCGGCCGCCGAAGTCGGCGCGGCAGAAGCCTGCACGCGCGTCGACGACTTCCTCGGCCAGGGGCTGGACGCGGTGTCGCTGGCCTTGCCGCCGGCGGTGCAGCAAACCGTCCTGGAGCGGGTGATCGCCGCCCGCATTCCGGTGCTGTGCGAGAAACCGGCGGCGTTGACGGCAGCCTGCGCGGGCAGGCTGGCCCGGATGGCGGCGGGACTGCCCACCGCCGTCGACTTCCAGTTCGGCGAGCTGCCCGCCTTCCAAGCCGCCAAGGACGAGATCGACAGGAAAACGATCGGCGCGCTGACCCGCGTCGTGGTCACCTGGCACGTCGAATCCTATGCCCAGCGAGAGAACCGGTGGTCGTGGAAGACCGACCGCGCCCAGGGTGGCGGGGTGCTGACGTTGCTGGGGACGCACGTGCTGTATCTGGTCGAGTGGCTGCTGGGTCGCATCGAGGCGCTCACGGCGCGCTTCGACGACCGCGCCACTCGCGCCTTCGCGCCGACGGGGGCGGAAGCGGCCGAGGACGGCTGCACGATGATGATGACGTTGGCCGGTGGCACTCAGGTGCTGGTGTCGGTGTCGAACGCCCACCCTGGAGAGACCGTGCACCGCTGGCACATCGGCGGCGAACGGGGCGCGCTGGTGCTGGAAAACCCGACCCCGGACTACATGCACGGCTTTTCTGTGTTCCGTTACGGGCGGGCCGGCTCGGAGCTGCTGGCGCGGCCCCAGCCGATGATTCCCGACGACGGCCGGCTGGCGCCGTTCGCGTCGTTGGCCGAACGTTTTCTGGAAGCGGTGCGTTCGGGCGACGCATCGGCGTCCCGGCCGTCACTCGGGGACGGCGCCCGGGTCCAGTTCCTGGACGAGGCCGCCCGCCGGGGCGCCGCCGAGGGCGGCTGGATCGACATCCGGTCGAGCGCTTGAGCCCAAGAATGTCTCGACGACGCGGCACCCCGGATTGACCTGCCTGCTAGCGTGATTCGCGCGATGGCCGCGCCAATGTTTTCGATCATCCTCGCCACCAAGAACGTGGCGTCGGTCCTGGAGGCATGCCTGGACAGCATCGTCCGCCAGACCCGCGACGATGTCGAGGTGGTCTTGGTGGACGGCGTCTCGACGGACGCAACCCTGCACATCGCGAACCGCTTTTCCACCCGGTTCGGCCCGCGTTTGGTCATCGACTCTCGCCGCGACCAGAACGTCTATGACGCGTTCAACCGCGGCATCGCGATGTCCACCGGACAGTGGTTGTACTTCATGGGCGCCGACGACGCCCTGTACGAGCCGGACACCCTGGAACGGGTGGCAGCGTTCATCGGCGAGAGCGAGCCCGTCGATCTGGTGTACGGCGACGTGATGCGGCTCTCGACCTCCACCCGCACCCTGCTGGCCGATTGGAACCTCGACCGTCTGCTGTTCTCGGGGAACATCTGCCACCAGGCGCAGTTCTACCGCCGCGAGCTCTTCGATCGCATTGGCCCCTACAACCTTCGCTATCCCATTGCGGCCGATTGGGACTTCAACATCCGCTGCTTTGCCAACCCGGCGCTGCAAATCCGGTACATGGACATCGTTGTCGCACACCGCGACGACATGACCGGAATGAGCTCGACGGGCACCGACTTCGAGATGAGAAAGCGGATACCGGCGTTCAACCTGGTATCCAGAGGCGAGATCAACCGCGACTTCGATGATCCCCGGTTGGTGTTCTACCTGGGCATGGGCCGCTTCGACTGGGGCGATCTCGTCGTCGCACGCAAGTGGTTCGATCGCCGGCTCGAGCTGGGCGGCTGGGACGAAGAGGTCTTCTACACGAAATACCGGATAGCGCAGTGCATGCTGCACCTCGGTGAGCCGTGGCACGACGTCGAGGATGCCTTCCTGCGGGCCTGGGAGTTTCGACCGACCCGCGCGGAGCCGCTGTACGCCATCGCCTGCCGGTACCGCGCGGCCCAGCGCTATGAACTCGGCTACCTGTTCGCCAAGACCGCAGCCGAAATCCCGCATCCCGCACAGGACACCCTGTTTGTCTCCGCGGAGATCCACGCTTGGCGGGCGATCGACGAGCAGGCCGTGTGCGCCTCGTGGATAGGCAAACGCGCGGAGTCCTTCGCGTTGAACCGCGACCTGCTGGCCAAACCCGGCATCCCCGAGCCCGACCGGCAGCGGATTGCGGCCAACCGCGACGCCTGTGCGCCGGTGATGATCGACGCGGCATCGCCCTACCCGGAAGCGCTGGTGCAGTCGCTGCAGCGGCTGCCCCCGGGCCCACCCGATCTCGACGTGGTCGTCAGCCTGATCGCCGGTCCCGACAGGGCCCGCGTCGAACAGACCCTGAACTCGTTTCTGAACTGCTGCACCGACGTGTCGCGGGTCGGGCGCTTCCTCATGATCGATGCCGGCCTGTCCTCCTCGGACCGTGCG
>NZ_JAFBAT010000101.1 GCF_019247615.1 Mycobacterium sp. | reverse complement strand
GGTGGCCGCCCGCGGCATGGCCGACCGGCATGCCGCCGACTGCCGCGCCTCCGGCGGTGGTCGTCGTCTGCGGTCGCATCGATTCGGCGCCCAACGCCCCACTGGGGCGCAGTCCGACCGGGCGGCCGCTGACGGTGGGCTCGAAGACGCTGACCGGGCGGGTGAAGCTGGTCGCGGGCACGCCGGTGCCACCGAGCGAAACGCCGCCTCCGCCCGCGCCGGCCGCCCCCGGAGCCGCGGACGCGGCGGACACCGCACTGGCCGCCGACGCGCCGGGCGTCGCCGCGCCCAGGCCCAGCGCGCCGGGGTTGGCGAACATGCCCATCATCGACTGCAGCGGCTGCATCGCACTCATCGGTGCCTGCATCAGCTGCGCGGGAGCCTGCACCATCTGGGGGACCGCCCCGATCATCGACTGCACCGGTTGCATGAATGTGCCGAGTTGGCCGCCTATGTCTTGGCCGCCCGAGGCCGCCTGATTGGTGCCCGCGGTTGCTGTCTGGACACCTTGGAAAGCCGTGCGCATCCCGTCGCCGGCCGCGGTGTCGGCTGCAGCCTGTCCGACCACCGAGGCAGCCTCCGCTGGAGCCGCCGGCGAGGCGCCCATGGCAGCCAGCGGAGGTGGTATCGCCAGGCTTTCGGCGAGCCCCGCGAGGACCGCTCCGTAGCTGGCCCCGACCGCGGAGTTGTTCGGCCACATCACGCCGAAATATTCGGTGTCGAGCGCGACGATTCGCGGAGTCAGGGTCCACAGCACGCTCGGATTCGCGATGTTATCGGCAACCTCTTCGTCACGGTTGGCATTGCACTCCGGCGCCGGACGCATTGCGGCATTGGCCATCTCGTAAGCGGAGACCGCGGCGGATACGACCGCCGGCTTGATGTCCACCCATCCGGCCAGTCCGTGCAGGGACGCGTTGAGCATGGTGGCGCTGGCGGTCGAGCCCGCCGAGCCGGCTCCCAGCCAGCTGGCCGATGTCACGGCCGTGTTGATCATCGACGCGCTAGCCGAAGCGTGGTGGCTGGCACCTACTGCGGTCCAGGCGGCCTGGTTCGCCAGCATCGTGGCTACCCCGGTGCCGGTCTTGAGCAGAAGGTCGTTCGCTTCGGGTGGGCGCGCCGCCCACCCCGGGTCAGGCATAAGCGCCGCTTACAGCCCGAGCGCCAAGCTGCGAGCCGCCTCGGTGGCCGTGTAGACCGACGACGCCACACCCTGCGTTCCGGCGAACAATCCCCGCTGAAGCGAGTGCTCCTGGACCACGCCCAAGTAGGCCCCACCGCACGCATTGAGCGCCATGTTGAACAAGGCCGAATCGGGGTCGTTGCCCATCGGAGTCGTGCCCATCAGCGCCGGCGCGGCCGCCGCGGCGGCCGACTCTACTTCTGCGCTGATCGCCGATTCCGCTCCTGCTGATACCAACACGGCCTCAGGTTGCACCGTCCAAGACATTAAGGTTCCCCTCCGAATGTTCTCGCAGTCGCATTGCTGCGAATGATCGGTGAGTCTAATGCCCGCCGGCCGATCGCGTGTTCGCTTGCTCATACGCCCAGCGCCAATTCCAGTCACTTGCAACGCAATTACCGCTGCAGTCACATCGGCAACTCCGACCACTTCTATGGAGCGCGGTATTGCACATGTGTGCGACAACCAGCCTCAGACCCAATAGGGGACCCGCGCGCGGTATTGCCGCATCCCGACGGCCGCCAGCAGCCAACCGACGACCGTCAGCACCACCACGACGACCCAGTGGCGCAATTCCTGGTGGGCGCCCAGCAACGGGGCGCGAACGATGTCGAGATAGTGCAGCAGCGGATTCAGTTCGACGATGCTCGACCAGCGTCCCGCACCCTGCTGCCGCAGCGTGTCGTCGTTCCAGATGATCGGCGTCATGAAAAACAGCAACTGGACGACCGAAAACAGCAACGGCCCGATGTCGCGGTAGCGGGTGGCCAGAATGCCGAAACACAGTGACACCCACACACAGTTGAGCACGATCAACGCCAGGGCGGGAATGACCGACAGGTCGGCCCACGACCACGGCTTGGGGAAGATGATCGCGACGACGAAGTAGATGACGATGTTGTGCGCGAACAACAGCAGCTGCCTCCACACCAGCCGGTAGACGTGCACGCTCAACGGCGTCGGCAGTTGCTTGATCAGTCCCTCGTTCGCGACGAAGACGTCGGCGCCCTCGAGAATCGAGGCGTTGATCAGGTTCCAGATGATGAGCCCAAGCGTGACGTACGGCAGGTGGACGGCCAGGTCGAGGTGGAACAGCTTCGAGTAAAGGCCGCCCATCGCGACGGCGGTGGTGCCGGTCGCGATGGTGATCCAGAATGGCCCGAGCACCGAGCGGCGGTAGCGCTGCTTGATGTCCTGCCAGCCCAGGTGCAGCCACAACTCGTGACGACGAAAGCCGTCGACCAGGTCGCCGCGGGCGCGGGCGAAGGTCCGCGACTGCGCCGCCGCGTCGATGAATGTCATGTCGATCCCCCCGGCCTGCCGAACTGCTCGCGACGTCCCAAGCGGCGCAAGCGAACCCACTCCCACATGCCCTTGGGGTCGCGGCGCGTCACCAGGAAGAACCAGCCGAACCGAAGCCATTCCTGGAGGAGCAGCTTGCGCAGTCCGGGCTGGGCCATCAGATAGCCGCGGTTGCGGTAGGTGAAGAACCGCTTGGCGGGATCGTCGGGATACTGGGTGTGCATTCGGCCACCGAGTATCGGCCGAAATTCCTCTGAGCCGCAAGGGTGCAGATAGACCGCGTCCAGACATGTTCCGAACGGCAGGCCGGACCGAACGAGTCGGCGGTGCACTTCGACTTCGTCGCCGCGAATGAACAGTCGCATGTCGGGGACGCCGACCGCGTCCAGGGTCGACGCCCGAAAGAGTGCGCCATTGAACAACGACGCTATGCCACGAAGCAGGTCCTGTCCCGGCTCGGTACGCAATTCGCTCGTGTGCCTGCGCCATACCAAGCCTCGCCGCAACGGAAACGCCAGCCGCTCCGGGTCGTCCATATTGCACACCATGGGCGAAACCTCGGCCAGGCCGTACTTTTCCGCGCAGGCCAGCAACCTCGCCAGCACGTGAGAGTCCTGTGGGCGCCCGTCGTCGTCGGCCAGCCACACCCAGTCGGCCCCATGTGCCAGCGCCTGCAACATGCCAAGCGCGAAAC
>NZ_JAFBAT010000302.1 GCF_019247615.1 Mycobacterium sp. | reverse complement strand
CCACGTCTTCGACTTCTGGAACAGAGCCGTCCGGGAAGGTGGCGGCGGCGAGGCCCGACAGCACGTCGTCGCGAGGTTCCCGACGACGATCCCGGACGTAGTCGGCAAAGGTTCCGTAGAGAAATTCCAGTGGGCTGTGCGCCAGCGATTTCTCGCCGGTGCCGCCGACGCCGCCGCCGGAGTGCTTGCGGATGTTGTTGACGAAGTGGTCGCGGTCTTCCTCGGGCACGCCAAGCAGGTCGGCGATCACCAGCAGCGTGAAGGGGCCCGCGAAGCCCTTGATGAATTCCCCCTCGCCAGGGGCCAGGAAGGGATCGAGCGCCCGGTCCGCGAGCACCCACATGGCGTCCTCGTTCTCCTTCAGGCGCTTGGGGGTGATCAACCGCATCAGCAGGGCGCGGTGGTTGGTGTGCGTCGGCGGGTCGAGAGTCGGCAGCTGGTCGCTGAACGGCAGCTGGTCGCGGTGCTGCTCGATCAGCTCGGTCACGTCGTCACCCTCGAGCGGCACGGGAAAGCCGGGAAACGGACCGGTCACCGAGATGCACGACGAAAATGTCTCGGCGTCGTTCAAAACGGCGCAGGCCTCGTCCCAGCCGGTCACCATGGCGACTCCGTGGTGGCTTTCCCGGGTCACCGGGCATTGCCGACGCAAGGCTTCGTAGTAGGGGTACGGGTTCTCGATGAGCCGGGCGTCGCGGAAGAAGTCCATCTCGGTGAGACCGTTCACCATCGCTTGCTCCGTTCCAATCTCGGCTAGGGAGAATGTTCCTCTCAGAGATGAATATTACATTTTCATACGGCACGCCGACCGTCAACGGCGCGGAAGGGCCGCAATCGTGACGGGCCTTCAACAGGCGATTCGTTTTTTGCTAAGGCGACCCGTTGCTGGTGCCTTGGGGCAGTTTGGTGAGGCTCTGGAATGCTTCGTTGAAGATGGCCGCGATGTCGCTCTCGTCGGCCGTGGCGATGGGTTGCTTGTTGAGTAGCACGCGTAGCACGCCGATGCCGAGTAGTAGTGCGGTGACCATGTCGGCGCGTAGTCGCGGTTGATCAGCGGTGATGCGCCTACTGAGGTTGAGTGTGAGACCAGTTTCGATTTGCTGGTTGAGGCGAGAGACGACGTCGGGGTCCCCGCTGGAGCGCAGCAGCGCGAACAGGGGGGCATCGATATCGCGTTTGGCTTGTAAAACGCGTTCGATCAGGAGTTGTCCTACCGCGTCGTCGGGAGCGCGCCGGGCAGCGGGAACGTTGCCCGAGATATCGGTGGCCTCGGCAAAGAGTTGCTGTTTAGAGCCGAAGTAGCGGCGGATAAGCATCACGTCCACGCCGGCTTGGGCCGCGATTGCGCGTAACGAAGTGCCGCGGTACCCCTGCCGTAGGAACTGTTGCCTGGCCGCCTCCAACAGGCGGGTGCGCGTCGCTGTCGCGTTGCGACGCGGCGAGTTCCCGCTCGAGCTTGTGTTCGCGGTGCGGTTCATCCCTGCCTCCTGGGAATATATCTACAACTGTAGACATGAGGCCACAGCCGGCCTACACTCGACTGCGTCTACAACTGTAGACAATACGACAGGCATTGAACTGGGGGGCTCATGGGCGAACAGCTGCAACCGCATTCGTCGCCGACCGGCGTCGGGCCAACTGCGGTCGGCGGGGCATTGCTGCCTGCGCGCGAAAGTGCCCGTACTAACCGGCTATTCAACGACCCCTGTGCGAAAGCGTTGTTCGTCGAGCGTGACCTCGGCGGACCGCTGTGGAATAGCAGGGCTTCAGGTCCGGATTTTTTCAGCTCATGGTTGCGCACGCCGGGGTGCGCATCCACTTCCTCGATCAAGCACTCCTAGATGCCGTGCATGCCGGCATCACCCAGGTTGTCTTGCTCCCCTATGTCATGGACCACCCGAGCGCTTTGCCCGAGCCGGCCAGCCGGCAGCACCGTTCGTGAAGTTGACCTGCCTGGGGTTCTGACGTTCAAACTCCCTGTCCTGCAGGGTCATTCGCAGTCGCGCTGCCCCGGCGTTGCGGTTCCGGCCGATTTGCGAACTAATTGGCCAGTACGACTGGTGGGCGCCGGCATCGATCGCGAGAACCCGATAGCGTGGCTCGTCCGCCGTGTTCGGGCGACCCATCCCGGCTGCGTCCGATCCCACAACTATGAAGCTGGCTGCGGCTGGCTGGTCACCGCATACAAAATGTTGAAAAGCGAACGCAGTCAGGATGATTCACTGTGGCCGGAGTAATGCTCGTCAAGCAACGAGTCGTCAGCGTCGAGCAATGGAACACAGTCTTTCGTGACCCAGCGTTGGATGCCGTGCGCCGTGACCACGGTTTGGTAGTGACCGGAACCTACGTCGATGCCGGCGACCCCAACACCGTGATCGTCGTCATGGACATGCACGACCTCGACCAGGCCCGGCAATTCGCTACCTCGCAGGAACTGGCCAGAGCTCGCGAACAGGCCGGAGCAGTCGGCTCCCCAGATGGCGTGTGGTATGGGGCGCAACGTATTCAATGACGCCGCGTCGCGATTCACGCCAGTGGGTCCGAAGAGAGGCGCGGTGGCACGCAAAAGGGATGAAAGCACATGAATGGACAACACGACCTTGGTGGCATGCAGTCGTTCGGGCCGGTGCCCCGAGAGCGCAACGAGCCGGTCTTTCACGCCCCGTGGGAAAGCCGCGTGGAAGCTCTGACCATGGTGTTGCTTGTCGCCGGACATTTCGGCGG
>NZ_JAFBAT010000014.1 GCF_019247615.1 Mycobacterium sp. | reverse complement strand
GTCGCGACCCCGCCGTATCGGAGCCGGCGACCACCGCCGAGCGATACCTCGGCGCGGCCGGCCGCTATGCCGATCTGCATCGGCAGCACGCTCGGGCATGGGCCCGGCTGTGGGAACAATGCGACATCGGCCTGGCGGACAGCGACGATGCCCTGCGCGCGTTGCGCGTGCTGCGGTTACACCTCGTCCACCTGCTGCAGACCATTTCGCCGCACACCGCCGAACTCGACGCCGGAGTACCCGCGCGAGGGCTGCACGGTGAGGCCTACCGGGGCCACGTGTTCTGGGACTCGTTGTTCGTGTCGCCTGTGCTCAACTTCCGGCTGCCGAACGTCTCTCGTTCACTGCTGCTTTACCGTTATCGACGGCTTCCCGAGGCGCGCCGTGCCGCGCGTCGGGCGGGGTATCTCGGCGCCATGTATCCCTGGCAGTCGGGCAGCGACGGGCGCGAGGTGAGCCAGCAGCTGCACCTGAATCCGGCGTCCGGCAGATGGAACCCGGATGCCAGTGCACGCGCACACCACGTCGGGCTCGCCATCGCGTACAACGCGTGGCAGCACTATCAGGTCACGGGTGACCGTCAGTTCCTGATCGACTACGGAGCCGAGATGCTGGTCGAGATCGCGCGGTTCTGGGTGGGCCTGGCCAGTTTCGACGACAGCCGCGACCGCTACACGATCCGGGGGATCATCGGCCCCGACGAGTTCCATTCCGGTTATCCGGGCAAGGAATACGACGGAATCGACAACAACGCATACACCAACGTCATGGCGGTGTGGGTGATTCTGCGGGCGATGGACACGCTGGATCTGCTGCCCCTGCGCCACCGGCTCGATCTGGTCGGCAAAGTCGATCTGAGAGCAGAGGAGCTCGACCGGTGGGATCATGTGACGCGGCGCATGTTCGTCCCGTTCCATGACGACGTGATCAGCCAGTTCGAAGGGTATTCCGAACTGGCCGAACTGGATTGGGAGCATTACCGGCAGCGCTACGGCAACATCCAGCGGCTCGATCGCATCCTGGAGGCCGAAGACGACAGCGTGAACAACTACAAGGCGTCCAAGCAGGCCGATGTGCTGATGCTGTTTTACCTGCTCTCGTCCGAAGAGCTCCTGGGCTTGTTCGGCCGGCTCGGTTATCGTTTCGCCGGACAGCAGATTCCCACGACGATCGATTACTACCTGGCGCGTACGTCGGACGGATCGACGCTCAGCGCGCTCGTCCATTCGTGGGTGGTTGCCCGCGCCAACCGGCATCACGCCATGAAGTACTTCGTGCAGGTGCTCGCTTCGGATGTCGCCGACATCCAGGGCGGCACGACTGCCGAAGGGATTCACCTGGCCGCGATGGCCGGCAGCATCGATCTAGTGCAAAGGTGTTTCACCGGGCTGGAAGCTCGCGACAACCGGCTGATCCTCGGCCCGCACTGGCCAAAAGCCCTGGGCTCCATCGAGTTCCCGTTCGTGTACCGCGGCCAGCGTCTTCACCTTCGGGTCAGCGGACGAGCCGGCGCCCTGACCTCCGAGGCCGGCAACACCGGACCGATACTCGTCGAGTGCCGCGGTCGCGTCCAGCAGCTGTCGCCGGGGCACACCGTCGAGGTCGCCTGAAACGCCTCCTTCGGTGACCATCGCCGCAGAACCAGGGCCGAACGACCCTGCTGTCAGCCGCCGCACAAGCAATAGCGTCGCCGTTGATCGGGCTCCGGGCGGCACCGGCGGGATGAAATCGGGAGGACGCGATGAACAATCCGCAGTCACAGCGGATCGTGGTGGGCATAGACGGCTCGGACGCGGCGATCAACGCGGCCAAGTGGGCGGTCGCCGAGGCCGTCGGCCGAAACGTCCCGCTGCGGCTCGTCTACGCCGTCCCCACGTCGCACGGAAACGACGCCGCGGCTGACGAAAGCCTGGACCTCGAATACGGCCAGGCTTCGCTGCGCGCTGCCGACGGCGCCCTCCAGGCCACCGGTGAGCCGGTCAAAGTCGAATGCGACATCGTGCACGGATCGCCCGAGCGCGCGCTGATCGACGAGTCGCGACAGGCGGCGATGATCTGCGTAGGTTCCGTCGGCATCGGGCGCTTCGCCAGCAAGGTACTCGGCTCGACCGCCGACACCGTTGCCCGGAACGCGCGTTGCCCGGTCGCGGTCATACGTTGCGATCATGAGGCTACCGAGCGGGAGTCGGGATATGTCGCCGTCGTCGTCGACGATTCACCCGGCAACGACGCCGTTCTCGAACAGGGCTTCCGGGAGGCGCGACTTCGTCAGGCTCCCATCTTGGCGATGGGAGTGTGGCGGTGGGGGCTGGGAGAGATTCCCTACGAGCAACTGAACCATCGACTTGGCCGTTGGGTATCGCAGTATCCCGAGGTTCACGTGCAGCCGGCCGCCGCCCGCCGTGGTGCCGCCGAATTCCTCGCCCACACACAAGAATCCGTTCGACTCGCGGTCGTGGGCAGTGATCACGCCGACCAGGTCGCCGGGATGATCGGTCCGATCACACCGCACTTGCCCGGCCGCGCCGTGTGTTCGGTGCTCGTGGTCCGAAACTAACTCGCGGCCCATTCCTTGGCGCGCTCGAGCTCGTCGAGCCCGAAGATGGCGAACTCGCCCGGAATCATCCACGCCAGCGCGTGCAGGACATGGCCGACCCACTCCTTGTCGGACACCACGGCGATTCGCTTGAAGGCCGAATGATGCGGCAGCACAGTGCCGAAGCCCAGCTTTATGTCCTCGACGAACCCGCCGGGGCCGAAGCCCTCGTAATCGGGCGCGATGACCTCCACGATCCTGATCTCGCCGGTTTCCAGCAGCTGCTTCATCGTAGGTTTCAAGTCCCGCAGTTCGTCGCCTCGCAGCCGGCCCGACACGCGAATCCCGGTGACACCCTCCGGCATGTCCGGTATTAGTTCGATCATCGGTTTCCTCCTTCACCGTATCCGTTGCGTACGACAATCACCGGAACCTGCGCCGCGTGCGCCACCGCCGAGCTGACCGAACCCATGAGCATGCCCGGAAAGCCCCCGCGGCCGTGACTCCCGACCACCACCAGTTGGGCGCGTTCGGACTCCTTGAGCAGCCACTGAGAGGGCTTGTCGCAGAAGAGCAGTCGTTCGACGGGCACATCGGGATACCGTTCCTGCCAGCCGGCCAGGCGTTCGGCCAGGATCTCTTGCCCTTCGCGCTCGCGGTCCCGCCAGTCCATCCCGAAAACCGGGAAAACGCCCACGTCGCTCCACACGTGCAGCGCCAGCAGTCCGACTCCGCGACGCGAGGCTTCGTCGAAGGCCAGCGCGGTCGCCGCCTCCGACGCGGGTGACCCGTCAATACCCAGCAGCACAGGTGCGTTGGAGTCGGGATAGACCATCTCGGTGCGTATTTCGGGCGGCTCGGACTCACCCACGCTAGCGCGCAGCACCTTACGGGCCTGATCGGTGACGTGCTGTCCGTTGTCCTTCTGCCACTTGGGCATCGCCACATACAATTGGCCAGCCGGCCACCCGACGATCACCGGCGGTACGGCGTGCATCAGCGTGATGGGCAGACGGCGCATCACGGCCTCGCGGGCCCCCCAGGCGACGGCAGCGTCGGATGCCGCCGAACCGTCGACGCAAATCAAAACTCCGGAATGACTTGCGGTTTGTGGCATTTCGCTCCCTTGCTAGGAAACCTCAGCGGACAGTGGCGTCTCGTCGGCGAAGTCCGGCAGCTCGATCTCCACATGGCGCACCTCGCCGTAATCCGAAGGCTCACAACGCCAACCGAGATCGAACACGACCATGAGCATGAGATGCCGAGTGAATGATCCTGGTGTGCGACCACGATCGCGAACTCGGCGGCTTTCGGCTGCTCGCAGACGACGGTGTAGTTCGCCACCCCGACGAGTCTCCCTGCGTCGAACGCACCGAGTGCGAATCGCCCATGCGCCGGCACGATCAGCTCTGCCACCACCTCGTCGAGCTGGATCGGCTGCAGCGTAAAGAACCGGTAGTAGCGATCGTGATCACTGAGGTGTTGATGGAGTTGCATGACGGCATCGGCGTCTTCGGCGCCGAGACGGCGTAACGACACGACCCGCCCGTCGAGCAGTCGAGCCGCAGCCGATTCCCCCGCTGGATCGCTCATGATGCACGACGTTATCCCGGACCGGCGCGGTCCGGCAGGGGCCGTAAGACCTCAGCGATCGGCCATTGGTCCCGCGCCGGCGCCGTTTTCGTCAGTAATCGGTGAGCGGGGCGACCCAGTGCACCCGGGTGCCGCCCTCGGGTGGATTGGTGATCTCGCACGCGCCGCCGAGCTGTTCGGCGCGGTATTTCATGTTGGCCAGGCCGCTGTTGCGCAGGTTGTCCGCCGGTATGCCGCTGCCGTTGTCGACGATGTCGAGGACGAACATGTCGCCGACGCTGACCTCGACGGTCAGCCGCGACGCGCCGGAGTGGCGCAGGGCGTTGCTGACGGCCTCGGCGGCGACGGCTTCGGCATGCTCGGCGAGTTCACCGCCGACGGCGGTCATCGGGCCCTGCATGCGCGTTGTGGTCACGATGTCGCGGTCTTGGGTCAGGTCGGCGACCACCCGTTGAATCCGCTGCCGAAAATCGGCGATTCTGCCCAACGGGGACTTGAGCTGGAAAATGGTCGTGCGGATCTCTTCGATGATGGTTTGCAGATCGTCCAGCGTGCGGTTGAGCCGGTCGGCGACCTCCGGCGAACGCGCCCTGGCCAGGGTGCCCTGCAAATCCATGCCCGCCGCGAACAGGCGCTGGATCACGTGGTCGTGCAAATCGTGCGCGATGCGCTCGCGCTCTGCCAGAAGGGTCAACTGGCGCGTGTCCTCACGGGCAGAAGCCAGTACGAGCGCTATCGCGGCATGCGTCGCGAAGTCGCTCACCAGATCGAGATAGCTTTCGTCGAAGGGCGGCTGGTCGGCGCCGCGGGCGATCGCGATCACGCCCACGACGTGGTCTTCGGCGTTGAGCGGCATCACGATCGCCGGACGCTGCCCGATGTCGGTGAACGCCTCGATCGGGTACTTCAATGCCTCGGTGATCACCGGTTCGCCGGAACGGAAGACATCCCCGCTCGTGGAACCCTCGACCGGAACCCGCCGCCCCATCACCTCGTCGGCATGAAGGCCCACCGCGGCGGACACCACCAGCGTGTCGGTCTCGTCGTCGGGCAGGTCGGCATCGGCGGGAAGCAGCACGATCGCCTGTTCGGCATCGGTCAGAACGCACGCGCGTTCGGCGATCAACTGCAGCGGTTGCCGGTGCGGCTCGGCGCTGGAAAGCAGGGCGGTGGTGATTTCGCGGCTGGCCGCCATCCACTTCGCCGATGTCCGCTCGCGTTCGAACAGCCGCGCGTTGTCGATAGCGACCGCGGCGGCGAAAGCCAATGCGCGGGCCGCGATCTCGTCGGATTCGGAGAACACCCGCCCGTGCTCGACGTGCGTGAGGTAGAGGTTGCCAAAGGCGATCCCGCGGACGGTGATCGGCACCGCAAGAAATCCCCGCATGGGCGGGTGGTGCGCGGGGAACCCGACGGCGGCCGGATGAGCGGTCAGATCATCGAGCCGCACGGCCGGCTTGTCCAGGAGTGACAGGCTCAGAAGTCCCTTGCCAACCGGCAGATGCCCGATGCGCTCCACCGTCTCGGCGTCCATCCCCTCGTGGACGAACGAGACCAGGTTCCCGTCGGGGTCGCGCACGGCCAGGGCCCCGTAAGGGGCCGACGTCAGTTTCCTGGCGGCGGCGATGATCCGATGCAGGGTCGCGCCGAGATCGAGACCGCTGCCGATCTCGATGAAGACATGCAGCAACTGCTCCATCTGGTCGCGCGCCGCCAGCAACTCATCGAGTTGCTCATGCATCCTGCTAACCAAGCCGCGCTGACCCAGACCAGCAAATGCTGAGCTGCGCTCGTCGCCGGCCATCGGACCAGTTACCTCCCCGACGCCGTCAGCCATCCCTTAACGCGGGTTCCACGAGAAGTCAAGTACACCTCGCGAACAAATGCCGGTTTCAGCTTAGTCCCGACTGCTCGGGCGCCCAACTTCGATGTCGTCCGATCCCGGTCAGTCCGGCCGTGCCTCCGACCCCACGCCCGGCTGGCCGGGCCGCTGATCCAGCTTGGAGGCGAAAACCGCCGCCTGGGTCCGCCGCTCCATGCCCAACTTGGCCAGCAGCCGCGATACATAGTTCTTCACGGTTTTCTCGGCCAGGAACATCCGGGCCGCGATCTGCCTGTTGGTCAGCCCCTCACTGAGCAGCTGCAGCAGCGTTCGCTCCTGTTCGGTCAGCCCGGACAGCGGGTCGTCACGTTCCGCCGCGCCGCGGAGCTTTGCCATCAGCGCGGCCGCCGCCCGGTTGTCTAGCAGGGACTTTCCGGCGCCGACGTCTTTGATCGCGTGCGCCAGCTCCATGCCCTTGATGTCCTTGACCACGTAGCCGCTGGCACCCGCCAAGATCGCCTCGAGCATCGCCTCGTCCGAGGTGAATGACGTCAGCATCAGGCACCGCAGGTCCGGATGATCGGATACCAGATCGCGACACAGCTCTATGCCGTTCCCGTCGGGGAGTCGGACGTCAAGCACGGCGACGTCGGGCTTCAATGCCGGTATCCGCGCCTTGGCCTCCGATACGGAACCCGCTTCGCCGACGATTTCCAGCTCGGGGTCCGTTGCGAGCAGATCGGCCAGACCCCGTCGGACGACTTCGTGGTCGTCGACGAGGAAAACCTTGACCATTTACGAGCCCCCTCCTGCTCGGCGCACCAACCTAAAATCACATACGGACGGGCTCAATATCCCATATTTTCACAATCACCGAACTCACAAATGGCGCTGATCGACGACCAGTAGCGAACAATCGGTGTCCCGCAGGATCGCGCTCCCGGCCGGTCCGACGAGCTCGCTCACGTGCTTGTGGTTGTGGGCGCCGAGCACCAGCAACCGCACCGAGTCGCGGTGGCAAGCCAGGTACTCCAGGAGGCCGCCGGTGACCGCGACCGACTCCACCCGCAGATCCGGATGGCGTCGCTTCCATCGGGCCAGCCGGCGATCCAGGTCGGCGAGCGCGCGGCCAGTGCCGTCGGTATCCGTCGCCTCGCCTCCTGGCCCGGGCCGCCGGAAGATGATCGCCCGGAGCGCAGCCTTGCGCACCCTCGCCTCCTCGACGGCGGCGCCCAGCAATACGCCGTTGTCGGGAGACCCGTCTACGTCGACGACGATGTCTTCGGCATCCTCCGTGCGCCCGTCGGCGTCACGGCGGGCACGAATGATCGCCACGGGACACCGCGCGGAGGCGGCGACGGCCGCGGCGGTGGAACCGACTCGGCCGGGTTGAAAGTGGCGCAACCCGACCGCGCCCACGCATACCATGGCCGCCGACGCCGACGCGCGGATCAACGCGCCGATCGCCGGCTCCGCGGTGACTGCCGTCTCGATCTTCGCCGGTTTACCCACGGCCGCGATTGCCGCGGTCGCGTGGCGGATCGCCGTTTCCCCGGTCGCCTTCGCCTGCTGTGCCGGGTGCTCCCTCGAGCGCGCACAGCAGGCGCAGGGGGGCGTCACGACTCAGCGCCTCGTCGACCGCCCAAAGCGCCGCCTGCAGGGCGGCCTTGGAGCCGTCGATCCCGACGACGATCGGCTGGGGTGCGGGTGAATCATTCATCGACGGGCACCGACTTCGCGTCCAGCTGGCTCATGTCGGCTCCTGACTGGTGTGAATCGCTCAATGTCAGGCTATTGCGCCTCGTTTGGTTACGGAGGGGTCGTTAGGCCTTTATCTGGGAAGCCGTTCGTCCCCTACGTCGCAGGGTTCGGCGGACCGCGCGAACAACTTGTCCACATCGGCCCGGGCGCAGGCCGCCGTTCCGGGCGTCATCAGCATCGCCGCACCCGCCGCGATGCCCAACCGCACGGATTTGACCAGCGGCCAGCCACGGCAGAGTCCGACCGTGATCGCGGCGACCATCGCGTCCCCCGCCCCGACGCCGCTCCCACCCGGCATCGGGATCGCCGAAAACCGTTGGCTCACATGCCGGGTCGCGAGCAGCGCACCGTGCGATCCCAAGGAAACCAACACCACCTCCGCGCGACCGTTGTCGACGAGTTCGTGTGCGGCGGCGAACTGTTCGGCTTCGGTCGCCAAGGGCCGGCCAACACATTCCCGCAGTTCTCGCACACTCGCCTTGAGCAGAAACGCGCCCGAGGAGATGTGCTGCAAGCCGCCGCCGGAGGTGTCCACGACAAGGCGCGCGCCCAGGTGCCGGCAGATGTCCGAAACCCGTTGGTAGAAGTCGGTTTGCACGCCCGGCGGCAGGCTCCCGCTGGCCACCACGAATTCCGCCGATTTTGCCGCGATCCGCAGGTGCTCCAGGCAGCGGGCCTGTTCGCGCAGGCTGAGCCGGGGCCCCGGAAGGACGAACCGGTATTGCTGGCCGCTGCTGACCTCGTTGACGGTGAAGCTCTCTCGCGTCGACGCCGCGATCGGGACCTGCCAAAACGGCACACCGTCATCACTGAGCAGCTTCGCCAGCAGACCACCGGTCGACCCGCCGGCCGGGAAAACCGCCAACACCGATCCGCCGAGCTCGCATGCGATGTGGGCGACGTTGATGCCGCCGCCGCCCGCGTCGTAGCGGGTGGCCGCGCAGCGCAGCTTTTCGGTTGGCCGCACGACGTCGACGCTTGTGGTGATGTCCAGCGCCGGATTCATCGTCAGCGTGACGATTTGCGGTCGGCGCACCGGCGGCCGCGCTGGCGTCTGCATGTTGGTTGACTCCGCTCTTGGTCGAACTTCGCTCTCGGTCGAACTTCGCGACGGTTATAGGCCGGAGGGATATCAGGTGACGCCGCGCGGAAAGGGCCCTCATGGATCCCTCCTCGACGCAGGATCTGCGCTATGGATCCTGTCCATCGCAGCAGTCGGTCCATGAGCGGTGGTAGGGACAGAAGTCCCCGGCTCGCGGGCCGTTCGTCGCCCGAGTCCGCCGGCTTGCTCCTTCCACGCGCGCCACGGCGTCAGCGGCGTATCTCCAGCACATCCTCCAGGGGTCGCCGCGGGGTTGGCTTGGGAGCCAACTCCCCCTCCGGTTCGACGCCGACCCGGATCAGAATTTGGGGTTCCGCCGCCGGATCGGTGGTGAGATCCCGAATGACCTCCCGACCCGATTCCAGCT
>NZ_JAFBAT010000139.1 GCF_019247615.1 Mycobacterium sp. | reverse complement strand
GCTGGACCGGATGTTCAATGTTGGCAACCTGGCGTTGCTGACCAGCGAGCAAACTGTCAACAGCTTCTTGGGCGGAACGCAGGTCCCGCCGCTGAACGCGAGACTCTTCCTCACCGGAGGCGGGACCGGAGTCTTCAACACCAACGGTGGCATCGGCGGCCTCGAGGGCGTATTCGACCAATTCCTCGCCGCCAACGCCGCGATGGCCGGCGTCCACTAGGACGGCCGATCACGGCGGCGCCCCGAGTAAGCCGTCACTTGCCGCCGACGTTCGCGGCGGGATGACCGTGTCGACGATCAGGGCCAGCTGGCGTCGATTGGGCGGTTCTCCGGTGAGCAGGAAGTGGTGGTTGATCAACGCAGGTCCGACTCGTGCGGTCAGCGGCGTCACCGTGGCTGGATCCAGGTCCCCGTCGTCCACCGCCGCCGCCAGAATCGACTCCACAACCCTGAGACGCGGGCACACGACGGCGTCGGCGAAGATGGCACGCATCTCGGGTTCGTGCAGCAGTTGATGGATGACGTACAGGCCGGGGAAGGTGGTCTTTCCGGCCAGCATGTCGCGGTGCGAGGTGAAGATCGCCAGCAGGTTCTCCCTGGCCGACCGGCCTGATCGCAGCTCGGGCACGGGAGGCAGCGCATAGACCAGCGCGGCGTGCACCAGGTCGTGCTTGCTGCCCCAGCGCCGGTACAGCGCCGCCTTGCCGGTCCGAGCGCGCGCCGCAATCCCTTCCATCGTCAGGCAGCCATATCCGCCCTCGCTAAGCTCGGCCAGTGTGGCCTCGTAGAGTGCGCGTTCGAGCACTTTCCCTCGCCGGCGGCTCCTGGTGCCACCTTGATTCGACTGGGCGAGCTGCGGCATTGTTCGATAGTAGCCGTCAGCGTTCCTTTACGCCGCGACCTGGCGAACCTCGTCCAGAGTGATGAGCGGGTAGGGTGCCTTCATGCCCGAGACTCCGCGGCTGCTGTTCGTCCACGCCCACCCCGACGACGAGAGCCTCAGCACCGGAGCCACCATCGCGCATTATGCCGCCTGCGGGGCCCAGGTGAGCGTGGTCACCTGCACGCTCGGCGAGGAAGGCGAGATCATCGGCGACCGTTGGGCCGAGCTCGGGGTCGACCGTGCCGACCAACTCGGGGGCTATCGCATCGGAGAGCTCACCACGGCGCTGCGGGCGCTGGGCGTGAGTGAACCCGTATATCTCGGCGGCGCCGGCCGATGGCGCGACTCGGGCATGAGCGGAACCCCAAGGCGGCGTCGCGAGCGGTTCATCGACGCCGACGAGCGCGAGGCAGTCGGTGCACTGGTGGCAATTATTCGTGAGCTGCGTCCCCACGTCGTCGTGACCTACGACCCCAACGGCGGTTACGGCCACCCTGACCACGTCCATGCCCATATCGTCACGACGGCCGCCGTGGCCGCCGCGGCTGACCATCACTATCCGGGGGAGCCGTGGACGGTACCAAAGTTTTACTGGACGGTGTTGGGCGCGAACGCATTCCAAGCTGGTTGGCACGCGCTGGGCCGCGAAGACCTATTGCCCGAGTGGATGATCCCGCCGACAGAAGAATTCGACTTCGGGTATGCGGACGCCGACATCGACGCCGTCGTGGAGGCCGCGCCGGAATCGCTGGCCGCGAAGGCGGCCGCGCTGGCGGCGCATGCCACCCAAGTTGTCGTCGGGCCGACCGGCCGGGCCTGCGCCCTGTCGAACAACATGGCCCTGCCGATCCTCGCCCAAGAGCACTACGTTTTGGTGGCCGGTTCCGCGGGCGAGTGCGACGATCGGGGCTGGGAAACGGACCTGCTCGCCGGACTCGGTTTAACGGGGGCCACAACGCGGTAGGCTGCGAATCAGGCAGCCACGGAAGGAATTCGCATGGACCCCGACCTGGACCCTAACCTTCAGCACTGGCAGGACCGGCTCGACAGCCTGCAATGGGTTCTCGGCTCCATCCTGTCCAATATCGACAGCGTCCCGACCTGACCGAAACCAAGCCACGCGCCACGTCCGTTGAAAAGGTCGGCGCGAGGGATTCCGCGTTTCGTTTCGTCATTTTGACGCTGCTGGCAGTCGACGGGGCTTTGTCGGCACTGGTCGGCGCGCTGTTGCTGCCCTCCTACATCGGTTCGGTTCCGTTTCCCATCAGTGGGCTGCTCAGCGGGTTGCTGAACGCGGCCCTGGTATGGGCGGCGGCCCGATGGACGACGTCGCCGCGGGTGGCCGCGCTGCCGCTGTGGATGTGGCTGCTGACGGTCGCGGTGATAAGCATGGGAGGACCAGCCGACGACATAATCCTCGGTGGCCAGGGCATGATGCGTTACGGGGCTTTGCTGCTGATCGCGCTGGGCGTGGTGCCGCCGGTGTGGGTTTTATGGCGCGGCCGCCACCCCTACGGTCCGCGTTAGAAAGGCGGAATGGGCGGAAGCGGCGGCAGAATGGTCCCGAACAGCCAGTTGGTCTCGTTGTAAATGAATTGATTGATCGATGCGGCGGTCGCCACGGAGACGTTGTTCAGCCCTTGACTGAACGTGATTGTCCCTTGCAGAACATCGATGAGGTTGAACAGGCTGGCTTGCACTATGGGCTGGAAGAGGTAGTAGACGATGTTGAACTGCTGAGCCACGTAGCCCACATAGGGCACAAAGCTGGCCCCGTACGCGGCGAGGTTGACGCCGTACTGCACCCACGGTTGGAGCCGCAGGTAGCCGGCTTTGATCGCGTCGCCAAGAGACGCGGCTGCGACCGCCCCGGGCGCAGCGTTGGTTACGGCGGCGGGGTTGAGCAGCGCGCTGGCCGAGGTAAGGGCGCTGATTCCGCCGGTGGGCCGAAGGAGGGTGCCGATCTCACTGGCGATCCCCTGGGAGCCGCCGCCGCCGAGCAACCTGGCGCCACCCGCAAGGCTGGGGCCTGCCACTGCGCTCTCCATGCGGCCCACAGCGTTGGAGACCGCGCCGCCGACGGCGCCGCCTCCGCCCGCCGCCGCAGCGCCGACCGCATTCCCGGACAAGGAGGCAGCTGGTGCTTTCACCGTATTCGACAGGGTCTGCGCGGCGCTGGCCTCGGCCGCCGCATACGCGCCCGCACCCGCGCTCAGTGTCTGAACGAACTGCTCGTGAAACTGTGCCATCTGCTTGCTGAGCTGCTGATAGCCCAGCCCATGCTCGGAGAGCAGCGCGGCGACCTGGGCCGACACCTCGTCGGCGGCCGACGCCATCACCCCGCTGGTCGGCGCGGCTGCGTCCGCACTGGCCGTTCCGAGCGTCGAACCGATACCGGCAAGGTCCGAAGCCGCTGCGGCCAGCGCCTCCGGGGCCGCGAAAAGGAACGACATCGGGCACCTCCAGGGGATAAGACGGATGCTAACGCGATTGCCGCCCGCACACTGGCGAGTCGGCCAAACCGCCGGAAAAGTAGCGATCGGCGGATCTCCCGTTGCCGCGATGTCGACCTAGGGCGGCTGCCAGCCTGGCGCTACTGTTGCGGATGAAATTCGATCGTGGGGAAGTTACACCAACGTGCCACTGACACCGGAGCCTGCGGGCGTGGAGCCCATCGCTCTGCCCAGTCCTACTGTTCCGCCCAAGGTCAGTGCGTCTGCGCTGCGACGCGTCGTGCGACGCGCCCGAGACGGGGTCGCGCTGAATGTCGACGAGGCGGCGCTGGCGATGACGGCGCGGGGCGAAGAGCTTGCCGACCTGTGCGCGAGCGCAGCACGGGTGCGCGACGCGGGTCTGGAGTCGGCCGGCCGGCGCCGGCCGGATCGCCGGTTGCTGATCACCTATTCCCCCAAGGTGTTCATCCCGGTCACCCGCCTGTGCCGCGACACCTGCCACTACTGCACCTTCGTCGCCGTGCCGGGCAGGCTGAGAGCTCAAGGTGCGGGCATGTATATGGAGCCCGACGAGATCATCCAGCTCGCCCGGCGCGGCGCGGAGTTGGGTTGCAAGGAAGCGCTGTTCACCCTCGGTGACCGCCCGGAGGATCGTTGGCCGGAAGCGCGTGACTGGCTGGGTGAACGCGGCTACGACTCCACGCTGGCCTACGTGCGCGCCATGGCGATCCGGGTGCTCGAAGAAACCGGGCTCCTGCCCCACCTGAATCCCGGCGTGATGAGCTGGTCGGAGATGTCGCGGCTCAAGCCGGTGGCGCCGTCGATGGGCATGATGCTTGAGACGACGTCGCGGCGGCTGTTTGAGACGAAAGGGCTTGCGCACTATGGCAGCCCGGACAAGGATCCCGCGGTGCGGCTGCGCGCGTTGACCGACGCCGGCCGCTTGTCCATTCCGTTCACCACGGGGCTGCTGGTCGGTATCGGCGAAACACTGGCCGAGCGCGCCGATACCCTGCACGCGATTCGCAAGTCCCACAAGGAGTTCGGACACGTCCAGGAAGTTATCGTGCAGAATTTCCGGGCCAAGGAGCACACCGCGATGGCCGGCTTTCCCGACGCCGGGATCGAGGACTACCTGGCGACGGTGGCCGTGGCGCGATTGGTACTCGGCCCGGGCATGCGCATCCAGGCGCCGCCCAACCTGGTGTCGCGTGACGAGTGCCTGGCGCTGATACGCGCCGGTGTCGACGACTGGGGCGGTGTTTCGCCGTTGACGCCCGACCACGTCAACCCCGAACGGCCCTGGCCCGCCCTGGACGAGCTGGCCGCGATCACGGCCGAAGCCGGATACGACCTGGTCCAGCGGCTGACGGCACAGCCCAAATACGTGCAAGCCGGCGCAGCGTGGATCGACCCGCGGCTCCGGGGGCATGTAGCCGCGCTGGCCGATCCGGCGACCGGCCTGGCCCGCGACGTCAAGCCGGTGGGCATGCCATGGCAGGAACCAGACGACGTGGATTCTTCCGGCCGCGTGGACCTCAACGAGGCGATCGACACCGAGGGCCGCAACTCCGAGGCGCGCAGCGACCTCGAGAGTGCCTTCGGAGACTGGGAATCGATTCGCGCGCAGGTGCAGAGGCTCGTCGCCCGCGCCCCTGACCGCATCGACAGCGACGTGCTCGCCGCGCTGCGATCCGCCGAACGCGATCCCGCCCGCTGCACGGACGGCGAATACCTGGCGTTGGCCACCGCCGAAGGACCGGCGCTGGACGCGGTCACGGCGTTGGCGAATTCGCTGCGCCGAGACGTCGTCGGTGACGACGTGACCTTTGTGGTGAACCGAAATATCAACTTCACCAACATCTGTTACACCGGCTGCCGGTTCTGCGCCTTCGCGCAGCGCAAGGGTGATGCCGATGCCTATTCGTTGTCCGTCGACGAGGTCGCTGATCGCGCGTGGGAGGCGTATGTCGAAGGCGCCACCGAGGTATGCATGCAAGGCGGCATCGATCCCGAGTTACCGGTGACGGGGTACGCCAAGCTCGTGCGCGCGGTCAAGTCGCGCGTGCCATCGATGCATGTGCACGCGTTCTCCCCGATGGAGATCGCCAACGGCGTGACCAAGAGCGGGTTGAGCATTCGCGAGTGGCTGATCAGCTTGCGGGAGGCCGGTCTGGACACCATCCCCGGCACCGCCGCCGAGATCTTGGACGACGAAGTGCGCTGGGTGCTGACCAAGGGAAAGTTGCCGACGTCGATGTGGATCGAGATCGTGACGACCGCGCACGAGGTGGGTCTGCGGTCGTCGTCGACAATGATGTACGGACACGTCGACAGCCCGAGGCATTGGGTGGGCCACCTCAAGGTGCTGCGCGAAATCCAGCAGCGGACAGGCGGATTCACCGAGTTTGTGCCCTTGCCGTTCGTGCATCAGAATTCACCGTTGTACCTCGCCGGCGCGGCGCGCCCCGGGCCAACCCATCGCGACAACCGCGCGGTGCACGCCCTGGCGCGGATCATGTTGCACGGCAGCATTTCCCATATCCAGACGAGCTGGGTGAAGCTTGGTGTCGAACGCACCCGGGTGATGCTCAACGGCGGCGCGAACGACTTGGGCGGCACGTTGATGGAGGAGACCATTTCCCGCATGGCCGGGTCGGCACACGGGTCGTCGAAGACGGTGGCGGAGCTGGCCGCGATCGCCGAGGGCATCGGCCGCCCGGCGCGCCAGCGCACCACAACCTATGCCCCGCTCGCGGCATAGTGGCTTAGCGTCCACCGGCGTCGGGTATACCGGAGGCCGTGGATCGACAAATTGATACTGACCGATTCCCCGAATGGCAACCCTTTGCCGACGCGGTGCAGCGGCGCCGACCCGATGCCGGCACCTGGTGTGAAGCCTGGACAGTCCGCGACATCGTGATCCATCAGGCGGGCAACGCCGAGGAGCTGGCCCGGGTGCTGGCAGCGCACCTGGAAGGCGAACCCGTCCGGACGCGCAGCTTCGAGGAACGCGAGGGCCCGCTGCACGCCCTCAACGATGCGGATCTGTGGGATGCGCTGCTTGACCGGATGGCCACGCTGAACGATGTGGCAGCGGAAGCCGACAGCGTCCCGGCGGACACCGACGTCGCCTGGACCGGCCGCACCATGAAGGTGCCGTGGTTCGCCGAGCACATGCGCGAAGAACTCGTCCTGCACGCCTGGGACATCATCGGCGACTGCGATACCGCCTCGCCCGTCCAGGCCCGGCTCGCCGAGCCGTGGATGACCACGCACAGCGTGCTGGCGGTCGGACGTCCCCTGCTAGCCAAGGGAGCCAAGGAACTAGGGACCAGCGAAAGCATCGAAGCCCGGTTGCGGGTTCCCGGCGCCGACGACGTGGTGGTGACCGCCGCTGCGGAGCAGACCTCCATCAAGCTGACCGCCGCCGACGGCCCGGCCACGTTGGAAACCGATGCCGCCGCGCGAGTATTGCTGCTGTGGGGCCGCCGGCCCGCGGATCCGTCGCGGATATGCAGCCGCGCCGGACGCGAGGCGCTACGGCGGGTCCGGCGATTGCTCAGCGGCTACTGAACCGGGGCGACCCGGCTCAGTAGTTGTTGCAGCTGTTGGCGACCGCTAGGACATCGTTGAAATACGGGGCGGCCTGCGGCATGGCCTGGATCTGGGCGGCCATCTGCGCGCGCTTGGGTGGCGGCGAGGCGAGAAAACTCCGGAGGTACGACTGCGCGATCGGCGACGCGTTAAATTGCGCGGCGGCCCCTGGGTCGGTCGCATTCAACGCGGCCATGACCTGCCCGTAGTTGCACGTCGTGTTGATGACCGGATCCAGCGGGTCAGCGGATGCGATCGCGGAGCCGGCGATCAGCGCGCATGCCGCCGCGCCAACCGCGGCGGCCAATTTGGTCAACGACAGCCTCACCATCAGTGGATACCTTCCCCATTCAATGCACCGTTGGAAAACGGCGACGACATCTGCCCAACGGTTGCCGTCTCCGGACGAGGCTACCAGCCCCCGCGGACATCCTTCTATCGATACCGTTATCGCACAGGAATTACTAATCGTAACTATGCGCAGGTCAGCGCTTATTTGCAGAGTTCGCTCTGGGTGAAATCCGGCCATGGCGCGACCAGCGGTATCCGACGGCGTGCCGACTGGTTGACGTGTATGTGCAACGTCTAGTATCAGTAACCGAGAGCTTTGTCGGGAGCGGCCGAAGCGCCGCGGCGAGCCGAACATCAGACCAGGCCGTACATGGAGGAGACGTCTGTGACGTACACGATCGCCGAACCCTGCGTCGACATCAAGGACAAGGCATGCATCGAGGAGTGCCCGGTCGACTGCATCTATGAGGGCGCGCGGATGCTCTACATCCACCCCGATGAATGCGTCGACTGCGGAGCCTGTGAGCCCGTGTGCCCGGTCGAAGCGATCTACTACGAGGACGATGTGCCCGAGCAGTGGAGCCAGTACACCCAGATCAACGCCGACTTCTTCGTTGAGCTGGGGTCGCCCGGCGGTGCGGCGAAGGTCGGCCTGACCGAGAACGACCCGCAAGTGGTCAAGGACCTGCCGCCACAGGGCGAAGGCGACTGAGCGGCCCGGTGCCGCAGGAGGCCGCCTGTGGCGCGCAGCCGGCGAGGCGGAGAGTGTCGGCTGCCCTGCCGGAGTTTCCGTGGGACACCTTGGCGGACGCGAAGGCGCTGGCCTGCTGCCATCCCGACGGAATCGTCGACCTTTCCGTCGGCACCCCGGTCGATCCGGTAGCACCGCTGATCCAGAAGGCGTTGGCGGCCGCCAGTGCCGCATCCGGATATCCGACGACGGCCGGCACCGCCCGCCTGCGTGAATCGGCGGTGGCGGCGTTGGACCGCCGATTCGGAATCACCGGGCTGAGCGAGGCGGCGGTGTTGCCGGTGATCGGCAGCAAGGAACTGATTGCCTGGCTGCCGACGCTGTTGGGTCTGGGCGCTGCCGACCTGGTTGTGGTGCCGGAGCTGGCGTACCCGACGTATGACGTCGGGGCGCGCCTGGCCGGAGCGCAGGTCCTGCGGGCGGATTCGCTGACCCAGGTCGGCCCGCGCACCCCCGCGTTGGTCTACTTGAACTCGCCCAGCAATCCGACCGGACGCGTCCTGGGCGTCGACCACTTGCGGAAGGTGGTCGGCTGGGCGCGTGAGCGGGGCGCGCTGGTCGCGTCCGATGAGTGTTATCTGGGTTTGGGTTGGGAGGTCGAGCCTCCCGGACCGCTGTCGCTGCTGCATCCGGCGGTCTGCGACGGCGACCACACCGGGCTGATCGCGATCCACTCGCTGTCGAAGAGCTCGTCGCTCGCGGGCTACCGGGCCGGCCTCGTCGCCGGGGATCCGATTCTGGTCGGTGAGCTGTTGGCGGTGCGCAAACACGCCGGAATGATGGTGCCGACGCCGGTCCAGGCCGCCATGGTGGCCGCGCTGGAGGACGACGATCACGAGCGCCTGCAGCGCGAACGATACGAGACCCGGCGGGCCGCACTGTTGCCGGCGCTGCGCTCGGCGGGGTTCACCGTTGACCACTCCGAGGCGGGCCTCTACCTGTGGGCTACGCGCGGCGAGCCGTCCCGGGACACCGTCGCCTGGCTGGCGGCTCGCGGCATCCTGGTAGCCCCCGGCGATTTCTACGGGCCGGGAGGTGGACGGCATGTGCGCATCGCGCTCACCGCTACCGACGAACGCGTCGCCGCCGCGGTCGGGAGGCTAAGTTAGCTTCCTAGGCGGTGCGATGTCGGATCAGGACTCTCGGGTAAGGAATCTCGGGTAAGGAATGTTGTCGTGACGAGTGCGGCGGACAAACGACCGATCCCAACCTCCATTGGGGACATAGCCAAGCGGATATTTTTGGGAAAGCCGCTGATCACCGAGAATCTGTCATCCGAGAAACTGTCCAATCCGATTGCGCTGGGCGCGCTGTCGCCGGATGCGATCTCGTCCACCGCCTACGGCACTGAGCAGATCCTGATCGAACTGCTGCCCAATGCCGGGCTCGCGGCGTTTGCGTTGTTGCTGCCGATCAACGCCGCAATCTTGGTCATCCTCGTGTTGGTGGCCGCGTCGTACCGCCAGGTCGTCATGGCCTACACCCGTGCGGGCGGCTCCTACATTGTGGCGCGGGAGAACTTCGGGCCCCGCGTGGCGCAAGTCGCCGCCGCCGCGCTGTTGATCGACTATGTGGTCACCGTTGCCGTGCAGGCGGCGGCCGGGACGGTCGCGGTGGCGTCGGCGATCCCGTCGCTGGGACCCTACAGCCTGGCGATCACCGTCGGCGTGGTGCTTCTCATCTGCTACCTGAACCTGCGGGGGCTGAAGGAAGCGGGCATGCAATTCGCCGCACCAACCTACTTTTTCGTCGCGATGATCACCTTGACGATCGTGACCGGTGTCATCCGCGAAATATTTTGGCAGTTACCGACGTACGATGCGGAGCACATCGCGGGAGCGGTTCCCGTTCATCAGGGCGACGGCTTGGTGATGGGGGCGACCATCCTGGTGTTGCTGCGCTCGTTCGCCAACGGCGGTTCATCGCTGACGGGCGTCGAGGCGATCTCCAATACGGTCAACGTGTTCCGTAAACCCCAGGGCCGCAACGCCCGACGCGTACTCACGATCATGGCCGGCATCCTCGGCTTCCTGCTGGCCGGTGTCGCCTATCTGACGTTCGTCACCCACGCTCCGCCGTATGTCGCGGGATATCCCTCGGTGCTGTCGCAGGTTGCGCGGGCGGTCTTCGGCAACGGGACAGTCGGAAATATCATGTATATCCTGGTCCAGACGTCGACGGCCGCCATCTTGTTCACCGGCGCCAACACCAGTTTCAACGGATTCCCCGCGCTGGCAAGCTTTGTTGCCGAAGACCGCTTCCTACCGCGGCAGCTGATGAAACGCGGTCACCGGCTGGTCTTTTCGAACGGCATCATCGTGCTCACCGCGCTGTCGGTCGTGCTGCTGCTGGCGACTGGCGGCTCGGTCAACGCGCTGGTTCCGTTCTACGCGATCGGCGTGTTCACCGGGTTCTCGATGGCCGGCTACGGGATGACCAAACACCATTTGACGCAGCGGGAGCCGGGCTGGCGGCGCCGGCTGGCGATCAACCTGTCCGCGGCAATTCTTTCGACCATCGTCGTCGGGATCTTCGCGGTGGCGAAGTTCACCGAGGGCGCGTGGCTGGTCGTCGTTGTATTCCCCGTGCTGGTGTTCCTGCTGATCCGGTTAAACCGCGAATATCGGGCCGAGGCAGCGATTCTCGAGATGTTCCGGACTGACCGGCCCGAGTTGGTGAAGTACGCCCGGCACCGAGTCTTCGTGTTCGTGAACTCGGTGGACCTCGCGGTCATCGAGGCGCTGCGGTACGGCAAGGGGCTGCGGGCCGACGAACTCATCGCGGTGCATTTCATGGTCGACGCGGCCCACGCCGCGCAGTTGCGAAACCGTTGGGATCACTATGAACTCGAGACCCGGCTGCGGATCGTCGATTGTCCGGATCGCCGGATCAACCGGGCCGCGCAGCTGCTGGTCGCCAAGGCGCTCCGAGAACATCAGAACACCAACGTGACGGTGCTGTTGCCGCGTCGAACCTATTCCGCACTGTTGGGACGTCTGCTGCATGATCGCACCGCGGACAAGATCGCCCGGGCGGTCAGCCTGATCCCCGACGCCGCCGCGACGATCGTTCCCTACGACGTGGAGTCGCGGGTCAAGGAGGCGTTCCCGGACGATTTCGAGCACCGGGTTGCACGCGGACTCGACAAGGTCGAAGCCTGGATCTCGCAGGAGGAGGATCGCGAAGTCGCGGCCTACGAACATCCCGAGCGGCCGCCGTCGGTGATCACGGTGGCCGGTCTGATCCCGGGCCTGCGCGCCACCATCGAGGGACGGGTCAATCAAGTCGAGGACATCACCAAAAGAGGGCGCACGCTGCGGTGGATGGTCTTGGGCGACGACACGGGAGAGATCAACGTCACCTTCCGCCCCGGACATGGTGGAGCCGACATCCAACCCGGCCAGGTCCTGCGGATCACCGGCAAGCCCAAGCAGAGCGGCCACCGGCCGATGTCGATGATCGACCCGACGTACCAGGTGGTCGAGGACCCCGCCAAGGACGTGCGGTAGCCAAACGTGTCGGGTTGCCCGCCCAGGTGTACTACCTAGGCGTCCAGCCGGCTGAACTGCTGGCGGCGGTACTGCTCCACGCACGCGGATCGCCGGATCTTGCCGCTCGTCGTGGTGGGAAGCGATCCGGGCGCTACCAATACGAGGTCGGCGACCTTGAGGCCGTGCGACGTGGACATCGCCGCGGTGACATCGCTCTTGACTGCATTGAGCTTCTGCAGCGCTTCCTCCTCGGAGTCGCCGCGCTTCTTGATTTCGATGATGATGACCAACTTCTCGGTCTCACCGGCGGGAACCGAGATCGCCGCGACCCGACCCCCGCTGATCTCCTGAACGGTCGACTCGATGTCCTCGGGATAGTGGTTGCGCCCGTAGACGATCAGCAAATCCTTCATGCGCCCGACGATGAACATTTCTTTCTCCGACACGAACCCGAGGTCACCGGTTCGCAGCCACGGTCCCTCGGGTGTTTCGGGGGAGGGGTCGACGAGCATTCCGCCGAAGGTGCGCTGAGTTTCCTCCGGCTTGCGCCAGTAGCCCTCGGCGACGTTTTCGCCGTGCATCCAGATCTCACCGACGGTCCCCTCCGGGCACTCGGTGCACGTATCGGGATCCACTATTCGCAGCATCGGCGATTTCGGCGTGCCGTAGCTGATCAACGGTGCGCCGGCGCGTGCGTCACACCGTTCGGCGATGCCTTCGGACAGCTTCTCGGGCTCGAAGTGGGCGATCACCGGGGCGCCGCCATCCTTGGGGCGGCAGGCGGCATAGACGGTTCCCTCCGCCATGCCGTAGGACGGAAGCATCACGTGGTCGGGGAAGTTGTAAGGAGCAAATCGCTTGCAGAACCTGTCCAGCGTGGCGGGATGGACTCGTTCGCTGCCGCTGATGATGCCCTGGCAGTCCCCGAGGTCGAGCCCGTCCATGTCGGCGTCCGTGGTCTTTCGTACGGCCAGGTCGAAGGCGAAGTTGGGCGCCGCCGAGAACGGGTGGCTGGCGGTGGCCATCGCCTGGACCCAGCGTGCCGGACGCTGCAAGAACGCGACGGGGCTGGTGAGCTCACCGCGCCAGCCGCCCAGGATGGGTGCGACGACGCCGAGAACCAGGCCCATGTCGTGGTAGAACGGCAGCCACGACACGATCGTCAGGTCGCTGGGCGCCACGCCGTTGGTGGACGCGAAGTAGTCCGCCATCAGCTGCTGGAAATTGACCAGCAGGTTTCGGTGGCTGATCATGACCCCGGCCGGCAGGCGTGTCGAGCCCGAGGTGTACTGCAGGTACGCCGTTGTCGGCGCCTCACGCAGCCGACCGCTCGATGGACCTTTGGCGTCGAGGTCCAGGGCGTCGACCTCGACGATTGTCGGGACGGGACCCCCCGTTTCCGGTCGCCCGACGTACTCGGCGACCGTTCCCGCGACCGCAGATGTGGTCAGGATCACCGAAGGAGAGGTGTCCTCGAGGACAGCGCTCACCCGTTCGTCGTGCGCGCCCGGCTGCGGGACCGACAGCGGGACGGCGATGAAACCCGCCTGCATGGCACCGAGGAAGGCGACGATGTAGGCGAGCCCCTGCGGGGCCAGGATCAGGGCCCTGTCGCCGACCGCGCCGTGCTGTCCCACCTGCTGCGCGAGGTTCAGGGTGCGCCGGTACAGCTGCGCCCAGGTCAGGATCTCCCGGACGCCCGCCCAGTCGTGGTCATAGTCGGTGAACGCGAATGCCGGGTCGTCGGGCTGCAGGCCAGCGCGTTCGCGCAGCAAAGACAAGACGGACGGATTCTGCATGCGGCCAAGGGTACCGTCAGTTGCTTTGCCGCCACTGCCCAAATGCTGAAGGGACGCTCGCGAGTTTGCGGGACAGTCACCCTAGGGCTGCGGTCGTGGGCTGCGTTCGTTGAGGAGATCGATGACCCGTGCGGCGAGGTCGTCGATATTGGCCTCGGTGGTGTCGAGTACCAGGTCGGGATTATCGGGCGGCTCGTAGGGCGCGTCGACCCCGGTCAGCCCGGTGAGCTCGCCACGGCGGGCGCGCGCGTAGAGACCCTTGGGGTCCCGCTTTTCGCATTCCGCCCGCGGGGTGGCGACATGCACTTCGATGAAGGGCAGTTTGGCGGCGTCGTTGAGGGCGCGCGCGGTCTCGCGGTCGGACTTGAGCGGCGACACGAGTGACGCCAGCGCGACCACCCCCGCGTCCGCCAACAGACGGGTCAGATGACCGACCCTCCTGATGTTTTCCGTGCGGTCGCCGGGGGAGAAACCCAGGTCGTCCGACAGGCCGTGACGAAGGTTGTCGCCGTCGAGCAGGTAGGCCACCCGGCCCGATTCGACGAGCGCTCGCTCCACGGCGACCGCGATGGTCGACTTGCCGGATGCCGGCAGGCCGGTGAACCAGATCGTCGCGCCCGCCTGTCCGGTGGTCCGCCATCGGTGGCCACGGTCCAGTGCCGAGGGGTGCCAGCGGATGTCGGTGCGCGGATGGGTGCCCGGCTTGACCTCCCGCGCCTCGATGATGGTGCCGGCGCCGACGGTGTCGTTGGTGGTCTCATCGATCAGGATGAACGCGCCGCTGTCCCGGTTGTCGGCGTAGCTGTCCGCGATGACGACCGAGCTGGTTCGGAGCGTCACGGTGCCGATGTCGTTGAGCGCCAATTCAACCGGGCCGTCCAGCTCGTCGAGCGTCTCCGGATCCAGGCGCGAGTGCAACTCCTGCACGGTCGCCCGGACCGTCTTGGTGGTTTGCTTGAGCGCGAGCCGGTCGCCCGCCCGCAGCGGTGAGTCCACGAACCAGCACACGGTCGCGTCGAGTTCGCGCGCGGGCACGGGCAGAACCGCGTCGTCGGTACCGCTGACGAGCATGTCGCCGCGGCCGACATCGATGTCGTCGGCCAGCTCGATCGAAATCGAAAGCGGCGCAACGGCTATCGCGCGGTCGTCATCGAGGGTGTCCAGCGCCGTCACGGTCGATCGGGTGCCGGCGGGTAGCGAGACCACCGGGTCGCCGACGCTCAGCGTTCCCGCCGCCAGCCGCCCCGTGTAGCGGCGACGGACGTCGGCGGTGGGCCGTGACACCCACTGCACCGGCAAGCGCAGGCGATAGGACTCCGCCTGCGGCGCGGCGAGTTCCACCCCTTCCAGATATTGCAGCAGCGTCGGCCCGCCGTACCACGGTGTGCGCTCCGAGCGGTGCACGACGTTGTCGCCGTGCTTGGCGGCGATGGGAATTACCGAGATGTCGATGCTTAGGCGTTCGGCCAACTGTCGCAGCTGGGTTTCAACTTCGGCGAACCTGGCCTGGTCGAAGTCAATCAGGTCGATCTTGTTGACGGTCGCAACAAAGTGCTTGATGCACAACAGCTTTGCGATGCGGGCGTGCCTGCGGGTCTGCCGCAGGACGCCGGCGCGCGCGTCGACCAGCAGGATGGCCACGTGCGCGTTGGAGGCGCCGGTGAACATGTTGCGGGTGTAGCGTTCGTGGCCCGGCGTGTCGGCGAGGATGTAACTGCGGCTCTCGGTGGAAGAGGAGCGGTAAGCAAAGTCAATGGTGATGCCCTGTTCGCGTTCGGCGCGCAGGCCGTCCGACAGCGCCGCCAGGTCCGCGACGCCCTCTTCGTCGGTGACGGCTTCCAGGTGGTCCAGCGGCAGGCTGTCGGTGTCGTGTAGCAGTCGACCGATCAGGGTGCTCTTGCCGTCGTCCACCGAACCGGCGGTGGTGATGCGTAGCAGTTGGCGGGTAATTCCGTTGCGGGTCATCAGAAGTAGCCCTCGCGCTTGCGGTCTTCCATCGCGGCGGCGGACGTGCGGTCGTCGGCGCGGGTCTCACCGCGCTCGGAGACCGTGGCCGCGGAGATCTCCTCGATGACCCGGGTGATGTCGGTGGCGTGGGAGCGCACGGCGCCGGTGATGGTCAGGTCGCCGACGGTGCGGTATCGCACCCATTCCACGGCGGAGCTTTCGCCGTTGCGCGGCGCCGCGTACTCCGACACGGCCAGCAGGATTCCATCGCGCTCGAATACCTCGCGCTCGTGGGCATAGTAAATCGATGGTATTTCAAGGTCTTCCAGTTCGAGGTAGCGCCACACGTCGAGCTCTGTCCAGTTGCTCAGCGGGAAGACCCGCACCTGTTCGCCCTTTTTGATCCGTCCGTTGTAGAGCGACCACGGCTCGGGGCGCTGCGCGCGCGGATCCCATTGGCCGAACTCGTCGCGGAAGCTCAGGATGCGTTCCTTGGCGCGGGCGCGTTCCTCGTCGCGGCGGGCGCCGCCGAAGGCCGCGTCGAAGCCGCCGGCCTCCAGCGCGTCGAGCAGCGTGCGGGTCTGCGCTCGATTGCGCGAGGCGCCCGGACCCGGGTCGGGCACGCGGCCGTTGTCGATGGATTCCTGCACCGAGGCGACAATCAGCCTGTGCCCGTGGCCGGTGACCCGGCGATCGCGGAATTCGATCACCTCCGGGAAGTTGTGGCCGGTGTCGACGTGCATGACGGGAAACGGCAGCGGCAGTGGCCGAAAGGCCTTCTCCGCCAAGCGAAGTAGGACGATCGAGTCCTTGCCCGCCGAAAACAGCAGCACGGGCCGCGCCAGCTCGGCGACGACCTCGCGGATGACGTGCACCGCTTCTGCCTCCAGCAGCCGCAATTCGTCGACGCGTCGCGTCTGTGAAAGGTCAGTGGGCGCGGTCATGTCGGCAGCCCCTCCCTCTGCGCGTCGGCGCGGTAGCGGTCCACCCACTCGTCTGAGCGTTGGTCGGCCTGGCGCTCCGTCACCGGGTCGGGCGCCAGTCGCGGATCGAGGCCAAGTTGCTCGAGGATGGTGGCCACCACCTGAGTCAGATTGCGCCACAGCACCGGATATGCGATCTCCATGGGCTTTACTTGTTCTTCGGCAAACCACGTGCGCCAGCCCTTTTCCTGGGCGCGCAGCATGGTGACCACGTGCGCGATCGCACCGGCGTGATAAGTGGCGCGCGCATCGCGGATCGGATCGGGCCTGCCCCGCCACACCTGCGTCTGGACGGCGCGCCAGAACGACACCGCCTGCGACACCACGTCGGGCCGGTAGACGTAGACGAACAGCGGTTCCTCGCCGATGACGTCGCGGATCGCGGCCAACAGACCCTCTCCGGAGCGATCCGGCAAGTCTTTTGCGCGGTTTACCAATAGCGGCGCCTGGTTCCACATCAGCTTGCCGCCCCACACGCCGTTCGGGGTCCTCCCACTGGTGCGGATGTAGTCTCGCCAAACCTCGGCCGGCGCGAGGTCGGGCGTACCGGCGTCCAACGGGTCGAGCAGACGCAGGATCGACTCGTCCTCGACCCCGGCGAACCACTCCCGAGGCTGCGGGGCCTGGCTCGTGGTCGGCAGGTATTGGAAGAATTCCTGCGGCTCGCCGGCGACCCCGGTCGCGCGCAGCGATTCCACCAGCAGCGTGCTCCCGCTGCGCTGGGAAGCCAGCACCAAGTATGACGACGGACTCGCTGTCACCAAGAAATGGTAACCGGTGGCAAATCGGCTGCAAGGCACCGGATTAGCTTCACGCTGAAGCTAACTATTGCGTTAAATCACGCATATGGGCAGAAAATTCCGGGAATTTGCTGGCGGTTGTCTTTTGTTGATGAGACCCGGCGGCGCGGCCCGGAGGCGGCGGTGGCTTATCCCATACCACGGGGTTGGTGACGTGATTCCGGTGGGCGGCAGCGGTTGCCCCGGGCGCGAGTGGCAAGGCCCCTGCGGTGGTCGTTTGGGCAGGCCAGTTGTTCAGGGCTCCGGCGACCAATGCGTGCATTGTCAACCGCGCAATCCTCGGGTCATAGGAGAGACGGGATTTCCGGGGCATTCACGGGGTCGGCTTTTCGGATACTGATCACGATCGTCCTTCATGCTCGGGTGGTCGCACATTTGAGAAAGCGAATATCGCCCGAGCCGATACCGATCCCAAGATCACGCTTGCAAAGAAACCGCCTTTCGCCAGGCAGTTGGGGTATTCGGTTCCTAGAGACGCATACCAAAGTGGTACCATCTATGAAGTGAGTACACAGATTGCAGTTCGCTTACCCGACGAGATCGTCGCTTTCATCGATGACGAGGTCAAGGCAGAGCATGCCCGCAGCCGTGCGGCCGTTGTGCTGAGGGCGCTGGAACGGGAACGGCGCCGTCGTCTCGCCGAACGGGACGCGGAGATTCTCGCGGCCGGCGTGTCATCGCCGAGCGATCTCGATGCGCTAGCTGGCCGCTCTGCTCGTACCCTCCTCGACATCGACTGATGCGACCTATCCGCATCGCCCAACTTGACAAAGTTAGACCCGTCGTGATTCTCACCCGCGAGGTCGTCCGTCCATACCTCACCAACGTCAGCGTTGCCCCGATCACAACGACCGTCCGTGGGCTGGCCACCGAAGTCCCCGTGGGGACAGTGAACGGGCTGAATCAACCGTCGGTGGTCAGCTGCGACAACATCCAAACGATCCCGGTGTCTGACCTTGGTCGTCAAATCGGCTACCTCCTTGCGTCGCAGGAGCCAGCCCTTGCAGACGCCATCGGCAACGCGTTTGACCTCGATTGGGTAATGCCATAAGTCGACAAGGGCCCGCCACCGGTGCTGCCGGGACCGCCACCGCGAAAAGACATCGTTACCCCTGCCGCGTCGCCGGCGCATCGCCGCAGCGGAAGCGCATGTACTACGCCGATCGCTCTGCCACCCGCAATCCGATCGAAAAGACAAGCCGCACCTCGGGATCCGACAGCGACGTCGACAACAGTTTCTCGATCCGCCGCACCCGGTAGCGAACCGTGTTGGGATGGACGTGCAGCGACCGCGCGGCGGCGCCGATGTCGCCGAAGCAGTCCAGATAGGTCCGCAGCGTCTCGGTCAGCATCGGGTCCCGGGCGCGCAGGTCGCGGATCCGTGGATCGACCAGCCGCTCGTCGGCGCCGACCAAGGTGACGATCTCGTCGAGCAGGACGGCGGTGCGCGCCTCGGCGAGCGAGGTCACCTGTCCGATCGAAACCGGGTGCCGCTCAGCGCTATCGAGCACGCGATCCACCTCGCTACGCGCCGTGGGCAGCTCCGCCAAACCGGCCACCGGCGCCGCGACGGCCGCTCGCAGTTCGACGCCGAGTTCGGCGCGCAGCGCGCTGATCGTCCCGCGGACCCACGACGCGACAGACCGGACCTTTGTCTGCGGCAGCAACATGTAAACGCGCCTGCCGTGCGCGGCGACCTGGGCATCGCGGCGAAAAGCGCTGGCACTCAGCGCCAAGACGTCACCCACCCGTGGCTGACGTGCACTGGTTTGCAAAGTCTCCCAGCCGATGAGCGCCGCCGTGTCATCGGCGACGAGCCCCAGTTCGTCGGCGACGGCCGCCGCGTCGGAGGTGCCCTCGTCCGCGAGTCCGAGGAGTTGCTGCACCAGCCGCGAATGCGTGGACGGCCGGACCGCCAGCCGTAACATGATGCGGGCGGCCAAAACCGCTGCACCCCGCAACATGTCCTCGGCGTCGTCGGCGAGGGGTTGCGCACCTTGTTGCACCCAGATGGTGCCGGCGAACTCCTGCGGCCGTCGGGCATCTCCCGCCGGCTGATGGATACCGATCGCGAGGCGCGAACGCAGCCCCAACTCCGGACGCTCCGCCACGCGCACCACGTCTCCGCTGGATCGCAGCGCGTCGAAGATGCCCCATTGACTGATCCATTCCAGATGCTCGGGCGGCCCGGCGCGCCCCAGGATGGACAGCCGTCGGAGCTCGTCGGCTTCCTCGTTGGAGGCCGAATAGGCGAGTACGTGGGACTGTGCGTCTTCGATGCTGACCATGCCGTGGATGCGCTCGGCCAGCGACTGCGCCAAGCCGAAAAGATCGGTGCCCGATGCGTCGACCGGGTCGCCGTGGTCCCCATGATGTTCCACGACGTGGTTGACCAACCGATATAGCCGCTCCCAGCGGGCCCGCGGGTCCACGGCCACCACCGCCGAGCCCGCGGCGACCGCGGTGGCCACCAGCGCCTCCGACGGCTCTTTGACGAAGAGGGCCACCGGTATGCGTTCGCGGGCCTGCTTTTCCGCCCACCGTCGCGCCTCGTCGTCGGCGACCGCAACGAGAAAGAACGCGTCGGCCGAACTCGCCGCGGCCAGGCCGAGCCGCACATCATCGGAATCGATCAGCGCCGTCGAGGCGATCGGAAGATCAAGCCCCCTGGGGGCGTCCACCAGGCTGACCAGCGTCGCATCCAGCGCGAGCAGCAGTTGTCCCAGCCCGACGCCAGCCGCTCGCATATTGTCCGATCGTACTACCCGATCGCTATTTCCTTGGCTGATCAGCCAGCAAGAGCGGGCGCGGGCACGGGGATCCTTGACGGCATGGACGCAATCAGCCAGGTACCGATGCCCGCCAACGAACCGGTCCACGATTACGCGCCGCGATCGCCGGAACGCAACCGCCTGCTCACCGAGTTGGCAGGCCTGGCCGACCACCCGATCGACCTTCCTCATGTCATCGGCGGCCAACACCGGATGGGCGACGGCGAGCGCATCGGCGTCGTGCAGCCACACCGGCACGCCGCCAAATTGGGCACCCTGACCAACGCTGTACAGGCCGACGCGACCATGGCCATCGACGCCGCGACGGCGGCCAAAAATGACTGGGCGGCGATGCCTTTCGACGATCGCGCCGCGATCTTTCTGCGTGCGGCCGACCTGCTGGCCGGGCCGTGGCGGGAGAAGATCGCGGCCGCGACGATGCTCGGCCAATCCAAGTCGGCCTACCAGGCCGAGATCGACTCGCCCTGTGAACAAGTCGACTTCTGGCGATTCAACGTGGCCTTCGCCCGGCAAATCCTGGCTCAGCAGCCGATCAGTGGGCCCGGCGAGTGGAATCGCATGGACTACCGCCCGCTGGACGGCTTCGTGTACGCCATCACGCCTTTCAATTTCACCTCGATCGCCGGCAACCTGCCGACCGCGCCGGCGCTGATGGGCAACACCGTCGTGTGGAAGCCGTCGATCACCCAGACCTTGTCGGCGTATCTCACGATGCAACTGCTCGAGGCCGCGGGCTTGCCGCCCGGCGTGATCAACCTGCTGACCGGCGACGGCTTCGCGGTTTCCGATGTGGCCCTAGCCGATCCGCGGCTGGCCGGCATACATTTCACCGGGTCGACGGCCACGTTCCAGCATCTGTGGCAGCGCGTGGGCGCCAATATCGGTCGCTACCAGAGTTACCCGCGTTTGGTCGGGGAGACGGGTGGTAAGGACTTCATCGTGGCCCACGCATCCGCGCGGCCGGATGTGTTGTGTACGGCGCTGATTCGCGGTGCTTTCGACTACCAGGGCCAGAAATGCTCGGCGGCGTCTCGGGCGTTCATCCCGCATTCGGTGTGGCGGCGCATGGGCGACACCTTCCTGGGCGCGACCGCCGCGCTGCGCTACGGCGACGTCAGCGATCTCAGCAACTACGGCGGCGCGCTGATCGACCGCCGCGCATTCGTCAAGAACGTTGACGCCATCGAGCGGGCGAAGGGCGCGCCGGGCGTCACCATAGCGGTGGGCGGCGAATACAACGACGACGTCGGCTATTTCGTCCGCCCGACGGTGTTGCTGTCCGACGACCCGACCGACGAATCATTCGCGACGGAGTACTTCGGCCCGGTGCTGTCGGTGCACGTGTACCCCGACGATCGCTACGAGCGAATCCTGGACGTGATCGACGCCGGGTCCCGGTACGCGCTGACCGGCGCGGTCGTCGCCGACGACCGGGGGGCGGTGGCGACCGCCCAGGACCGATTGCGGTTCGCGGCCGGAAACTTCTACGTCAACGACAAGCCGACCGGCGCGGTGGTCGGGCGCCAACCGTTCGGCGGTTCGCGCGGGTCCGGCACCAACGATAAGGCCGGATCGGTGCTGAACCTGCTGCGCTGGACGTCGGCGCGCACCATCAAGGAGACGTTCGTCCCCGCAACCGATCACGCCTATCCCCACATGGGGTCCGGCTGATGGCCGGCGTTTTCGCCCATACCCTTCGTCCGGCGATCCTGGCAGCCGGTCGGCGAGAATCATTGCGCCGCTCGGCCGAACGGTTGCCGGTCACCCGTAGGGTGGTGCGTCGATTCGTGCCGGGGGAGACGATCGCGTCGGCATTGGAAACCGTTGCCGCCCTGCGTAGGTCAGGTCGGTATGCCAGCATCGACTATCTCGGCGAGGATGTCACGAGCGCCGAGGACGCCGATGCGGCGGTGCGCGTCTACGTCGATCTGGTCGACGAGCTGGGCCGGCGTGAGGGTCCCGGGCATGACGGCGTCGCGCCGCTGGAGGTGTCGGTGAAGCTGTCGGCGCTGGGGCAGTCGCTGGAGCGGGATGGCGAAAAGATCGCGCGGGAGAACGCCTGGGCGATCTGCACGGCTGCGCAGCGAGTGGGCGTGTGGGTGACCGTGGACGCCGAGAATCACACGACCACCGATTCGACGTTGTCGATCGTGCGTGATCTGCGCGCCGAGTTCCCGTGGTTGGGAACTGTTTTACAGGCCTACCTGCGCCGCACGCCGGGCGATTGCGCCGAATTCGCCGCCGCGGGCGCGCGGATCCGGTTGTGGCAAGGGCGCCTACGACGAACCCGCGTCGGTGGCCTACCGGGACGACGCCGAGGTCACGGCGTCGTATCTGCGTTGCCTTCGGCTGCTGATGGCGGGCCGCGGGTACCCGATGGTAGCGTCGCACGATCCGGCGATACTCTCCGCGGTTTCCGCGGTGGCCGCTGAATGCGGGCGCGGCGCCCGGGATTTCGAATACCAGATGCTGTATGGCATCCGCGACGGTGAACAGCGACGGCTGGCCGACGCGGGCAACCGCGTGCGGGTATACGTGCCGTTCGGCACGCGGTGGTATGGGTACTTCATGCGGCGACTCGCGGAGCGTCCGGCCAATCTCGCGTTCTTCTTGCGGGCGCTCCGGACGTAGGGCAGCCGTCACGGTTGGTGCCCCCAAGCGCGCTTCAGGCTACCGGTTTGGCGTCCTCGGGTTCGAAGGTAATGACGTGGTCCGCGCGTAGTCTCTGGGCGGGAAGTTGGCGGGACGGGCGCTAAGCGCGACGCTGCCGCGCGCGGTCGCCGGCGAAGCCGCGGACCACATGCGCACGCACGAATTCCGCTGCCACGTCGGGATTGTCCATGTCCAGCGTCGACGACGGCGTGCTGAACAGTGAGAAAAGTATCCGGGCGAACCATTCGCCGGCGGCCTGCACGTCCAGGTCCCTGCGAACCTCGCCGGTCAGCTTGGCCGCGGACAGGTACGGGGCGAAGAAGTCGACGCATTCGCGCAACAGCACGGCGGCGTCCTTGGTTAGCAGCAGGCTGATCGCGTCTTCGTCGAAGTACCGCCCGGCCGCAAGGCTCCGCCGGGCCTGCGTCACGAACACGGCGGCGCGGCTCAGCTTCTCTTCCAACGACCCGCCCCGGTCCATCGCCTCGGACATCTCGCGGTAGAACTGCTCGGATGCGTGCTCGGCGCACGCTTCCAGAATGGAACCCTTGTCGCTGAAGTACTCGTAGATTGTGCTGCGGGATACGTTGGCAGTCTTCGCGATATCGACGATGGTGGTCTTCTGCAGCCCGTGGCGGCGGAAGCACGCGTACGCGGACTCGACGATGAGCTCGCGAGTGTCCGACGCCTGGGTGATGGAGGCCTGGGTCATCCGAGCGCCCTCAGCCGGCCGGCGCCAGAATCAGCCCGCTGGTCGGCACCCCGGTGCCCGACGTGACCAGCACGTGCTCGACGCCGTCGACCTGGTTGCAGGAGGTGCCGCGCACCTGCCGCACGCCCTCGGTGATGCCGTTCATGCCGTGGATGTACGCCTCGCCGAGCAGCCCGCCGTTGGTGTTGATCGGAAATTCTCCGCCGAGCGACAGGCGCTCGACGGTGGCGAAGTCCTTGGCCTCGCCGCGCCCGCAGAAGCCGAGCTCCTCGAGCTGGGTGAACACAAACGGCGTGAAATGGTCGTAGATGAAGGCGGTTTGGATGTCCTGGGGCTTGAGGCCCGAATCGCGCCAGAGCTTTTCGGCGACCACGCCCATTTCGGGCAGCCCGGTGATGTCGTCGCGGTAGTAGCTGGTCATCATCTCGCCGTCCGCGGCCGCGCCTTGGGCGGCGGCGGTGATGATGGCCGGCGGCTGGCGCAGGTCGCGGGCGCGCTCGGCGCTGGTCACCACCAGGGCGACCCCGCCGTCAGTCTCCTGGCAGCAATCCAGCAGTCGCAACACGGGTTCGATGATCCAGCGGGAGTTCTGGTGGTCCGCGAGCGTGATCGGGCGCTGGTAGAACCAGGCGTCTGGATTGGTGGCCGCGTGCGCTCGGTCGACGACGGCGATGCGGCCGAAGTCCTCGTTGGTCACCCCGTAGGTCGACATGTAGCGCTGGGCGTGCAGCGCGACCCAGGCCGCGGGGGTGAGCAAGCCAAACGGCGCATAATGCGCCATGAACAGCGGGGTTTCGGCGCTGGTGCGGCCGCTGCCGCCGAAGCGGAAGCCGGAGCGTTCGTTGAACGCGCGCCAGCAGACGACCACGTCGGCGACGCCCGTCGCGACGGCCATCGCCGCGTGCACCACGGTGCCGGCCGCCGCCCCGCCGCCGTGATGCACGCGGGAGAAGAAGCTCAGGTCGCCGATGCCCACGTTGCGCGCGATGTCGATCTCGTCGCTGGAGTCCATCGTGAAGGTGACCATGCCATCGACGTCATCCGGTTCCAGGCCGGCATCGTCGAGCGCGGAACTGACCGCCTCACAAGCCAATTGCAGCTCGCTGCGTCCGGACTCCTTGGAGAACTCGGTCTGGCCGATTCCGGCGATGGCACAGCTGCCGGGCAGCGAGCGGCTCATGTGCCCGCCCCGTCGAGCAGGCTGAGGATCGCGGTGCCGGAGACGTGGTCACCAAGGCTGTTGGTGCCCTTGAACGTTACTTCGATGAAGTTCTCACCATCGTGCCCGGCCGTCTTGCCGGTCACGCTGCCGGTGAAGCGCAGCGGGTCGTCGGGGAAGCAGGGCACGCCCAGGCGAATCGACAGGTTCTTCACCATCGCCTCGGGGCCGGCCCAGTCGGTGAGGAAGCGCACGCAATATCCGTTGGTCGTCAGGATGTTCATGAACAGGTTCGGCGAACCCTGCTTGTTGGCGAAGTCGCGGTCGTGGTGCACCGGCATGAAATCCCGCGACGCGATCGCGCCGGCGACGATCATCGTTGTTGTGACGGGGATTTCGAGCGGGGTGACCTCGTGACCGAGTTCGATGTCGGCCCACTGCAAGGTCCTCTTGGGCGCGGCATTGGCGGTCGTCACTGCTTTGGTTCTATCGGCCGGAACTGATGCAGCACAAGGTCGTCATCGAAGGTCCGGTAGAAGACCTCGACCGGCATCCCGACCGTGACGTCAGGTGGGGCGATGTCACACAGGTTGGATACCAGTCGCACCCCTTCGTCGAGCTGCACCAGCACGACGATGTAGGGATAGTCGAAGAAGGGGAACCGGGGTTCGAGCGGCATGACATAGCTGTAGACGGTGCCGCGGCCGGGCGACTCGATCGTGTTCCATTCCAGGGAGCGGCATTTCGGGCACATGGGCCGGGGCGGATGGCGCAGTGCGCCGCAGCCGGTGCAGCGCTGGATCAGCAGCTTGTGCTCGCGCAGGCCGTTCCAGAAGAATTCGGTGTCCCGGCTGACCGCGGGTGCCAAGCGGGGCGCCATCAGCGTTCCGGCCTGAATCGCAGCACGCGGAATCGCTGTCGCCCCAGCACCTCACCGTTCTGGTCGGTGTACGTCGTCAACCAGGTCAGGAAATAGCCGGTCCCCAGCGCCGTCTTCTTCTCCTCGGAGACGTCCTCGTAGACCGCGGTCGCGGTGATGACGTCGCCCAGTCGGGGATAGCGTTCGATCTCGAATTCCGAGTTCGTCGCCACCGTGCTGGTGTAGCCGGCGTCGTCGAGGAATTTCGTTGGGTTGCTTGTGATCTCGACGGGGGAGCCGCCCCGGTCACCGATGCCCTCGAGCTTCGGCGCCGGCATCGTCCAGGTCTGCAGCATGACGGGCGACGACACGATGCCGCCGAACCTCGATGCGGCGGCGAACTCCGGATCCAAATAGGCCGGGTTCATGTCGTCGAGCGCATGAGCCCAGTGCCGGATCATCGGCTGGTTGACGGGATCCGGTGCCACTGAGGGCTTTCCGGTGCCGCCGGTGGGCCGCCCGACGAGCGCCCGAAGCTTGTCATGCAGCTCGTTCGGCGAATCGGTCATGCGTTCGCCCCCAGCCGCACCGGCATGCGTTTCACGCCGGGGACCATGGTCGCCCGCATCCGGTCCACCTCGCCGACCAGCTCCAGGTTGGGAAAGCGGCGCAGCAGCTCGTCGAACAGGACGCATGCCTCGAGACGCGCCAATTGCGCACCCAGGCAGGAGTGTTCACCGCAGCCGAACGCGATGTGCGGATTGGGGTGTCGCGTCACCTTGAATTCTTCTGCGTCGCTACCGAATACGTCCTCGTCGCGGTTGGCCGACCCATAGAGCATCACGACCACCTCGCCCTCGGCGATCGCCTGGCCGCGGATCTCGACGTCGGCCGTCGCGGTGCGCGCCATATGGACCACCGGGCTGTTCCACCGCAACATTTCCTCGACGGCGCCCGGAATCAGCGACGGCTCGTCGACCAGCAGGCGCAACTGGTCGGGGTGCCGGATCAGCGCGCAGGTGCCCAGCGCGATCAGGTTGCGGGTTGTTTCGTTGCCGGCAACGAGCAGCAGGAAGGCGAAGTTGAGCAGGTCTTCGTCGGTGAGCCGATCCCCGTCGATCTCGGCATTGGCGAGAATCGACAGCATGTCCTCGCGCGCCTCGACGCGCCTGGCCGCGATCAGCTCCCCAAAGTAGTCGTAGCATTGCCCAAGGGCCACAAAGATTTCCAGCTCGATCTCCGGGTCGGCGGTCCCCGTGGCCGCATCCGACCAGGTTCGGAACCGCTCCCAATCGTCGGGCGGAGCGCCCAGCAGTTCGGCGATGATGCGGGTGGGCAGCGGAGCGGCGATCTCTTCGGCGAACTCGACGGTCGAATCGGGCTCGACGCGATCGAGGATCCCGCGCACGATCTCCCGGATTTTCGGCTCGAGGATGTTCACCTGCCGGCGCGTGAAACCCGCGTTGATCAGCTTGCGCAGCTGGCGGTGTCGCGGCGGGTCGGTGAACAGCAGGCTGCCCTGCTGCACCGGGTTGGGGATATGCGGATCGGGGATGGTGACGCCCCGGGCGGAGGAGAACAGGGCCGGGTTACTGGACACGAAACGGCAGTCCTCGTACTTGAGCAGCGCCCAGAAGTTGGTGACGTCGTTCCAGCACACCGGCGATGTGGCGCGCAACTCCCGGTAGGCCGGGTACGGATCGCCGGCGTAGAAGTCGGGGGAGTGCAAGGGAAAAGTGGTCCGCACGGCAGGCCCCTCTCGGGCGACAGGCATCCGACAGATTGACGCGATCTGTCCTGCGAGACAGGTCTACTCCGCGCGGCCCGGTACTGTCAATACGCGGACAACGCATCTGAGAAAGCCACAAATTCGCGTCCTCGACGATTGACGGCGAAGTCTGACGGGTGAACACTGAGTCACGAGATGACCGATGGATGAGGTGGCATATGCCCGGACTTGTCGACACATACCAGCTGTACATCGACGGCACATGGGTCGAGCCGCAGGACGGTCGCTATGACGACATCGACCCGGCCACCGAAAAGCCCATCGGTACCGCGCCCGACGCGAGCGTCGCCCAGGTCGGGGAGGCGATCGCCGCCGCGCGCCGGGCCTTCGACACCGGGCCTTGGGCGAGGACCGGTCCCGAGGAGCGGGCCCGCTGCCTCAACCAGCTCGGCGAGGCCCTGCGCAAGCACGCCGACGAGTTCTTCGCACTGTCGCAGGTGGAGTGGGGCTGCGTCGCCAATGAGCGCGTGATGCAGATCGACGGCGCCGCATACATGTCCATGCATGCGGCCCAACTCGCCACGAAGTTGACCGACGAGCCGGTCACCGGAGTCGGCGCCGGAACGACGCTGCTGCGTCGCGAGCCGCTCGGTGTCGTGTCGATCCTGACACCGTGGAACTTTCCCCACTGCCTCAACGTCTTGAAGGTGAATAACGCTCTGGCCGCGGGCAATACGGTCGTGCTCAAGCCCTCGCCGCTGACGCCGTTCGCGGGACTCGCCCTCGCGGCCATCATCGACGAGCACACCGACATCCCGCCGGGCGTTGTCAACGTCGTCACGCCGTCCAGCCTCGAGGCCGCCAGGCTGCTGACCACCGATCCGCGCATCGACATGGTCAGCTTCACCGGCAGCTCGGCCGTCGGCTGCGAGGTCATGCGGGCCGCCGGCGATGCAATGAAGCGCCTCTTGCTCGAGTGCGGCGGGAAGTCGGCGAGCATCGTGCTCGACGACACCCAGGTGACCGACGAGATGCTGCAGCAGATGCTGTTCGATTGCTGCTCGCTGCATGCCGGGCAGGCCTGCATCCTGCACAGCCGGCTCCTGCTTCCGGATTCGCTGCACGACGACGTCGTCGACCGGCTCGTCGCGCTCGCCCGTGAGGTCCGCGTCAGCGACCCGAGGGACCCCGAGGCGCAGATGGGCCCGCTCATCAGCGCCGCCCAGCTGGCGCGCGTTCAGGCCCACGTCGACGGGGCGGTCAGCGACGGGGCGAAGCTGGCGACCGGCGGCGGCCGCCCCGCCGGCCTGGACGTCGGCTACTACTTCGAGCCCACGATTCTCACCGACGTCGACCCGGATTCGACGATCGCCCAGGAAGAAGTGTTCGGGCCCGTGCTTTCGGTGCTGCGCTACCGCGACGACGACGACGCGGTAGCGATCGCCAACAACTCCCGCTACGGGCTTTCCGGCGCCGTCTGGGGCGGCGACGTGGACCGGGCGGTCGGGGTTGCGCGCCGCATCCGCACCGGCCAGGTCGCGGTCAACGGGGTGGGGCCGGGTGACGCCCCGTTCGGCGGGTTCAAATTGAGCGGGTTCGGCCGCGAAAGCGGCGGGATAAGCGGGCTGCACCAGTACATGGAAGTGAAGGCCATCGGCGTTCCTGCCTGAGATACCTGAAGAAGGCCGTGAACACCGCAGCGCTGCGCCCAGGGTCGCCGAAGTGAGCCTTTGGTAAACGGCGCGCCGCATGCCAAGCTGCTGGACATGGCCATCGCGATCGCCCGCCCCAAGCTGGAAGGCAACATCGCCGTCGGGGAGGACCGCCAGATCGGTTTCGCCGAGTTCGGTGCCCCGTGGGGTCGCGCGGTCTTCTGGTTTCACGGAACGCCCGGCGCCCGGCGGCAGATCCCGGTCGAGGCTCGGGTCTACGCCGAGCAGCACGACATCCGCCTGATCGGCATCGACCGGCCGGGTATCGGTTCGTCGACGCCCCATCGGTACCAGAACATTCGGGCGTTCGGCGATGACTTGCGGACCATCGCGGACACGCTGGGCATTCACAAAATGGCGGTGATCGGCCTGTCCGGCGGCGGCCCGTACGCGCTGGCCGCCGCCGCGGTGCTGCCCGACCGGATCGTGGCCGCCGGGGTGCTCGGCGGCGTGGCGCCATTCCTCGGCGACGAGGGGATCGCCAGCGGTCTGATGAACCTCGGTAAGCGAGCGGCGCCATTGTTGCGGCTGGGTGGTGACCCGCTGCGGATCGGCGCGAGCCTGATGATCCGGGCGATCCGCCCGGTCGCCAATACCGCGCTCGAGCTCTACGCCCTGGTGTCACCCGAAGGCGACCGGCGCCTGCTCACCCGGCCCGAGTTCAAGGCCATGTTCCTCGACGACCTGCTCAACGGCAGCCGCAAGCAACTGGCGGCCCCCTTCAACGACATCATCCTGTTCACGCAGGACTGGGGTTTCCGGCTCGACCAGGTCAAGGTCCCGGTCCGCTGGTGGCACGGCGACAGCGACCACATCGTCCCCTTCGCCCACGGGGAACACGTCGTTTCTCTGCTGCCCGACGCCGAGCTGTTCGTCCTGCACGGCGAAAGCCACCTGGGCGGGCTGGGGCGCGGCGAGGAGATCCTGTCCACCCTGATGAAGATCTGGGACGAGCAGTAACCTGCTCACGTGTTGCTGGCATCGCTGAACCCGTCGGCCGTCACCGCCATCGACATCGCGGACGCGGTCAGGATCGACGGTGCGGTGCTGAGCCGTAGCGACTTGGTCGGTGCCGCAACGTCGGTGGCCGAGCGGGTCGCCGGGGCGAACCGCGTCGCCGTCCTCGCCACGCCGACCGCGTCGACGGTGCTGGCGATCACCGGCTGCCTGATCGCCGGCGTGCCCTTTGTCCCGATACCCTCGGATGTCGGTGTGGCCGAACGTCGCCACATGCTCACCGATTCGAGGGTGCAGGCGTGGCTGGGCCCGACGCCCGCGCAGCCGGAAGGGCTGCCGCACATCCCGGTTCGTTTGCACGCCCGCTCTTGGCACCGGTACCCCGAGCCGTCGCCCGATGACCCCGCGATGGTCGTCTACACCTCGGGCACCACCGGGCTGCCCAAGGGCGTTCAGCTGAGCCGTCGCGCGATCGCCGCCGATCTGGACGCCCTCGCCGAGGCCTGGCAGTGGACGGCCGACGACGTCCTGGTGCACGGCCTGCCACTGTTTCACGTACATGGGCTGGTGCTGGGGCTGCTCGGGTCGCTGCGGATGGGAAATCGCTTCGTGCACACCGGGAAACCCACACCGGCCGGCTACGCGCACGCCCGCGAACAGGCCGGCGGCACCCTGTATTTCGGCGTCCCGACGGTATGGTCGCGGGTCGCGTCCGACGAGTCGGCGGCCAGGGCGCTGCGGCCTGCTCGGCTACTGGTGTCCGGGAGCGCAGCGCTGCCGGTGCCGGTGTTCGACCGGCTGGCCGAGCTGACCGGGCATCAGGCCATCGAACGGTACGGCACCTCGGAGTCGCTGATCACGATCTCCACGCGGGCCGACGGAGAGCGGCGTCCCGGCTGGGTGGGCCTGCCCATCGCCGGCGTGCAGACGCGGCTGCTCGACGACAACGACGCGCCCGCCCCGCATGACGGCGAAACGGTTGGGCGCCTTCAGGTTCGGGGCCCGACGATGTTTGACGGATACCTGAATCGGCCGGAAGCCACCGCGGAGGCGTTCGATGCCGATGGCTGGTATCGCACCGGCGATGTCGCGGTGATCGACGGCGGCGGCATGCACCGCATCGTGGGACGCGAGTCCGTCGACCTGATCAAGTCGGGCGGATACCGCGTCGGCGCCGGCGAGATTGAAACGTCGTTGCTCGGTCATCCCGGCGTGGCAGAGGCGGCCGTCGTCGGGCTGCCCGACGAGGACCTGGGACAGCGCATCGTCGCCTACGTCGTCGGCGCGGCCGACCCGGATGAGCTTATCGAGTTTGTCGCCCAACAGCTTTCGGTGCACAAGCGGCCGCGTGAGGTACGGGTCGTAGACAGCCTGCCACGCAACGCGATGGGCAAGGTCCTCAAGAAGCAGTTGCTGGCCGAGGGATGAACCCCGGCCCACGCGAGGGCCGACGAACGTACATGCTTTTGGGCGACACGCAGGATATTGCCAGCTATCCACCAAGCAGGACGGCCAAGCTTCCCCTACCGTCGTAGCGGTGAAGACAGGCAACCCGGGTGGCACCGCCGTGACGATGGTGGCCGGCCCGGCGTCCACACCGATGCGGCGAGTGGCGATCTCGTGTCTTGTCGGGTCGGCGATCGAGTACTACGACTTCCTCATCTATGGCACGGCGGCCGCGCTGGTCTTTCCTTTCGTGTTCTTCCCCGGCCTGGGCCCGACGTTGGCCACGGTCGCCTCGATGGCGACGTTTGCCACCGCGTTCCTGTCCCGGCCGCTGGGGGCCGCGGTATTCGGATACTTCGGTGACCGGCTGGGCCGCAAGAAGACGCTGATCGCCACGCTGCTGATCATGGCGGTGTCGACCGTGAGCGTCGGCGTGGTGCCCAGCACGGCGGCCATCGGGGCGGCGGCGCCGGTGATCCTGATCGCGCTGCGGATTCTGCAAGGCTTTGCCGTCGGCGGCGAATGGGCGGGCTCGGCGTTGTTGAGCGCCGAGTACGCGCCTCCCGCCAAACGGGGCCGCTACGGCATGTTCACCCTGCTCGGCGCCGGCACGGCCGGGGTGATGAGCAGCCTGACGTTTCTGGGCGTCAACGTCAGCATCGGTGAACAGAGCTCCGCCTTCATGCAGTGGGGATGGCGCTTGCCGTTCCTGCTCAGCGCGGCGCTGATCGGAATCGCCCTCTACGTCCGGCTCAACATCGACGAGACGCCGGTGTTCGCCGAGGAAAAGGCGCGCAACATGGTCCCCAAAGCGCCGCTCGCGGAGCTGGTGCGCCTGCAGCGCCGGGAGATCGCCCTGGGTGCCGGCAGCATTCTGGGCGGCTTTGGCTTCGCCTACATGGGCAACACGTACCTGATCGTCTATGCCCACTCCCAGCTGGGCTATTCGCGCAGCTTCATCTGGTCGGTCGGCGTCCTGGCCGGTCTGGTCAGCATCGCCGTCGTCTCGTTTTCCGCCGGCATGAGCGACCGGATCGGGCGGCGTCGCGTGATGTTGCTGGGCTGGTGGTGCTGTCTGCCATGGGCGTTCGTGGTGATGCCGTTGATGAACACCGGCAATCCCCTGCTATACGCGGTGGCCATCGTCGGCATGTCCGCCACCGGCGGAATCGGCTCCGGGCCCACGGGAGCCTTCATCCCCGAACTGTTCGCCACCCGCTACCGCTACAGCGGGGCGGCGATGGTGGTGAATCTGTCAGGCGTCGTCGCTGGTGCCCTGCCGCCGCTGATTGCCGGGACGCTGGTGGCAACCTACGGCAGCTGGGCGATCGATCTGATGCTGGCCGCGCTCGTGCTGGCCAGCCTGGTGTGTACCTATCTCCTGCCGGAAACCAGCGGAACGCCCCTTGGCGCCGGCCTGGAACGTGTGGGCCGCTGACTTCAGTTGGCGTGCAGATCCTCGTTGAGCGCGATGCCCTGGCCGTCGCGTGCCACCACCTCGACGGCCCCGGTGACCGAATTGCGCCGGAACAACAGGTTATTCGCCCCGGAGAGCTCACGGGCCTTGACGGTGTTGCCGTCGGCCGTCGTGATCTTGGTGCCGGCGGTGACATAAAGGCCGGCCTCGACGACGCAGTCGTCGCCGAGCGAAATGCCCAGCCCCGCGTTGGCCCCGAGCAGGCACCGCTTGCCTATCGAGATCACAGCGGTGCCGCCGCCGGACAGCGTGCCCATGATCGACGCCCCACCACCGACGTCCGACCCGTCGCCCACCACGACGCCCGCCGAGATGCGGCCTTCCACCATCGATGAGCCCAGCGTGCCGGCGTTGTAGTTGACGAAGCCCTCGTGCATCACCGTCGTGCCGGGCGCCAGGTGGGCGCCCAACCGCACCCGGTCGGCGTCGGCGATGCGGACGCCGGTAGGCACGACGTAGTCGACCATTCGCGGGAATTTGTCGATGCCGTAGACCGTCACCGGTCCCTGGCGGCGCAGCCGCGCCCGGACCGCTTCGAAACCCTCGATGGCGCAGGGTCCGCGATTGGTCCACACGACGTTGGTCAATACGCCGAACAAGCCGCCGGCGTTCAGCCCGTGCGGCGCCACCAGGCGGTGCGACAACAGGTGGAGCCGCAGGTAGGCGTCGTAGGCGTCGGCGGCGACGTCATCCAGCGAGCCGATGACCGTGCGCACGGCGATCGTTTCGGTGCCGCGGTCGTCGTCGCGGCCGACGAGCGCGCCCAGCTCCGGGGGAACGTCCGACATCGCCAGTCGCGAGGTGGCGCTGGTGCCCGATTCGGTCAGTTCCGGCGCGGGAAACCACGTGTCGAGGATCGACCCATCCGAGGCCAGCGTCGCCAGCCCGATTCCTGCAGCTCCAGTCACGGCGGACACGCTACTTGCCCAGGCCGTGCCACTACCCTTGGGGGCGTGCTGGACTTGCGCGGGGATCCGATCGAGTTGACCGCGGCGCTCGTCGACATTCCCAGCGAATCGAGAAACGAAGCCTGCCTGGCCGACGAGGTGGAGGCCGCGCTGCGCGCCCAAACGTCGGGCTTCGAGATAATTCGCAACGGCAACGCCGTTTTGGCGCGCACCCAGTGGGGTCGGCCATCACGCGTGCTGTTGGCCGGGCACCTGGACACCGTCCCGGCGGCCGGAAACCTGCCCAGCCGCCGCGCGGACGGCGACCTGTTCGGCTGCGGCACCGCGGACATGAAGTCCGGTGACGCGGTCTTCCTCCACCTGGCCGCGACCGTGGCCGAACCGGTGCACGACCTGACGTTGGTGTTCTACGACTGCGAGGAAATCGACGCGGCCGCAAACGGTTTGGGCCGCATCGAGCGCGAGCTGCCAGGGTGGTTGTCCGCCGACGTGGCCATCCTGGGCGAGCCCACCGCGGGCTACATCGAGGCCGGCTGTCAGGGCACGCTGCGCGTGGTCGTCAGCGCCGCCGGAACCCGCGCCCACTCGGCCCGTTCCTGGTTGGGCGACAACGCCATTCACAAGCTGGGCGCCGTGCTGGACAGGCTGGCCGAGTACTCCGCTCGCGACGCCGACATCGACGGGTGCGTCTACCGGGAAGGCCTCTCGGCGGTGCGCATCGACGGCGGCGTGGCCGGCAACGTGATTCCCGACGCCGCCTCGGTGACCGTCAACTTCCGTTTCGCCCCGGACCGGTCGGTGGCCGCCGCGATGCAACACGTGCGCGACGTGTTCGACGGGCTCGACGTGCGGATCGAGCAGACCGACGCCGCCCCCGGCGCGCTGCCCGGCCTGTCACAGCCCGCCGCCAAGGCGCTGGTCGAAGCCGCCGGGGGACGGGTGCGTGCCAAATATGGCTGGACCGACGTGGCGCGGTTCGCCGGGCTGGGCATTCCGGCGGTCAATTTCGGGCCTGGTGACCCCAACGTGGCGCACACCCGCGACGAGCGGGTGGCGGTCGCCAACATCACCGAAGCGGCGGAAATGCTGCGGCGGTATCTCAGCGCGTAGCACCCTGTAGCACTTTCTGCTACACTGCAGAAATGGTTCGGACCATCGCCCAGCGTGAACTGCGCAACGAAAACGCCAAGGTGATCGAAGCGGTGACCGCGGGTGAGACGTTCGTGGTCACGCGCAACGGTGAGCCGGTGGCCGAGCTTCGGCCGATCAGGTCCGCCCGGCGCACTTTCATTTCCCGCGATGAAGTCGCTGCGTTGGCAACGACCGGCGTGCGTATCGATCATCGTCGGTTCCGTGCCGACCTTGACCGCCTGATAGAGCAGGGACTCTAGCGTGTCGTCAGGGCTCCTCGACACCTCCGTCGTCGTGGACTGGCATGACCCGGCCGTGCTCGCTGCACTGCCCGACGAGATCGCGATATCCGCTGTCACCGCAGCCGAATTGGCGGCCGGTCCACTCCTGGCCGCGGACCCCGTCGAAGCGGCGAAGCGGCAGGCCCGGTTGCAGGAGGTCGAGTCGGCACTAGAACCGATCCCGTTCGACGCGGCCGCCGCACGCAGCTACGGCCTCATTGTCGGGGCAGTCATCCGGGACGGTCGCACGCCGCGGAGCCGATTCGCCGATCTGCTGATCGCGGCGACCGCGCACGCCAGCCGCCTGGACCTCTACACCCGAAACGCTGACGACTTCACCTGGCTGGAAGGCCTGGTAGGCGTCGTCGCCATCTGAGCAATCAGGGTGTGACGGCCACGTCGACGGTGTCCGCGCCCGCGTTGGCCACGACCGCCAGCACCGGGGCATTGGGCGCCGAAACCACCTGTCCGCCAGTGATATTTACCTGATAGCCGTTCGGATACTCGACGGGCGGGACCGAGACGAACGTCGGCGCGCCGGGCGGGAAACGGCCACCGCGGTCGACCCGTTCCGTCGAATAACACAGCCGGAAGGTGCCCGAGCGAAACGACCACTCCCTGGGCGTGCCAGCGACCACCTGAGGATACGGCGCCGCCAACACCGCGAGCTTCGCCGCGTTGACGTTGCCGCCGGTCGGCGGCAGGGCCGGGTTGAACACCAGCGCCTGGTCGGTCGGCGACGAGCTCGTCTTGTCGTTGCCGGTATACGCCCACTCCAGCCAGCCCATCCGCTGGCGGTCGGTGTGGCGCATCACCTCGGCGATGTTCTTCAGGTCATTGGTCGCGCCGAACTCGGTCAGCAGTGGGGGGATGCCATTGAGGCCCGCGTAGAGGCTGGCGTTGGTGATCGTGATGCCGTCCTGAAAGCGGCAGGCGACGTTTTTGTGCAGCGCTGATTCGATGGCGCAGTAGTCGTGGAACGAGAACCCGGTGTACGGGTCGGCGACGTGGCCGAGGTCGGTGTGGATGCCCTCGTCGAATAAGGTGTTCGGCTCGAAGAACACCAGCCTGGTCGGGTCGGCGGCGCGGATGGCCGGCACGATCTTCCGGTAGAAGTCGGTGAGCTTGTGGTCCTGCAGCGGGCAGCCCAGCACCGGGTTGACACAACCCTCCCAGATGAAGCCGGGCCACGGCTCGTTCAACACCTCATAGCCGAAAACCGCTGGGTTGCCGCGAAAGAAGCCCGCGACATGCGCCCAGGAGCGTGCGTAGTGGTCCTGCAACCCGGCCCCGTCCGGCGCTGGTGCGTTGCGCCAGAAGGCGTTCCAGGCGAACTCCTCGGCCGGATTCGCGAAGTAGTTACCGGGAAAGCCCAATTGCGGGTTGGGCAGCCCGTCGGTCTTGACAGCCCACGCAGGTGCTCCCTCGCCCTGGAACACCTCGTTGTAAAGATCCTGGTGAAAATCCAGGAGGCTGACGATGCCGTGGGACGCCAGCGTCCCCACGGTCTGCGCGATCGAGGCGAGGTAGTTGTCGTCATAGCTGCCCGGCTGCGGCTCGACCGCCGCCCAGATGACGCCGAGCCGCATCGCGTTGAAACCATTGGCCGCAAGGAAAGTCGCGTCGTCGTCCCCGAACCCGTCGGCCGAGGGCTCGTAGGGCGGCACCTTGTAAACCTGGTTGAGCCCGTGCAACACCACGACGCGACCGTCCGTGTCGGTCATCCACTGCCCGACGTGACCGAGCGGCAACGTCGGCCCGGCGGCCGCCGCCGACGCCCGTGGTGGATCGACCGCCGACGATGCATCGGTCGCCAGGGCGGCGACCAGCACGCCGGCCGCGACCAGGCCGGCCGAACGGCAACGCCAAATCACTGTGCAAATGGTGACGCCTGCGGGTCACCGCGTTAACACGGATCCGTCACGGTTGGCACACAATGCGGCGAGCCTACGACGCCCGGCGCCGCTGCGCCTGTGCGGCGGCATCGGCGGCCGCGGCGCGCATCCCCACCGCCGCAAGGTCATTCGACACCGCCACGAGCGCATCTTCATCGCCGGCCGCCAATGCGCGCGCATGGGCGAGGGCCAGCGCTCCCATCGCGCAGTCGATCTGGCCGCACAACCGCGTCAACGGGTCCACCGCGCGGGTGTCCCCGAGCCGCACCGCATCCTGCCAGGCGCGCAGCGCCACGGCCGACTGGCCGCCGCGCTCGGCCATCCGCGCGGCATCGCGCGCAGCCGCCACCGCGCCGTGTGAGTCGCGCATGGCCGCCAGTCGCCACGCCCGCGCCACACCCAGTTCGGGGGCGAACATCGCCGACTTGGTTCCGTGCCGAGATTCGGCCCTGCTCAATGCCTTTGCCGCCGCCGCAGTGTCTCCCCGCTGGGCGAGCGCAGTAGCCAGCAGGATCAGCGACAACGGTCCCCAGGAATAGCCCGTGCGTTGCAGGGTGGCGGCCGCCGGCTCTAATAGGGCTGCGGCCCTGTCGAATTCGCCCTCGACGACCAGCACGTGTGCCAGCAACACCTCGCCGATCGCACGGCCGGGCTGCTGCAGTTCGGCGAAGTCGGTGAACTGCTGGGCGAGTCGGCGCGCCTCGTCGAGACGACCGGACATCACCAGCGCGGTGGTCTGGCCCATGCCGATCGTGAAGCGCAGCAGGCCGGGATGCTCGGCCGCCAGGGCGCGCTCCGCAAGCGCTTCGACGTCGTCGAACCGGCCCTGCCTCGCCGCGCACAGCGCGGCCGCGCTGGCCGCCCACGCCACCGCCTGATCGTCCGCGGACGGCGACGCGAGCACTTCGCCCGCGACCTTGACGGCGTGCCCGATGTTGCCGGCGTTCATCGCAAAGGTGGCGCTGAGCGCGTCGAGGGTGGTGCGTGGGCCCGCGTCGGTGACCCGGTTGCGGATGGTCCGCAGGAACGTGGTGGCCCGCTCGGGCTCGCTGAGCATCCAGAACTGGTTGGCCGCCCGCAGCAGCGTCCAGTCCATGAGCGCCTGCTCGGTCAGCGCGGCAGGGTCGACGGCGGCCAGCACCGCGTCGGCGTCACGACCACGGCCCTGCCACGCCAGTGCGTGCGCCAGCGCCAGGCGCGCCGCCAAGCCGCCGGAGCGCTCCAGCGCCGAGCGGGCCAGCCGTTCACCCAGCTCGAGATCGCCGAGCCGCAACGCCTGCTGCGCCGCGCCGACGACCTCGGCGACCCTCTGCGGGGCGTCGCTGTCCACCGCCAGCGACGCCAGCCGCAGCCGGTCGGTGAGATGGTCCGACGCATGCTGTGACAGCAGCTCGACGACCTCGGCGCGTCGTCGTCGCGCACCGTCGGCGCCGAGCGCCGCGCGCGCCCGGTCGGCGAACAGCGGGTGCGCGGTGTACACCATGGGGTCGTAGGAGCGCCCGCCGCACACCCGGGTTTCCGCCGCGCCCCAGTCCTGCGCCTCACGCACCGCGCCGTCGCCGGCCAGGGAGGTGAGGTCGGCGAGCGAGAGCGGCTCCGCGACGGCCAGATAGTCCAGCACGGCGCGTGCCGCGCCAGGCAGCTCGGCGAGGAACGCGTCGACCTCTTTCGCGCTGGTCGCGCCGCCGGGCGACTCGATGTCGAGGCGGTCCAGCAGGCCGTCGGTCCACAGCGCCGCAATGGCGTCGGGCGCGGGGTCTGCGCAAGCGGTGACGATCATCCGGGCGGCGCCGGCCAGCGCCAACTGGTACACCAGCGTGGCCGACAGCACGTCGAGGTCGTGGGCGTCGTCGACCACGAGCAGCAGATCCTCCTGCCGTCGGCTCAGAGATGCCCGGGCCGCCCGCAACAGCGCCGCGGGCTTGCCCACGTCGGCGATGTCGATCAGATGGCCGAAGGCACCGAAGGGCACAACGCGCTCGGTCGGGGTGCCGGTGACCCAACGGATCTGCGTGCTCGGGTGCCGCTCGGCGAAGTCTTCGGCGGCCAATCGGGCCAACGTGGACTTGCCGACCCCGTCGGGCCCGAGCACGACCGCACCGCCCGTCGACGAGGCCTCCAGCGCGGCGCCCAGCCGCTCCGACGCCGCCGCGTGTTGGGGGACGTTCCATCGAACGGGCACTGCCGGATTTTATTGCGCGCGGTGTGCGCGCCGCACCGGGCGTGGTCTACCTTTCGAGGTATGCGCCCGGAACGCGATGAGTCCCGCGACTGGGCGGTGTGTGTGTACTGCGCTTCCGGCCCCGAGCACCCCGAATTGCTCGCGCTCGCTTGCGAACTCGGCGAGGCGATCGCCGAGCGCGGCTGGACCCTGGTTTGGGGCGGCGGCCGGGTGTCTGCGATGGGTGCGGTGGCCAGCGCGGTGCGCGCCCGGGGTGGCCGCACCGTCGGCGTCATCCCGCAGAACTTGATGCGACGCGAGGTCGCCGACCGGGACGCCGACGAGCTGATCGTCAGCGAGACCATGCGCGAGCGCAAACAGATCATGGAAGATCGCGCCGACGCGTTCCTGGTGCTGCCGGGCGGGGTCGGCACCCTGGACGAACTGCTCGACGCGTGGACCACCGGGTATCTCGGCTTGCACGGCAAACCCATCGTGCTGCTGGACCCTTTCGGCCACTACGAGGGCCTGTGGGTCTGGTTGTGCGGGTTGCTCGACAGCGGCTACATCGCGCAAGCGGCGATGGACCGGTTGGTGCTGGTCGATAAGGTGGGTGCCGCACTGGAGGCCTGCTCACCGAACGAAATCGAGGATTGACGTGCGCGCTCACGACCGAGGAACCCGAACGGCGGTCAGACTCGCCGACATTGCCGCCGGGGCTCCCGGTCTGCTGGCCGACATGCCGGTGATCGTGCGCGGGGCGTTGACCGGGCTGCTGGCGCGACCCGGCTCCAAGAAGTCGATCGGCACGGTTTTCCAGGAGCGGGCCGCTCGCTACGGCGACCGGATCTTCCTGAGGTTCGGCGAGGAACAAGTGACCTATCGCGACGCCAATGCGGCGGCCAACCGCTATGCCGCGGTGCTGGCCGCGCGCGGTGTCGGCCGCGGCGACGTCGTCGCGATCATGCTGCGCAACTCGCCCAACGCGGTGCTGGCGATGCTCGCCGCGGTCAAGTGTGGCGCCGTTGCCGGCATGCTCAACTACCACCAGCGCGGCGAGGTGTTGGCGCACAGCCTGGGCCTGCTGGACGCCAAGGTGTTGATCGCCGAGACCGACCTGGTCAGCACCGTGGCGGAGTGCGGTGGCCCGGGTAGCGCCGAGACGCTGACCGTCGAGGACCTGGAGCGGTTCGCGGCGAGCGCCTCGGCCGCCAATCCGGCTTCGGCATCGGCGGTGCAGGCCAAGGACACCGCGTTTTACATCTTCACCTCGGGCACGACCGGATTCCCCAAGGCCAGCGTGATGACGCACCTGCGGTGGCTGAAGGCGCTGGCCGCGTTCGGCGGCATCGGGCTGCGGTTGAAGAGCTCCGACACGCTGTACAGCTGCCTGCCGCTGTACCACAACAACGCGCTGACGGTGGCCATGTCATCGGTGATCACATCGGGCGCGACGCTGGCGCTGGGCAAGTCGTTTTCGGCGTCGAAGTTCTGGGACGAGGTGATCGCCAACGAGGCCACCGCGTTCATCTACATCGGCGAGATCTGCCGCTACCTGCTCAACCAGCCTGCCAAGCCGACCGACCGGGCGCACAAAGTGCGGGTGATCGCCGGCAACGGTCTGCGCCCGGAGATCTGGGACGAGTTCACGCAGCGCTTCGGGATTGCGCGGGTCTGCGAGTTCTACGCGTCCAGCGAGGGCAACACGGCGTTCATCAACGTCTTCAACGTCCCACGGAGCACCGGCGTCTTTCCGATGCCCTTGGCCTATGTCGAGTACGACCCGGACACCGGCGCCCCGCTGCGCGACCAAAACGGGCGGGTGCGCAGGGTGCCGCCCGGGGAGCCCGGTCTGTTGCTCAGCAAGGTGAACCGGCTGCAGCCGTTCGACGGCTACACGGATCAGGAGTCGAGCGAAAAGAAGTTGGTACGCAACGCTTTTCGTGAGGGCGACTGCTGGTTCAATTCGGGCGACGTGATGAGTCCGCAGGGCATCGGGCACGCGGCCTTCGTCGACCGGCTCGGCGACACCTTCCGGTGGAAGGGCGAAAACGTCGCTACCACGCAGGTCGAAGCGGCGCTGGCGTCCGACGAGTCCGTCGAGGAATGCACGGTCTTCGGCGTCGAGATCCCGCACACCGGCGGTCGCGCCGGGATGGCCGCGGTCAAGCTGCGTGAGGGCTTCGAGTTCGACGGCCAGTCCCTGGCCCGCGCGGTTTACGGCCAACTTCCCCCCTACGCGCTGCCGTTGTTCGTGCGCGTGGTGGAGTCGCTGGAACACACCACGACGTTCAAGAGCCGCAAGGTGGAGTTGCGCCAGCAGGCCTACGGCTCCGACGTGCAGGATCCGCTGTACGTGCTGGCCGGCCGCGACGAGGGCTACGTGCCGTACTACGACGAATATCCCGAGGAAATCGCCGCGGGCAAGCGCCCGAAGGGCTGAGTGTCCGGCTGGCCGCACGCACGCGAGTCGCGCCAGGCACGATGGTGGCGTGCAATCGACGTTCTGCGGTAGGCCGGTCGCTGAGGACCGCCCGCTGATCATGGCGATCGTCAACCGCACCCCGGATTCGTTCTATGACCGGGGGGCGACCTTCGGCGATGAGGCTGCCAGAGCGGCCGCGCACCGGGCCGTCGCCGACGGCGCCGACGTCATCGACGTTGGAGGGGTCAAGGCGGGCCCCGGCGAAAGCGTCGACGCGGACACCGAGATCGCGCGTTTGGTGCCGTTCATCGAATGGCTCCGCGGCGCCTACCCGGACCAGCTGATCAGCGTCGACACCTGGCGTTCGGAGGTGGCCAGGGTGGCCTGCGCTGCCGGCGCCGACTTGATCAACGACACCTGGGGCGGGATCGACGCGGCCATGCCCGAGGTGGCTGCCGAGTTCGGCGCGGGCCTGGTGTGCTCGCACACCGGGGGCGCGGCGCCGCGCACACGTCCGTTCCGGGTCAGTTACGGCACCACTACCCGCGGTGTGGTGGACGACGTGGTCGGGCAGCTCACGGCAGCCGCCGAGCGTGCGGTCGCAGGCGGGGTGGACCGTGAGCGGGTGCTGATCGACCCGGCCCACGATTTCGGCAAAAACACCTTCCACGCGCTGCTCCTGTTGCGCCACGTCGGCGATCTTGTTAACACCGGATGGCCGGTGCTCCTGGCTTTGAGCAACAAGGACTTCGTCGGGGAGACTTTGGGTGTGGAACTGACCGAACGGCTGGAGGGGACCCTGGCGGCGACGGCGCTCGCCGCCGCCGCGGGGGCGCGAATGTTCCGCGTGCACGAGGTGGCGGCCACGCGTCGCGTGCTGGAGATGGTGTCGTCGATCCAGGGGCAACGCGCCCCGGCGCGCACGGTCAGGGGGCTGGCGTGACCGCATCCGAGCTGATAGCGGGCGCGCTCACCCGCGAGGAAGCCCTGGCCACGCGCCCCGGAGACATCTGGCTGCCCAACCGCGGCTGCAGCCGTCCCACCTGGACCCTGGGTCAACTGCGGGAGGCCAAGGCCGGGCGCACCGTGTCGGTGGTGCTGCCGGCGCTCAACGAGGAAGAAACCATCGAATCGGTGATCGACAGCATCTCGCCGCTGGTTCGCGAGCACGAGGGCCTGGTCGACGAGCTGATCGTGCTGGACTCCGGTTCGACCGACGACACCGAGATCCGCGCCATCGCCGCCGGCGCCCGCGTCGTCAGCCGCGAACAGGCATTGCCCGCGGTGCCCGTGCGGCCCGGCAAGGGCGAGGCGCTGTGGCGTTCGCTCGCGGCCACCAGCGGCGACATCGTGGTGTTCGTCGACTCCGACCTGATCGACCCCAACCCGATGTTCGTGCCGTGGCTGCTCGCCCCGCTGCTGACCTGCGACGGCGTGCACCTGGTGAAGAGCTTCTACCGACGGCCGCTCGGGCCGGGCGCGACGGGCGGCGGCCGGGTCACCGAGCTGGTCGCCCGGCCATTGCTGGCGGCGCTGCGGCCCGAGTTGGGCTGCGTGCTGCAGCCGCTCGGCGGCGAGTACGCGGCCAGCCGGGAGCTGCTCACGTCGCTGCCGTTCGCCCCGGGCTATGGCGTGGAGATCGGGCTGCTGGTGGACACCTTCGACCGGCTGGGGCTGGAAGCGATCGCTCAGGTCAACCTCGGCGTGCGCGCCCACCGCAACCGGCCGCTGCCCGAGCTGGGCGCGATGAGCCGCCAGGTCATTGCGACGCTGTTCTCGCGGTGCGGCATTCCCGATTCCGGGGCGGGGCTGACCCAGTTCCTCGCCGAAGGCCCCGACGGCCCCGAGGCCGAGACCTACACCGCTCACACCACGCCGGTGTCGCTGGTGGACCGGCCCCCGATGAACGGGCTTCAATCCTTTTAAGGCCCTTTTTAAGCCGTTGCGAGCCAAGCTGTACTCGGAGTGGTCGGTGGTATAAGGCAATATCGATCCCGTGGCATTGGTGTTGCTGTACCTGGTGGTGTTGGTGCTGGTGGCGATCGTGCTGTTCGGCGCCGCCAGCTTGCTGTTCGGCCGTGGCGAGCAGTTGCCGCCGTTGCCGCGGGGGACGACGGCGACGGTGCTGCCGGCGTATGGCGTCACCGGCGCCGACGTCGACGCCGTCAAGTTCACCCAGGTGCTCAGGGGCTACAAGACCAGCGAAGTGGACTGGGTGCTGGACCGCCTCGCCCGCGAGCTCGAGGCGCTGCGGGGGCAGCTTGCCCAGCTCTCCGGGGCGCACTCCCCGCCCGTCGCCCAGAAGGAGGTCCCGGGCGAGCGTGGTCCCGTGGAACCGGAGGACGGCGAGGATCGTCAGGACACAGTGTGAGCGATGACGGGCGGGTGCGGTGCAGCTGGGCGGCCGGCAGGCCGGGACAGGACGTCGAGCTCTACCGTGACTACCACGACCAGGAATGGGGCCGCCCGTTGCTCGACGGCGTGGCGCTGTTCGAGCGGATCAGCCTGGAGGCCTTCCAGAGTGGCCTGTCGTGGCTGACGATCTTGCGAAAACGGGAGAATTTCCGCCGCGCCTTCGCCGATTTCGACATCGAGACGGTGGCCGCTTACACCGATGCCGACGTGCAGCGGTTGATGGCTGACCAGGGGATCGTCCGCAACCGGGCCAAGATCGAGGCGACCATCGCCAACGCGCGCGCCGCCGCGGAGCTGGGATCTGCCGAGGACCTGTCCAAGCTGTTGTGGTCGTTCGCACCGCCATGGCGCCCCCGCCCCGCCGAGCCATCCGAAATCCCCTCGGCTACCGCAGAATCGAAGGCCATGTCCCTCGAACTCAAACGTCGTGGGTTCCGCTTCGTCGGGCCCACCACCGCCTATGCGTTGATGCAGGCAACCGGCATGGTCGATGACCACATTCGCGGTTGCTGGGTGCCCGCCCAGTCGCGCTGAAGGCCCGTTGGGCGCTCACGGGCGGGTCTTTGTGTAACTGCCGAGCGGAATAGGGAACAATGGAGTCGTGATTTGGCAGTTCAATGTCGGGTACGGCTGGAATTTCACGGGCGGGGCATGCTCGGCGCCGACCAAGCCCGCGAAGGCGGGTCAGCTGGAATCTGGAGGGAGCGCTCGATGGCGGCGATGAAGCCCCGGACCGGAGACGGTCCGCTGGAAGCAACCAAGGAGGGGCGCGGCATCGTGATGCGGGTACCACTTGAGGGAGGCGGTCGACTGGTCGTCGAGCTGACGCCCGACGAAGCCGCCGCCCTCGGTGACGAACTCAAGGGCGTCACCAGTTAGGCGGCTACGCGCCCACTTTTCGATAGATGTCCAGCGTCTGCTCGGCGACACGTGCCCAGGAAAATTCTTCAATGCAGCGCCGGCGTCCGGCCTCGCCGAGGCGTTTCGCTTTCCCGGGGTCGGCGACCAGCTCATTGACCGCTGCGGCCAATCCGGCCTCGAAAGCGACCGGGTCGTCGGCGTCGTAATGCACCAGCGACCCGGTGACCCCGTCGACGACCGCCTCCGGTATTCCGCCGACGTCGGAGGCCACCACCGGGGTCGCGCAGGCCATCGCCTCGAGGTTTACGATGCCCAACGGCTCGTACATCGACGGACACACGAAAACCGTTGCCGCCGAGAGTATTTCACGTAACTCACCGACCGGCAGCATCTCCCGGATCCAAAACACTCCCGTGCGGTCCTCGGCCAGTGCGGCGACGGCAGCCCGAATCTCCTCGGCCAGCTCCGCGGTGTCCGGAGCACCCGCGCACAACACCAACTGCACGTCGGCGCTGAATCGATGGGCCGCCGCCACCAGGTGGCCGACGCCCTTTTGCCGGGTGATCCGCCCGACGAACGCCACCGTGGGCCGGCTCGGGTCCACCCCGAGTTCGTCCAGCACCGACCCGCCTTGTACCGGCCCGGCGGGATACCAGACATTGGTGTCGACTCCGTTGCGCACCACATGCACCAGGCTGGGATCCAGTGCCGGGTAGACCCGCAGTATGTCTTCGCGCATCGCGGAACTGACCGCGATGACCGCGTCGGCGGCCAGCACCGCGGTGTGTTCCACCCACGTCGAGACCCGGTAGCCGCCGCCGAGCTGTTCGGCCTTCCAGGGCCGCCGCGGCTCAAGCGAATGCGCTGTCAAAACGTGGGGAACGTCGTAGAGCAACGCGGCCAGGTGCCCAGCCATGCCGGTGTACCAGGTGTGGGAGTGCACGATGGTGGCCGCGGATGCCGCGTCGACCATCATGAGGTCCGTGGACAAGGTGGCCAGCGCCGGGTTGGCGCCGTGCATCCGTGGGTCGGGCTGGTGGGCGAAGGCACCCGGCCGGGGCGCGCCCATGCAATGCACGTCGACCGTGCACAGTCGGCGCAGCTGGGCGACGAGTTCGGTGACGTGTACCCCGGCTCCGCCATAGACATCCGGTGGATACTCCCGAGTCATCATCGCCACCCGCATATACCGCACGCTAGTTCGGCGACGCGGCGGCCCGCGAGTCGGGCCGTTGCGGAGCCGGACAATTGGGCTCGGGTTCGGCGACGTGCGCTTGGGTTCGGCGATGCCGCTAAGCCAAAAGCATTGAAAGACAGCCTGAGAGTGCGCGAATAGCGCTGTCCCCCTGGCAGTGGTTCGCGGTGGCCGATAGTTTGTAGCCATGAGGGAAGCACCACACGTGCTGGGCATTGTCCTGGCCGGCGGTGAGGGCAAGCGGCTGTACCCGCTGACAGCGGACCGGGCCAAACCCGCGGTTCCCTTCGGCGGCGCCTATCGGCTGATCGATTTCGTGCTTTCCAATCTCGTCAACGCCCGCTATCTGAGAATATGTGTTCTCACGCAATACAAGTCGCATTCACTCGACCGTCACATTTCGCAGAACTGGCGGTTGTCCGGCCTGGCCGGCGAGTACATCACGCCGGTGCCGGCACAGCAGCGGCTCGGCCCGCGTTGGTACACCGGATCCGCCGACGCGATCTACCAGTCGCTCAACCTGATCTACGACGAAGACCCCGACTACATAGTCGTTTTCGGCGCAGACCACGTGTATCGGATGGACCCGGAGCAGATGGTGCGCTTCCACATCGACAGCGGGGCCGGCGCGACCGTGGCCGGGATCAGGGTTCCGCGCGGGGAGGCCAGCGCGTTCGGGTGCATTGACGCCGACGACTCCGGCCGCATCCGCGATTTCGTGGAGAAGCCGATGAATCCTCCCGGAACGCCCGACGACCCGGACTCGACGTTCGTTTCGATGGGCAACTACATCTTCACCACCAAGGTGCTCATCGACGCGATCCGCGCCGACGCCGATGACGACCACTCGGATCACGACATGGGCGGCGACATCGTTCCGCGATTGGTGGACGACGGGATGGCCGCGGTGTACGACTTCTCCGACAACGAGGTGCCCGGGGCCACCGACCGCGACCGGGGCTACTGGCGTGACGTCGGGACCCTGGATGCCTTCTACGACGCGCACATGGACCTGGTGTCGGTGCATCCGGTTTTCAACCTGTACAACAAGCGCTGGCCCATTCGCGGCGAGTCGGAGAACCTCGCTCCGGCCAAGTTCGTCAACGGCGGCTCCGCCCAGGAGTCGGTGGTGGGCGCAGGCAGCATCATCTCGGCGGCGTCGGTGCGCAACTCGGTGCTGTCCTCCAACGTCGTGGTCGACGACGGCGCGATCGTCGAGGGCAGCGTGATCATGCCGGGCGCTCGCGTCGGCCGTGGCGCGGTGGTGCGCCATGCCATCCTGGACAAGAACGTCGTCGTGGGCCCCGGCGAGATGGTTGGGGTGGATCTGGAACGCGACCGCGAGCGCTTCGCGATCAGCGTCGGCGGCGTGGTCGCGGTGGGCAAGGGCGTCTGGATCTAGTACCGCGAGCTGCTCGGCGATTTAGGGGATCTCCGGGATCAGCAGGTGTGCGTCGTGGCGCGGGCCCCAGTGCAGGGTGATCCGACCGCGCGGCGAGTGGGTGTAGGCCGCCGGCAGCTGGCCAGTTAACGGGTTTCTCGGACACAGCCAGCGTCCGGCGACCACCAGCCGCAGTTGCTCGCCGGCACGGAACAACGTGGCCGACGGTCCCAGTGCGACGTCGACCGCGACCACTTCACCGGCGGAGACCGGCCGCGGATCGGTGCACGCCGGTACGGGCTCCCACGGCCGCGAGAGCTCGGGGTCGAGGGCGCGCAGCGCGATCCGCTGCCAGCCGGTCGTCACCCGGTCGCGGCCATAGCCGTATGAGCCCTCGAATCCGATGAACGTTCCCCGGAACCGGCCGCAGCGCCACTTTTCGACACCGACGAACAGGTTGGCGTCGTCACAACCACGCAGCTCCACCCACAACCGGACCGCCATCGGGCCGACCAACTCGGTGTCTGCCGGAACCGTATAGCTGAATGCCGCTGCGGCAGACAGGTTTTCGAACGTACGGTGGCCTGCCGCCGGCGGCTGCTCGGGGGTCAGCGTCCCGCCTTGCCCGAGATACATTGGGCGCCAACGGGTACGTGCAAGGGGCCATTCGGATTCTTCGCGCACCGCGGTGACGGTGTCGCGATCCTCGCGCACCTCAAGGCGCACGCTGCGCGATGCGGGCGCGCCGCCCAGCACGGCGCGGAAGAACTTCAGCTGTTCGGCCAGGGCGGTGTCGGAGTAGAAGGTTGCCCACTTGCCGCCGCGATGGGTGTAGAGCCGCGCGTAGGAGGAGCCCGCACGGGTGAAGGCCCGGATCGATCCGCGGCTGTGCAGGTTGTTATCCGAGAAGCTGCCGCAGACGAGCATGGGCACCTCGATTGCCGACAAGTCGGGTGCCAGCGAGCGCCAGACGTCGTCCCGCAGCGGATGCTGGTCCTGCATCCGGGCCAGGTCGTAAGCCTGCCGCGTGTCCCGACGAACGTTGCGCGACCACATCCGGGTGAAGCCGGTCTCGCGCACACCGCCCGGAAATGTCAGATCGCGGTAGGCGTCGGTGAAACCTTCCCACGGGCAGATCGCCCGCAGCGCCGGCGGCCGCAGCGCGGCAACGGCGTACTGGCTGATGGCCAGGTAGGACACGCCCAGCATTACGACGTTGCCGTCGCACCAGGGCTGTTCGGCGATCCACTGGACGAGGTCGTAAGTGTCCTCGGCTTCCTGGTGCGACAGCAGATTGCCGGTGCCGTCGGAATGCCCGCAGCCGCGCGAGTCGGCATTCACCACGGCGAAGCCTTGCGCGGTCCACCACCCGGGATCCGGCGCCTCCCAACCGGTGAGGGCCGAAAAGGTCAACGGCTTCGGTTGCCGCAATACGCGGTATTGGACCGAATAGGTCCACCTGCCGCCCTTGCGCTTCGGCAGGTTGTCCTTGCCGTAGGGGTGGATGCTCAGGATGACGGGCCGGGCGTCGGCGTGGGACTTGCGAAAGACGTTGATCCGCAACATCGTTCCGTCGCGCGTCGGTGCGGCGAGGTCGCGGTCGATAACGATGTCGGCCGGCGAATCGGTCACGGTTACGGGGGGTTGGGCGATGCCGCGAATCCGCTCGAGTGCGTAGCGAAGGGCGCCGGAACGGCGCCATGGCCGGTCCAGCGCGGGTGTCGTCTTGTGGGCCACGCCGCTACCCTAAAGCGCCGTGGGCAGTCACCACACGCTGGGCACCAACCGGTAGCGAACCCGCTGAGCGTATTCGCGATACCCGGCCAGCTCCTCGGTGAGCAGCTTCTCCTCGTCGACGATGCGCAGAACGAGCATCGGAATGCCCGCGATGATGACGAGCAGTCCCCAGTAGGAGCCGAGCGCCAGCGGTATGCCGACCATCATGACCAGGCTGCCGGCGTACATCGGGTGCCGGACGAACTTGTAGAGCCCCCCGGAGGCCACCTTCTGGCCCTCTTCCACCGTGACGGTGGCGGCGGCGTAATTGTTCTGCAGGACCACCAGCATCGTGGTGCCCACTCCCGCCGCCACCAGCACATCGCCGAGCAGGCACACCCACACCGGCACGCCCGACCAACCCATCCGGTGGTCGAAAGCGCTGAACGCCATCATCGCGAAGATGGCCAGGAAACTGGCGGTGACGATGAACTTCTGCGCCGGCCGGGTTTCCGCCCGCGGGCCGGCGTGCATTCGCCGCTCAAGGACTGTGGGATTGGTTCGTGCCAGGTGGATCGTCGGGCCGATCGTCACCACCGTGAACACGACGATGAAAAGCCATGCCTGCCAGTAGCGGAACGTGCCGGCCGGCCCGAAAAGGATCAACCCGAAGGTGATGAGCCCGGCGATCGAGGACGTGGTAACTCGGAGCGCGAGTTTCATGGTCGTTCCTAACAACGCAGGTCACGGTGTCGAAAAGCTATGGTGCCCAGCGCAATCAGTGCCGCGTCGATGGCCAGCAGCCACAGCAACGGCGCAGCGGTGAAGTCGCTGCCGACCCGCGGGACGTGTGCGAAGGGCTCGAGGTCCAGCAACCACCGGGGGAACCGGGCCAGCTCACCGATCAGGTATACCGCGACGAACCCGACGAGCACGGCCCACGCAGCGGGTGTGAACCGCGGTGCGATACCGAACACCCCGACCGTCACCGCCGGGAGCAGCCAGACGGCGGGTAGCTGCACGGCAGCGCTTGCGGTCACGAGGGCCACCTTGCCGCCGAGATCGCCGGCCGCGACGCCGTAGGCGATTCCGGCGGCCAGGCCGCTGAGCAGCATCGCAACCGCGGACCCGAGTACCGCGGTTACCAAATGACTTGCAAACCAACGGATTCGGGAAACTGCACCGGCCAATGTCGGCTCGGCCCGCTGCGCGGCTTCTTCCTGCTGCAATCGCAGGGTGAGCGAGGTGGCGAACGCGGCGGCCGCCATGCCCATCATGGTGAACGCCACCGCGATGAAGGCCTCCTCTAAGGCACTGGTGCCGCCCATCCGGGCCACGATGTCGCGCGCAACAGTGCTGCTGCCCAGCTCGTCGCCGATGCCGTGCACCACGCTGCCTAGCACCACGCCGTATAGGCACAGCCCCGCGGTCCACAACAACAGCTGGCCGCGGTCCAGCCGCCACGCGAGCCCGTTGACGCCGCGCAGGCGCACTCCGGCGGTGCCCGGGCCTGCGCGTTCCGCGATCAGTCCGGCGCCCACGTCGCGGCCCGCGAGCAGCCGGTAAGCCACCAGGGTGAGCGACACCGTCGTGACCAGATGCAACACCAGCACCCACCACCGATCGCCCGCGTACGGGCGGACCTGCAGCGACCATCCCAGCGGCGATAGCCACGACAGCCTGCCGTCACCGGCGTCACCGACGGCGCGCAGCCCGTAGGCGGCGCCCAACGCGGCGATCGCCACGCCGCGGGCGAACCGGGCACTCGGCGACAGTTGGGCGGCCACCGCGGCGACGGCGCCGAACACCAGGCCGGATCCCGCCAGCGCCGCCGCGAAGGCGAGCGACCCTCCGGCCGGGATGTCGGTGGTCAGCAGGCCCGCCGCGCCGATCGCGCCGGTGGCGATCGACGCCCCGAAGGCGAGTATCAGCGCCGCGCTCAGGCTCGCGTAGCGGCCGACCGCGGTGGAGTCCAGCAGTTCGGTGCGACCGCTTTCCTCGTCGGCGCGGGTGTGCCGAATCACCGTGAGAATGACGGCCACGGCAATGAGCAGGTGGAACATCCCGGCTTTCCAGATGCCCACCGCCCCGATGCTGTCGTTGTAGACCTGCCCGTAGAGCGCACGCTGGGCCGGGCTGGCCATGACGGATGCTCTGAACGCGGCGCGGGCGGCCTGCGTGGGATACACCTTCAGGATGCTGCCGACGTAGACGCTCGCCAACGGCACCGACAGCAGAAAAACCCACAGCGGCAACGAGACCCGATCGCGGCGCAGGTAAAGGCGCAGCATCGGCAGCGTGCCGGAGAAGTTCGAACCCCGGGGCGCCGGGTGCGCCGGGCGGCGTGGCCGATCGAGGATGGTGGCGGTACTCATGCCGAGACCTTCTCGTCCGGGACGCCCGTGTCTGCGGTGCTGTAGTGGCGCAGGAAGAGTTCCTCGAGAGTCGGGGGCTGGCTGACGAGGCTGCGGACGCCCGCGTCGCCGAGGGCCCGGATGAGCTCTCCGAGGCTTTCGCTGTCGACCTGGGCGCGCAGCGTGTTGCCCTCGATGGTGACGTCTTCGACCCCGTCGATCCGGGTGAGATCTCCTGGGTCACCCGTCATTTCGGCCTTGATGGAGGTCCGGCTGAGATGTCGCATGGACTCCAGCGAACCGCTCTCGATGGTCCGGCCGGCCCTTATGATGGTCACCCGCTCGCACAGCGCTTCGGTTTCGGCCAGGATGTGACTGGACAGCAATACCGTCGTCCCGCGATCCCGGGCCTCGCCGACGCATTGCCGAAACACGTTCTCCATCAAGGGGTCCAGGCCGCTGCTCGGCTCGTCCAGCAGCAGCAGGCGGGCGTGTGAGGAGAAGGCCGAAATCAGGGAGACCTTTTGCCGATTGCCCTTCGAGTAGGTGCGCGTCTTCTTGTGTGGGTCGAGATCGAAGCGCTCGATCAGCTCGGCACGCCGCTTTTCGTCGATGCCCCCGCGCATCCGGGCCAGCAGGTCGATGGTCTCGCCGCCGGTCAGTGAGGGCCACAGCGTCACATCGCCTGGCACGTAGGCCAATTGGCGGTGCAGTTCGACCGCGTCGGTCCACGGATCGCCGCCCAGCAGGCGCGCCCGCCCGCCGTCCGCTTTCACCAGGCCGAGCAGGATGCGGATGGTCGTCGACTTGCCGGCCCCGTTCGGCCCGAGAAACCCGTGCACTTCCCCTGCGCTCACGGTGAGATCCAGGCCGTCAAGCGCGCGCACCGCGCCGAAGTTCTTCGTCAAACCGCGGACGTCGATGGGTGCGACCTTGTCGGAGTTGTCAGTGGGCATGGGATCCTCCTTGCTCTTCGGCGGCCAGGAATGCGTCGTACATGGTGCGGTCCGTCATCAGGCCCTCGGTGTAGATCTCGAGGGCGGGCAGGATCATGTCCCGGGCGTAGTCGCGCAGGACGGCTCGCAGATCCGTTGGCGTGTCGTGCATTTGCAGATACAGCAGGAAACCCCCGCCGCCGGTGATGCCGAGATATTTCGCCCGGGCGTGCGGGTCGCGGCTGGGCTTGATCGTCCCGGCGCGCACACCTTCTTCCATGTACTCCTCGGCGTTGTCGATCATCCTTCGCCACAACGTCTTCGCCAGGTCGCCGCCGGACACCATGCTGCGCACCACGTAGGCCATCAGCGGGGCGTACTCCTCGATCTCGGCCAGCTGCCCGAACCAGGTGGCGGGGTCGTTGGACTTCAGCGCCTCCGACTTGCTGCTGCGGATCTCCTCGGCGATGTAGTCGTCGCAGGCCTTGCGCAGGCCTTCCTTGGAGCCGAAGTGGTGGATGACCAGCCCCGCGCTCACCCCCGCCGCTTCGGCAACGGCCCTGAGCCCGACGCCAAAGCCGTGCTCGCCGAACTGCACGATCGCCGCGTCGCGGATTCGGGCGGCGGCAGTCAGGTCGGCTGAACGCATGTTCAGTACGCTAAACGCATGTTCAGTCCCGGGTCAAGGAGGCGACCCGTCAAGGTCGCGTAAAGGTTGGCCGGCCCCGCCAGACGCTGTCAGTCGCGGACCGCGGCCAACAGCCCGTCGCCAAGCGGCACCAGCGCCGGGGTGAGCCGCTCGTCCTCGGCAATGAGCCGGGCGGCCTCACGCACCGCGGCCACCTCGGGATCGCGTGCCGCGGGATCACCGGCGCGCCCGCCGAGCGCCGCGCGGTGGACGACGATGACGCCGCCGGGTCGAAGCAGCCGCACACCCTCGACGACGTAATCGGGCTGGTCCAGCGGATCGGCGTCGATGAAGACTAGGTCGTAGGACGCGTCGGCCAACCGGGTGAGGACCTCCTGGGCCCGGCCACCGATCAGCCTCGTGCGCGAGGGCCCGATGCCGGCCTCGGAGAACGCCTGCTTGGCGAGCCGCAGGTACTCGGGCTCGACATCGATCGTCGTCAGCACGCCGTCGTCGCTCATACCAGACAACAACCACAGCCCGCTGACGCCCGCGCCCGTGCCCACCTCGGCGACGGCCTTGCCGCCGCTGAGCTTGGCCAGCAGGCTCAGCAGTGCACCGACCGCGGGTGTCACCGGCCCGGCGCCGATCTCTTCGGCCCGCTCCCGCGCGGCGGCCAGGACCGCATCTTCGGATATCGACCCCTCGGCGTGGGCGCAGAGGGATTCTGCTCGACTCGGGGCCGGCGGGACCGGGGTTTCCGTGCTGGTCCCTGCGTCGCTGGCGTCCATGCCCCGCAGCGTATTCCAATTCGCGGCGGGTTCCGGCAGGCGCGCCTAGTCGACCCGGGACGACACGCCGAGCACGCCGAGAGCGACGCAAGTCACTCTCCTCGGAATTTATCCAGGTCAAGGCCGCGTAACGATTTGGTTTCTCAGCCAAACCTCAGATTGCTATCATGCCGCGCATACGCCGATGGGCGACGGTATCCCCATGGAACCCGGAGTGCGCCGAGAGCGGATTACTTCTCGCTGGGCCGGGAATACTCACTGGCAGCTTCGCGTTGACGGCTTGAACGAACTGCGCGAACTGCCAAGCTTCGACTGCACGGCATATCCGGAGGAACCAATCAACACAACGCTTTTGAGCCCGGCCACGATGTCGCACGCCCAGGAGTACCGGGACGACGAATGGGTGGAGACCACCGACTCGTTGCGGGGCACGGCCGTGTTCGACGCGACGGGTGACAAAGCGGCTATGCCGTCGTGGGATGAACTGGTGCGCCAGCACGCGGACCGGGTGTATCGGCTGGCCTACCGGCTCTCCGGTAACCAGCACGACGCCGAGGACCTGACCCAGGAGACGTTCATCCGCGTGTTCAGGTCGGTCCAGAACTACCAGCCGGGCACGTTCGAAGGGTGGCTGCACCGCATCACCACCAACCTCTTCCTCGACATGGTGCGACGCCGGGCGCGCATCCGGATGGAGGCGCTGCCCGAGGACTACGACAGGGTGCCCGCCGACGAGCCCAACCCCGAGCAGATCTACCACGACGCGCGGCTTGGGCCCGATCTGCAGGCGGCCCTGGATTCGCTGCCGCCGGAGTTTCGTGCCGCCGTCGTGCTGTGCGACATCGAAGGTCTGTCCTACGAGGAGATCGGCGCCACCCTGGGCGTCAAGCTGGGCACCGTGCGCAGCCGAATTCACCGCGGGCGTCAGGCGTTGCGCGACTACCTGGCCGCACACCCCGAACACGGCGCCCGCGACCAGGCACTGGACACCAAGTCCGCCTAAAGGCGCATTAAACGAACTAGTTGCCGTTCGGTGCTGCCGTCGGTGTTAGCCGTTGCCGCCGGCGCCGCCGCCGGCGGCGCCGCTGCCGTTGGTGCTAGCGCCGCCACCGCCACCGCCACCACCTGTGCCGGCGGCGCCGCCGCCGCCGGCGACGGTGCCTGTGCTCACGGCGGTGCCGGCGGCACCGGCTTGGCCTGCGGCACCTCCCGCGCCTCCGGCGCCGGTGCCTCCGGCGCTGGCGGCCGAACCGCCGGCGCCGCCGACGCCTCCCGTGCCGCCCACGATCCCGCCGCCGCCACCGCCCCCGCCGCCGGCGACGACGACGTCGCCGTTAGTAATGCCAACGGCTATGCCGCCCAGGGCGCCGTTGCCGCCGCCGGTGGCGCCGCCACCGTTGGCGCCGGTGCCGCCGGTGATCGAGCCGCTGTTGTCGATGGCGGTGGCGCCACCGCCGCCACCACCGCCGCCGGGACCGCCGGCGGTGCCGGCGGCGCTTCCGCCCGCACCCCCGCTGCCGCCGGTGGCGCTGGCGAAGGGGGGATTGTTGGGGCTGCTGCTCACGGTGACGCCGCCGCCGGCTCCGCCGGCGCCACCGGTGCCCCCGGTGCCGCCGCCGGTGCTGTTGCCGCCGGCGCCGCCGCCACCACCACCACCACCACCGGCGATGGAGCCGACCCCGTTGAGGAGGGCGGCTGAACCGCCGGCGCCCCCGTTGCCGCCGTTGCCGCCGGTGTGGCCGTTGCCGCCGTTGCCGCCGTTGCCGCCGGTGCTGCTGACCTGGCCTAAGCCCTGGGCGCCGGCGCCGTTGCCGCCGTTGCCGCCGTTGCCGCCGTTGCCGACTGCGCCCGCGGCTCCCGCGGTCCCAAGGGCCCCGCGGGCGATCCCGCCCGGGCCGGGGGCCCCGCCGTTGCCGCCGTTGCCACCGTTGCCGGCGCCGGCGCCGGCGTCGTTGGCGCCGAGACCGCCCTGACCGCCCCGCCCGCCGGTGCCGCCGGCACCGCCATCGCCTTCAAACCGCCCGCCGTGGCCGCCGGCCCCGCCGGCCCCGCCGTTGCCGCCGGCGGCGCCGTTGATGCCAGTGGACACGGAGCCGTTAGCGCCAGTGACGCCAACCCCGCCAGTTCCGCCCCGACCGCCGTTGCCGAAAAGCCAGGCGTTACCGCCTCGGCCGCCTGGCTGCCCGGGCGCGCCTGACCCGCCATCACCGCCGGGGCCCCACAAGAGCCCCCCCGGCCCGCCGGGCTGCCCGGTCCCCGGCGCCCCGTTTGTGCCCTTGCCGATCAACGGGGTCCCGATCAACTGGTCAGTGGGCGCATTGATCACGCCCCGCACGTCTTGCCAGGCCTGCCAAAGTGGCGAGGCGTTAGCCGCCTCGGCGGCCGTATAGGCACCCCCCGCGCCATTCAAGGCCTGCACGAACTGGGTATGAAACTCCGCCGCCCGAGCGCCCAGCGCCTGAAACTCCTTGGCGTGCCCGGAGAACAGCGATGCCACCGCCGCCGACACCTCATCCGCGCCGGGTGCCAGCAGCCCGGTCGTCGGGCCTGCCGCCGCCGCATTCGCGGCGGTCACCGCCGAGCCGATGTTGGACAGATCCGTTGCCGCCGACGCCAAAAACTCCGGCGCCGCAATCACAAACGACATTGCCGCCTCCCGTCGATCCAGGGCGCCCGGGAGAGACTCGGCGATGACCGCGACGGGTGCATCATGTCCGGATGTGCCGTCGCTGCGGCGGTGCCTCGCCCGGGGCGCCTGCGGTCAAGTGTGCGCCGGTGGTCGGCGGCGGTTGATGGGGAATTTTCCCTATTTATTTGCGTGCCCCACCCGAGCCTTACGCCCGGATCAGGGGTCGGTGGTGTGCGATTCGCGGGCCTGGGCGGTGGCGTGGGTGGGCTGTCGACGCCGAGTTGGCCGGGATCGCGTCGACGAGCTCAAACAACAGGTAATAAGGCCAGTTTGAGCGACCGGGCCACGAACGCCTCGAGCAGGCCACGAACGCCTCGAGCGGGCGTGGGCGGTGCGGCAGGTGTGGATCGCCATGCGCGGGCCGCCGGCGGTGATGCCGATGCGCGTCGGCGGTGCCGGGGTAGGGCCGCGAATGCGGCCCGGACACGCCGACGGGTTTCGCGATCATACTTGCGCGTCCCACTGAACGCGAGACATGTTGAGGGGCCACAGATTTGGCTTCGACGTTTCCATCAGAGCCAGGGTGGTTCAGAGTTCAATGTGGTGAGTCGTCTGTCTATGCGTGTCTATGCGTGACCAGGCGCCGGCTCGCCGCCTTTAGGGGCGTTTGTCGTCCAGTGTGCGCCGGTGAGCGAGGCGGTTGACGGAGCCCAGTGCTCGCCGAATCGCGGATGGCGCCGGGGTCACGGTTCAGCGGTGTGGGATTGCCGCGCCTCAGCGGCGGCCTGGGTGC
>NZ_JAFBAT010000135.1 GCF_019247615.1 Mycobacterium sp. | reverse complement strand
ACGAGGTACCCGGGCACCCGCCGGCTGGACGCTCAGGCCAGGTCCTCTCGGCGGGCTGACGATGTCCGGCTCCGAACATTCGAGGAGGCGCCCGATGGCGGCCCACGCATCGTCGACGCGGCCCCTTCGGATACTCGTGATCGGGGCGGGCGTGAGCGGGATTTCCGTCGCGCGGGGATTGCTGCGGGATGGTCACGAGGTGACCGTTTTCGAGCGACGCAAAGACACGCGGGCGGGCGGTGGCGCGGTCACCGTCTGGTCCAACGGCGAAACAGTTCTGCGGCAACTGGGCGTCGACATGGACGGCGCGGGTCAACTGCTGTCCAGCGTGCGGGTGATGACGTCCGGAGGGCGCCGGCTTGCCACCCTGGACCTGCGGACGATGGTCGATCGGCTGGGTGCACCCGTGCGCATGATCCCGCGCCGGGTCCTGCTGGAACGACTGCTGCACGGCTTTCCGATCGAACGCATTCGATGCGACTACCGCGCGGTGCGGATCGTCACCGGCGATGACGGCGTGCGGGTCGATTTCCAGGACGGCAGCTCCGCCGAAGCGGATCTGGTGATTGGTGCGGACGGTTTGCATTCGATCGTTCGGGACGCCGTGGGGGCGCCCCCGGCGGAGCCGACAGGCTGGTGCAGTTGGCAGGGACTCATCTCCCTCCCGGAGCTGGCTGACAAGCAGGACGCGGTCATCGTGATCGGCGAGAGCGGAAACACCGGAGTGTGGGCGGCGGGCGGGTCGGATGTGCAATGGTGGTTCGACCTGCCGTGGTCCTATGACTTCGTCAGGCCGCGGCATCCGCTGGAGACAATCCGGTCCCGATTCACCGGCTGGTTCGATTCGGTGGATGTGATCCTGGCAAAGCTCACCGAGGAGCATCTGGCTGGTTCGCCGTACCCCCACTTTCGGCACCCCATCGCTCGCCGCCCGGCTGCTTGCGGTCTGGCTTTGCTGGGGGATGCCGCCCACACGATGCCGCCCACGCTCGCGCAAGGAACCAACCAGGCGCTGCTCGACACGATGGTGCTGTGCAGAGCGCTCAGTGGCATCCGCGGTGGGGGCGGCGGCCGTGGCGGTGACGTTGCGCGGGCCCTGTCCTGGTACGAGCGAACCAGGCGACGCAGGGTGTGGGCCGTATCGCGGGTGGCATCGCTGCAAGTGGCCCATGGCGAGTCCGCGCTGAGGCCGGCGGGGTTGATCTCCGACCGGCTCCACACGGCTGCGCTCACCGCGTTCCTGCGTTGGACGAGCCACCGCCGCATGTCGGCGGAGATCGATCGCCTGCTCGCGGCACCGACTTCTCTCGCGTCGGGGCCCCGGTGAGCGGGCCCGGAACCGCCGAGCTGACAACGGCGCGAGTGACCGATGGTCCCGTGCGCGTCCGGGGTCGCGTCGACGCACCCTCGCGGTGGCTATGGCTGATCAAGTGGTGCCTGCTGGCCGTTCCGCATTACCCCATATTGATCTCGCTCTATGTGGTGTATCCGGTGTCGACGATCGTCGCCGGTGTGGCGATCTTGTTCACCGGGCGCTACCCGCGCCCGATCTTCGACTTCAACGTCGGGGTCCTGCGGTGGTCGTGGCGAGTGATGAATTACCGATTTCCGATGAACAGCACGGACAGATATCCGCCTTTCACGCTCGCCCCCCGGCCCGACTATCCCGGAGATCTGGACGTTGATTATCCCGAGCGGCTGACGAACTGGGCGGTGCTGGTGAAGTGGTGGCTGCTGGGGTTGCCACAGATAGTTTTGTGCTGGGCCATGGAACCGCTGCTGCAGGTGCTGTGCGCTGTCTCCGCGGCCTGGCTGTTGTGCACCGGGACCATCCATCAGGGCATGTTCGACCTGCTCATGGGCATCGTTCGATGGCGGTACCGGGTAGCGGTGTATGTTTCGTTGATGCGTGACGAATATCCGCCGTTCCGACTGGATTTGGGTGTCTGATCACGCGCGGCAACCGGTTGTTCCCCTACGTCTATCGCCTGGGCATGCCGCTTTTTGACCGGGCGTTCTATCACCGATACCGGCGGGCGGCGATCGCGCACGCGACCGGTCGCCTGCTGATGCTCGGTCTCGGTCCGGGAACCGACTTGAACTTCCTGCCCTCCACTGTCACTTCGGTCGCGGCGGTGGAGCCGGTAGCCGCGTTTCGCCGGATGGCCTCTCGTCTTGCTCGCCGCCGGGGCATCGCGCTCACCGTCGTCGACGGTGTCGGCGAGTCAATCCCATTCCCGGACAACAGTTTTGACTCGGTGCATATCGGATTGGTGCTGTGCTCGGTGGATGATGTGGCCGCCACCCTGCGCGAGATCCGGCGCGTGCTGGCCCCCGGCGGCCGGCTGGTCGTTCTCGAGCACGTCCGCGGCGAGGGAGCCATGGGCCGGTTTCAAGATTTGATCGCAAAGCCGTGGTCCCGCTTGGCATCGGGCTGCGAACCGAACCGCCGAACCGTCGACGCCATCGGCGCGGCAGGCTTCGACACGTCGCGACTGTGCAGCGCCCCGCGGACGCTGGTGCCGCCCCCGTGCACACCCCACCTACACGGGTTCGCCACGGTGACCGGTGATTCCGCTGATTCCGCGACGAGCCGCCAGCTCGGTTGAACCATTGGCGTACCGATCTCGTGTAGTCGTACACGAGGCATGTTGTCGGCGATGACGCAGCCGGCGTCATCGCGACAAGCCTTCGGCGAAGAAGGGTTGAAGAAGGAGTTGTGGCGATGAATTTCTCGGTCTTGCCCCCGGAGGTCAATTCGGCGCGGATGTTCTCGGGCGCGGGTTCGGCTCCGATGCTGAATGCGGCCGCGGCTTGGGATCGGTTGGCCGACGAGTTGGCCTCGGCGGCATCGTCGTTTTCGGCGATCACATCGGGACTGACCCAACGAGTCTGGCAGGGTCCCGCGTCGGCGGCGATGGCGACGGCGGCGGCTCCGTACGCGAGGTGGTTAAGTGCGGCGGCAACTCACGCGACCGGAGCGGCCGGCCAGGCCCGGGCGGTGGCGGGCGCTTTTGAGGGCGCCCGGGCGGCCACGGTGCACCCAATGCTGGTGGCGGCCAATCGGAATGGCTTGGTGCGCTTGGTCATCTCGAATCTCTTCGGGCAAAACGCGCCGGCCATCGCGGCTGCGGAGGCCGATTATGAGCAGATGTGGGCCCGGGATGTCGCCGCGATGGCGGGCTATCACGCCGGCGCCTCGGCGGCCGCCTCGCAGCTGGGACCGCTGTCGTCGGTGCATGACGTGGCGAGCCGGCTCGCCGGGGCGCTCGGTCTGCCCCCGGTCACCAGACCCGTCGCGGGTGATCCAGATCTGATGAGTCAAAACACCGTCATCGGCGGCATTTCGACGCCCAACCTCGCGGATCCCGACGACAAGAACTTCGTCGCAACCGGCATCTCGAGCCCGTTCTTCTCCGACACTTTGACTTCCGGTTTTGAACCCACGCTCGGGCTGGGCGTGCCGGGGCACATCGTGAACACATTCCAAAGCCCGGTCTTGCCGTTCTTGAACAGTTCTGCGGTGCTGCCCTTCACCGATCCGATCGCGCCGCTGTTCGTTGCGCTGCTTCCGCTCGGTCTGTGACGTCAGTCCACGCTCACGGCCTCGATGATGTTCAGCCGGGCCGCTCGCCGCGCCGGCGGCACGGAGCCCAGCAGGCTGATGGCCAGCGCGCCGACGGTGAAGACCAGCGCCATCGCGCTCGGCCTGAAGTCCACCCGAAAATTCATCATGTCCCCGCTGACCAGGCTGAACAGCCACTGATCCGCACAGCCGAAGACCAGCCCCAGCAGGCCGCCGACCAGCCCGATGCCTGCTGCCTCGGCCAGCACCATCCGCAGGGTGAATCGGCGGCTTGATCCGATCGCCCGCAGCACACCGATTTCGCGGCGCCGTTCGAGCACGGAGAGCGTCAGCGTGTTGAGCAGTGCAACCGCCGCGACCATCACGACGATGATCCATACGGCGTCGGCGATGAACATGCTCTGATGCATCGGGGCTTCGAGGCCCGCGAGCTTGCCGCGGCCGTCGTACACGTAGATCGGCGGCGGCACCGCCCGCCGGACGTCGGCCAGCATGCGCTTGGCGTCCGCGCCTGGCGCCGTGGCGATTTCGAGGGTGGTTGCCGCCGGTCGGTCGAACCACGATCGCAATTGGTCGATGCTCATCCCCACCGTGCCGATGACGGTTGAGAAGTATGGCACCAGGGCCAATACGGTGGCCTGCCGTATGCCGTGCGGCGTTTGCATCCGCAATGGGTCGCCGACCCCGACATGCAAAGTCGTGCCGAGATTTTGCGACAGCACGACGCCCCGACCGGCGAGCACCTCGTCGCGAACCGGTGGATCGAGCGCACGGTACAGCGGATCGGCGGTCCCGACGGAAAATCCGTCGAGCATGACGCGCGTGCCACCGACCTCGGCGAACCCGTATGCGCCCTCGACTACGTGCCCGACACCGGGGATCGCCGCGACCTTCTCGGAAAGGGCTTGCGGCAGAGCATCGGTGGGGTAGCCGTCCGGGGGAGTGGCGCTCACCCATGCCGGGACCTCGGCGACGGATGAGAAAATGCGTCTCGCCGAGGAGATCATGTCGTTGTTCGTGCCGGTGATCGCGACGGTCGTGACAACCGCGATCAGCACCGTCATCACCGTCGCCCATACCCTCCGCGGCGCACGCTCGATGGTCGCCGCGGCGAGCGCCCCGACGGAGCCGAATACTCGGGCCGTCGCGGCCGTGGCTGTGACGATCGGCCCCGCGAGCGCGAAGCCGAGCGCTATCTCGGCGACGAATACCGCCGACATTGCGACGAAGGCGACGACGCCTCGTTGGTTGACGACCACCACGACCGACGCCGCGAACACCGCGAGGGCGCCAACCCCGGTTGCGATCCGCAGCCAGCGCGGTATGTGGTCGGCGGTTGAAACCCCGACGGGGGCAAGCGCCTCGATCGGCGCCACCTTATAGACCTGGCGCGCCGCCATCGCCGACGCGACCACGCTGGTCAGGGCGGTCGCTGCCACGGCGGCCGGTATCGCGTAGCCGGGCAGCCAGTACTCGATGCGAGCCTCCAGCCCTTGCGTTACGGCCGGTGGCAATCGGCCGATCGCCAGCCGGCCCAGCACTGTTCCCAGGGCCGAGCCGATGGCCCCACCGATCACTCCGAGAACCGCCGCCTCGGCGACCATGTCGCCCACGATGGTGGCGCGACGGCCGCCGATGGCCCGCAGCAACGAGATGACGGGCCGGCGCTGGGCGATGGCCATCGTCATGGTGGTGTAGATCAGGAATGCTCCGACCACCAGCGCAACCATCCCGCCCGTCAGGGCCATATAGTTCATCAGCTTGATGCCGTCACCGGCCCGGGTGGCGCGGCTGCTCGGGGCTGCGACGATGGCGCGGCCGTTCACCGCGCCCGCGACGGCGGCACGGACCTCGGCGAGGTTTGCGCCGGGCTTGGTGGCGATGAGGATCGAGTCGAGCTGGCCGGGACGCCCGGTGATGCTCTGCGCCAACGCAAGTGGAGCCAGGACGTAGTGCCCACCGTTGAGGTCGGCGACCTGCTTCCCCGTGAGCACCTCGCCGACGGTGACCGAGCCCGAGCCAAGTTGGAATGTCTCGCCCTTCCCGTGGCCGACGGCCGGCCCGACGCTGACCGCGTCGGTGGGGCCGGCGGGGCGCTCCGCCGCGCCCCCTTTCAACGCGTCCTTCAGGGCGCCCCCCAGGGCGGCGAGTCGCTCGTCGGCGCCGAACAGCAGAACCGGCTCGGATCGTGTGGAAGACGACGCGGACGCCGTCGTCCGAATCATCGGTGCCACGGCCACGACCCCCGGGATGGCTGCCACCTCGGCGGTGATCGTGTCGGGAAAACCCGCGTCGGTGATGCCCGACACCTCGAGTGAGGCGACGCCCGCGATACCGTCGGCGAGCCGATTGACCGACCCGGTGATGGACCCGAAGATTCCGAACACCGCGACCAGATACATCGCCGATACCGCCATTACGGCAATGGATGCGATCGTTCGTCGGCGGTGTACGGCAAGTTCACGCAGGTTGAACAGACGCAACCGGCTCGCTGCCACGCCTATCGCGGACGCCGACCTCACACCCGGCCTCCCACCGGCTCGTCCGAACGGATACGACCGTCCTGCAACGCGATCACCCGATCCGTCGCGTGCGCGGCCTCGGAGTTGTGGGTCACCATCACCACCAGTCGACCACGCCCGGCTTCGTGCGCCACTTCGCAAAGGAGGTCCAGGATGGCGGCCCCGGTCGTCGAATCGAGGTTGCCCGTCGGCTCGTCGGCAAGGATCAGGGGCGGGTCCATCATCAAGGCGCGCGCCACGGCGACCCGCTGCATCTGGCCGCCCGACAACTCGGCCGGCCTGTGCTCGGTCCGGTTACCGAGGCCGACGCGGTCCAGCAGCCGGATGGCATCCGCCTTGGCCTTGCCCATCCGGACGCCATCGAGGAGCTTGGGCACCGCCACGTTCTCCCACGCCGACAACGTCGGCAACAGGTTGAAGAACTGAAATATGAACCCGATCCGGTGATGCCGAAATTTGGACTGCTGTTCATCGGTGTACCGGCCGATCTCGTCGCCGTCGAATGCGATCGACCCGGAATTGGGGGAGTCCAACGCGCCGAGCAAATGCAGCAGGGTGCTCTTGCCCGCGCCCGATGGCCCCACGACGGCCACGAACTGTCCGCCCTCAAGGCGCAGGCTGATGCCGTCGAGCGCCCGCACCGGCTGACCGCCGACGCTGTATGCCCGCACCACATCACGAAGTTCGATGGTCAGCACCTTGTCCCTGGGAGCTGTATCCCTGGGAGCTGTGTGCCTGGGAGCTGTGTGCCTGGGAGCGTCACAGGTGTCGACTCGTCTGAACATCATCCTCCCGCGGAACCTCCATGCGGCGAAACCGCTGGTATGGGATATCACGAGGCGCGAGGGTGAGCGGTTCATCCGGTGCGCCCGAAGGCTCGGTGGGGCGGCGACCAACGGCGCGGAGCATGTTTTCTTTCCAACCCGTTTGGGCAACCAGCAGGGACGGCAGAACCTCACCGGGCGCAGCAGCGGACCGGGCATTACTCACAACGGCTTCTACGGAGTGAACCACTTCCGCCAGCGAAAGCGTTGGGGCGGAAGCTGATACACCAATACGGTCGACGGGCAACGATGGAACGACTAACCGGACTTGACGCATTTTTTCTCTACATGGAGACGCCGACGCAGACACTGAACGTGTGCTGCCTCCTCGAATTGAATACCTCGACGATGCCGGGCGGCTACACCTATGGCAGGTTGCGCTCCGCGCTGGCCGAGCAGGTGACCGCGATGCCGGAGTTTCGAATGAAGCTGGCGGACAGCCAGCTGAATCTGGATCACCCGGTCTGGGTGGACGACGAGGACTTTCAGCTGGGGCGTCACGTGCAACGTGTCGGGGTGCCCGCACCCGGGGGGCGCCGCGAGTTGGCCGAGATATGTGGCTACATCGCGGGGCTGCCGCTGGACCGCGAACGGCCGCTGTGGGAGATGTGGGTGCTCGAAGGCGGCGCGCGGGGCGACGCGATAGCGGTGATGCTCAAGCTCCACCACGCCGTGGTGGACGGGGTCGCCGGCGCGAACCTGCTGGCCCAGTTGTGCAGCCTGGATCCCGACGCGCCCGCACCCCGGCCCGTCGAGGGGGCGGGTGGCGGCAATCCGCTGCAGATCGCTGCCAGCGGGTTGCTGCGGTTTGCGTTGCGGCCGCTGCGGCTGGCCACGGTGGTTCCGGCCACCGCGCTGACGTTGGCGCAAACGGCGCTCCGCGCGCGCAGGGGCGGGCAGACCATGGCCGCGCCCTTTACGGCTCCGCCCACCCCGTTCAACGGCACCATCACCCGCTACCGCAACATCGCTTTCACCCAGGTCGACATGCGCGATGTCAAGAGGGTCAAGGACCGGTTCGGCGTAACGGTCAACGACGTCGTGGTGGCCCTGTGCGCCGGGGTACTGCGGCGCTTCCTGCTTGAGCGTGGCCAACTTCCCGATCATCCGCTGGTGGCCACCGTGCCGGTGTCGGTGCATGACAAGTCCGACCGTCCCGGACGCAACCACACCACCTGGATGTTCTGCCGGGTGGAGAGCCAAATCAGCGACCCCGTCGACCGTCTCCGTAAGACTGCCGCCGGTAACGCCGCGGCCAAAGACCACACCACGGCCATGGGACCCACGTTGCTGCACGATTGGACCCAATTCGGCGGCCCGACAATGTTCGGCACCGCCTTGCGGATCCTGCCGCGCATTCCACACGGGCCGGTGTACAACCTCATCCTCTCCAACGTGCCGGGGCCGCGGGACCAGCTGTACTTCCTGGGTTGCAAAGTCGACGCGATGTATCCGCTGGGGCCACTCATCGGCGGCGCGGGCCTCAACATCACGGTCATGTCGCTCAACGGGGAATTGGGCATCGGGATCATTGCCTGTCCCGACCTACTGCCCGACCTGTGGGACATCGCTGACGCGTTCCCCGACGCGCTCAAGGAACTGCTGGAATCCGCCGATCAGCTGTTCGCAGCCGAGGATCAGCCGGAGCGCTGAGTGCGTTAGTTCATCCGCGGGTTGGGCTAGCCCGCTTGCCGATTCCGATTAGGCTGTTCGGGACCGCAGGAGGGCCCCGAACAATGCAACCGACAATGGAACCGAACCCGCTCGATCCAGTTGCCAGCGAACGGCTGTCGCACGCCGGGAAGGTATTCACCTCGGATCTGTCGATCAACGAATTCGCCTTGCTGCACGGGGCCGGATTCGAACCGATCGAACTCGTGATGGGTGTTTCGGTATATCACGTGGGCTATCAGTTCACCGGCATCCGGCAGCAATCCGAACTGCCCGTCCTGACCGAGGCGACGTACCGCGCGCGCTGGAACGCGATGTCGCGGATGCAGGCGGAGGCCGATTCGCTGGGCGCTGACGGCGTGGTGGGCGTCCGTCTCGATTGGCGGCATCAGGGGGAGGGCGAGCACCTCGAGTTCATCGCCGTCGGCACCGCGGTGCGATACACCGGCAAGCCCGGAGCGTACCGGCGCCCCAACGGGCAGGCCTTCACTAGCCACCTGTCCGGCCAGGATCTGACCACCCTGCTTCGATCGGGTTACGCCCCCGTCGCCTTCGTGATGGGCAACTGCGTGTTTCACGTTGCCGTGCAAGGATTTTTGACGATGCTGAAGCAGGCGGGGCGCAACACCGAGATGCCGCAATGGACGCAGGGCAGCTACCAGGCCCGCGAGCTGGCGATGTCCCGGATGCAGAGCGAAGCCGAGCGTGATGGTGGCAACGGCATCGTCGGGGTGCATTTCGCGATCTCGAACTACGCGTGGGGGCATCACACCGTGGAGTTCTACGTGGCCGGGACGGCGGTGCGTCGCGTCGGCGAGGCGCAAACCCTGACGCCGTCGTTCGTCCTGCCTATGGCCGATTGATGACGGGCT
>NZ_JAFBAT010000273.1 GCF_019247615.1 Mycobacterium sp. | reverse complement strand
GCGGGCCGGCACGCGAGTTATGGTCGCCCCGGTGGCGACGATCGCGCCGAGCCGGTTGCCGCCGCCGCTGTTGAGGTACGTGATCGCGGCCGCGGCCGCCACCGCGAGGTCGCGCTTCTCGCAGACGGTCGTGCCGAAGTCCAGGCTGGCCGACATGTCGACCACCATCCAGGTCTCCAGCTCACGGTCGGCGATCATCTGCCTGACGTGCGGATGAGTTGTGCGGGCGGTGACGGCCCAGTCCATGCGACGCACATCGTCGCCCGGCTGATACTCGCGCGACTCCCCCGGCTCCGTGCCAGGCCCCGGGATCAGGCCGAGGTGATCGCCGTGCAGGACCCCGTCGAGCTTGCGCTTGACCGTGAGCTCGAGCGTTCGCAGCGCCGCCGAGAGCTTCGGGTCGTCGATCTGCCCACGCTCGAACGACGGCGGGTGGTTGACCGGGCGCTTTGCCGCGGCCGGATTTGCATCCGTCACCGACCGCTGGCCGCTACGGTCTGCATCACCGGCGGTACCGAATGACCTTGCTGCGGAACGGCATTCACCTGTGGCAGGGCGACGGTCTGCAGGACCCGGTTGATGACGATCTCCGGCGAGATCTCGTCGGCGAGCGCGTCATAGGTGAGCACCAGGCGGTGCCGCAGCACGTCGGGAATGACCTCCACCACGTCTTGCGGGATCACATAGTCGCGGCCCCGCACCAGCGCCAGCGAGCGGGCGCCGGCGATGATGCCGAGCGACGCGCGCGGGGACGCGCCGAACGAGATCCACGTCTTGACGTCGTTCATCCCCAGCTGCTCGGGGTAGCGGGTGGCCATGACGACGCGCACCACGTAGTCGACGAGGGCGTGGTGGACGAAGACGTTGGACGCGATGTCCTGCAGCCGAAGCAGGTCGCCGGTGTTCAAGATCTGCTTGGGCACCGGGGGCCGCACACCCATGCGGTAGATGATCTCCCGTTCCTCTTCCGGTGACGGGTAGCCGACGTTGATCTTGAACAGGAAGCGGTCGCGCTGGGCCTCGGGCAGCGGGTAGACACCCTCGTGCTCGATCGGGTTCTGCGTCGCCATCACCAGGAACGGGTTGGGCAGCGCGAAGGTCTTGCCGCCGATCGACACGTGGCGTTCCTGCATGACCTCCAGCAGCGCCGATTGCACCTTCGCCGGCGCGCGGTTGATCTCGTCGGCGAGCAGGAAGTTGACCACCACGGGGCCCAGTTCGGTGTCGAACTCTTCCTTGCCCTGCCGGTAGATGCGGGTGCCGATGATGTCGGTGGGCACCAGGTCGGGGGTGAACTGGATGCGCGCGAACGTCCCACCGACCACCCGCGCGAAGGTTTCGACGGCCAACGTCTTGGCCACCCCGGGAACACCCTCGAGCAGAACGTGGCCCTTCGAGAGCAGGCCGACCAGCATCCGCTCAACGAGCTGGTCCTGGCCGACGATGATCCGCTTGACCTCGAAGATGGCCCGCTCCAGGGTGTGCACCTCGGCGGCCAGCCCATTGCCGCCCCCGCCCGAAGGGCCTTCGTGGGCGGGTGGGCCGGACTGCCCACCCGGGCCCGAGTAACTGCCGGCGCCCGGGGGCGGCCCACCTGCTGATGTCATCGAGAAACCCTCCAACGCTCAATCGGACACGACTGCCGGGCAGCGACGTGCCCGGGTCCAACTATTCCAGGCCTGCCGAAATCCGTCGATGTCGCGGAAACCCTGCGGCGCGGCACGGCTGGATCAGTATTCGATGATCCTAGTCAGGAACGGCGTCATGCCGGGCGTGCGGACCGGGCTGACGGTGACTTTGCCGGCGAGGCTGGACGCCTCCAGCATCTGGCCGTTGCCCAGGTACATGGTGACGTGCTGGCTGCCGTTTGGCCCATAGAAGATGAGGTCGCCGCGCCTGGCCTGGTCTTGGGGGATGTGCCGACCGAAGTTGTACTGGTCGCCCGAGAACCGCGGGATCAGCACGCCGACCCCGGCGAACGCGTACCGCATCAGGCCGGAGCAGTCGAAGCCGGTGATGTTGGCGCCGTCGCCGACGCCCTTGCTGGGACCTTGCAACGAGCCGCCGCCCCACGAGTACGGGACCCCCATCTGTGACCCGGCGCGTTTAATCACGTATTCGATGGCCTGACGGCCGTTGGCCCGCGGGATCCGGCTGGGGCTGGTGTTGCCGGGATCGGCGGCGGCTGCCGGGGCGCCGCCGAGGTTGATCCCGAGCCCGCCGAGGAACTGCTTGCCCAGGTCCAGCGTGGTCTGGGTGGCCTGGGCGGTGGCCTGCAGCGAGGCGTTGGCGACGGCGAGCGGATCCCCGGGGGCGCCGGCGCTGATCGTGGGCGGCAGGGTGGGATCCCATTGCCCGGGGTCGGCCGAGACGGGGCCGGCCACCGACAAGGTCAACCCGGTGACCACCGCGATGATCGCGCCCAGCTTGACAACCAGGCCGACCAGTCGAAGTCCCTTGCGGCGCATCATTACTCGTCTGATACTCATTCGTCACCAATCGATGTAACGGACCACATACGGCGTCATGCCGCTGGTGCGCACGGGCGCAACACGGACCTTCAAACCGATATCTGGAGCCTCGAGCATCTGGCCGTCGCCGAGGTAGATCGTGACGTGCTGGCTGCCGCCCGGGCCGTAGAAGATGACGTCACCGCGGCGCATCTCCGCGGACGGAATCTTGCGGCCCAGGTTGTACTGCGATCCGGAATAGTGCGGCAGCTTGATGCCGACTCCGGCGAAGGAGTACAGGACGAGGCCCGAACAGTCGAAGCCGGTGATGTTCGCCCCGGAGTCGATGCCCTTGCTCGGTCCCGCGGCATTGCCGCCACCCCACGAGTAGGGCACCCCGATCTGCGACATGCCGCGCCGGATCACGTATTCGGTGGCCTGCCGCCCGTAGACCCGTGGGATCCGGGAAGGCCGGCCGGGCGCCGGGTTGGTGATGCCGGTGTCCTCGGGCTTGAGGATGCCCAGCTGTTGCAGGAAGTTGCGCCCCATGCCCGCGGTGACCTGGGTGGAGGTCGCGGAAATGCCCAGTACCTGGTTGATCACGGCGATCGGGTCACCGGGGACGTTTGCGCTCGGCACCGCCGGCAGCGTCGGATCCCAAACGCCTTCCCAGCGCCGGCCTCCGGCAGACGGCGCGGCGGCCGGGGAGCCCGGATCCCACCGATCGCCCGTCGGCGGGGCGCCGGGTCCGCCTTTGCCAGCTGACCATTGGGTTGCGGCCTCGAGTTGGGCCTGTTCGAGTTTGGCCGCTGCCTCGTCGCGTTCGGCGCCCAGGCGTGCGACCTCTTGGCGCTGTTCGTCGAACTTGCGCTTGGAGTCGGTCAGTGCCGCGACGGCGGCGTCCTGGCTGGCCTTCGCGTCGGCGGCGGCCTTGTCCGCCTTCTGCTTGGCCAGCCGCGCCGCCGATTCCCTGTTCACCTGCTCCGTGCGGGCGAGTCGCAGCTTGTCCATCACCGCCTGGGAACTCGCGGTCAGCGTCCGCGACGCGGTTGCGGTGGCGATGATCTCTTCTGGACTGGTCGCGGTCAGGTAGCCGCCCGACGGGCCGTTCATATAGGTCGCGGCCGCGAAGGTGTCGAACCGGCGTTGAGCGGCTGCGATCGCCGCGTTGGCGTCCATGACCGCCTGCTGGCTCGCCTCCACGTCGTGCTGTGCGGCCACCGCGTTATCCCGCGCGGCCTCCACGTCGACCAGGGCCTTGTTGACGCTCTCCTGCTCCGCCTGGATCTCGGCGCTCATGTCGTCCAGGCGCTGGTTGGCCTTGGCGACGTTGGCGATCAGCGCGGCCAACCGGTCGGTGGTGCTGTCGCCGTGCGCGGGACCGGTAGTGCACAACAGCAGCACGACGCCCAGAACCGACGGTACGACCGGCCGGACCAGCCTTGCGGCCGGTCGCGCAGACGAGCCCCAGAGTGCACGTCTCATTCGACTCAGGTCTCCTATGGCTCAACGCGGACGGGCGGCGCCAGGCACATTTCCCGCATAGGCACCAAAGACAACACAAGCATCATTTGCACCGTACGTCACATCGGACGCCGCGCAAACGCCGACGAGAAACTGCACTCTTGGCGTGCGTTTACTGTGATCTAACGGTGACCTGCGGTGGTTGCTGCGACGAATCTCGGGCGCTTGCCCGGGATGAAGGGGCCAACCCGATGCGCGTGGTTAAGTCCCCGTACCGAGCTCCTCGGGCTCTCCGTGCGCGGCACCGGTCGAGGTTGCTGGGCGCTTGCTGCGGACCTGCAGGAACCGGGTCGCGACGGCGGCCGCGAGCACCCCGACCAAGAGGAAGATGGTCAAGCCGGTCCAGGGGAATTCGGGTGTGCTCAACTCGGTCAGAAAGTGTTGTGCCGAAACGACGGGGTTGCCCGTCTTGGCGTGGTCCTCGCCGGCCTCGAGTGTGACCCGCGGGAACTGTGTGCTGTAGGTGCCGACGAAGTTCGGGCTCAGGGTCAGGACGGTGGCGTCGTGGTAGTCGGCGCCGACCACCGTGGAGATGTCGCGCAACGGCGTGTCGTTCGGGGGGTTGTGGTCGAGCAGCACGATTTTGAGGTTGATGCCCTTGGCGTGGGCCTGGTTGACCACATCGAGCAGTCCGGGTGCGGACGCGGGTGCTGCGCTGACTCCGGTGGCGGCCACTTGAGCCTTGACCGCGGTCATGTCGACGTCCACCGGAATGTAGACGGGAAGGAACGAGTATCCGGTCATTGCGCCTCTCCTGCCCTCTGGTAGTCCCAGTGCTACAGGCACCGTACGCGACTTGACCGCGGGGGCTTTCAACGCGCGCGGCTCGCGACAAGACTGAACGTGGGGCGCCCCCTATAACAGGACAAGCGTACTGTTAAAGTAGCAATGCCATTTTGAAGCCGGTTTGAAGCCGCCGACACGGCCCGTCGGCGGAAGAACTAAATCCTCGGGAGTTGAAGTGACTGAATCTGTGAACTCGTTCGGAGCCCGCGACACCCTCAAGGTCGGCGACAAGAGTTACCAGATCTATCGCCTCGATACCGTCCCCAACACGGAGAAGCTTCCCTACAGCCTGAAGGTCCTCGCGGAGAACCTGCTGCGCAACGAGGACGGCAGCAACATCACCAAAGAGCACATCGAGGCCATCGCAAACTGGGATCCCAAGGCAGAACCCAGCATTGAGATCCAATACACGCCGGCCCGCGTCGTGATGCAGGACTTCACCGGCGTGCCGTGCATCGTCGACCTGGCCACCATGCGGGAGGCCATCGGCGAGCTCGGCGGCAACCCGGACAAGGTGAACCCGCTGGCCCCCGCCGACCTGGTGATCGACCACTCGGTGATCGCCGACCTGTTCGGCCGGGCCGACGCGTTCGAGCGCAACGTCGAGATCGAGTACCAGCGCAACGGTGAGCGCTACCAGTTCTTGCGCTGGGGCCAGGGCGCTTTCGACGACTTCAAGGTGGTGCCGCCCGGGACCGGCATCGTGCATCAGGTCAATATCGAATACCTCGCCAGCGTGGTCATGACCCGCGACGGCGTGGCGTACCCCGACACCTGCGTGGGCACCGACTCGCACACCACGATGGTCAACGGCCTCGGCGTCCTGGGCTGGGGTGTGGGCGGCATCGAGGCCGAGGCGGCGATGCTCGGTCAGCCGGTGTCGATGCTGATCCCCCGGGTCGTCGGCTTCAAGCTGACCGGCGAGATCCGGCCGGGAGTCACGGCCACCGACGTCGTGCTGACCGTGACCGAGATGCTGCGCAAGCACGGCGTCGTGGGCAAGTTCGTCGAGTTCTACGGCGAGGGCGTGGCCGAGGTGCCGTTGGCCAACCGCGCCACACTGGGCAACATGAGCCCCGAATTCGGCTCCACCGCAGCGATTTTCCCGATCGACGAGGAAACCATCTCCTACCTGAGATTCACCGGCCGCTCCGACGAACAGCTGGCCCTTGTCGAGGCGTACGCGAAGGAACAGGGCATGTGGCACGACCCCGAGCACGAGCCCAAGTTCTCGGAGTATCTCGAACTCGACCTGTCCGACGTGGTGCCCTCGATCGCCGGCCCCAAGCGCCCGCAGGACCGCATCGCCTTGTCGGACGCGAAAGCCACGTTCCGCAAGCAAATCTCGGACTACGTCGGCGACGACCCCGACAAGAAGGAGTACTCCAAGCTCGACGAGGCGGTCGACGAGTCGTTCCCCGCCAGCGACCCGGGGGCGCTGGAAAACGGACATGCCGACGACGCACCCAAGGTGGAGTCGGCCGCCGAGTTCGCCAAGGGCCGGGTGAGCAACCCGGTGACCGTGAAGTCCGACGAACGCGGCGAGTTCGTGCTCGACCACGGCGCTGTCGTGATCGCGGCCGTGACGTCCTGCACCAACACCTCCAATCCCGAGGTGATGCTGGGCGCGGCTCTGCTGGCGCGCAACGCCGTCGAGAAGGGCCTGACCTCCAAGCCCTGGGTGAAGACGTCTATGGCGCCGGGCTCCCAGGTGGTCAGCGACTACTACGAAAAGGCCGGCCTCTGGCCCTATTTGGAGAAGCTGGGCTTTTACCTCGTCGGCTACGGCTGCACCACGTGCATCGGCAACTCCGGCCCACTGCCCGACGAGATCTCGAAGGCGATCAACGACAACGACCTCTCGGTGGCGGCGGTGCTCTCGGGCAACCGCAACTTCGAGGGCCGGATCAACCCCGACGTGAAGATGAACTACCTCGCATCGCCGCCGCTGGTGGTGGCCTATGCGCTGGCCGGCACCATGGACTTCGACTTCGAAAAGCAGCCACTGGGCACTGATAAAGAGGGCAAGGAAGTCTTCTTGAAAGACATCTGGCCGTCGCAGAAGGACGTCTCGGACACCATCGCCTCGGCGATCAGCCAGGAGATGTTCACCAAGAACTACGCCGATGTGTTCAAGGGCGACGAGCGGTGGCGGAACCTGCCGACGCCCAGCGGCAATACCTTTGAGTGGGACCCGGATTCGACCTACGTGCGCAAGCCGCCCTACTTCGAGAGCATGTCGGCCGACCCGGAGCCGGTCAGCGACATCAGCGGCGCCCGGGTGCTGGCACTGCTCGGCGATTCGGTGACCACCGATCACATCTCCCCCGCCGGCAGCATCAAACCGGGAACCCCCGCGGCGCAATACCTTGACGAGCACGGTGTGGACCGCAAGGACTACAACTCCTTCGGCTCGCGCCGGGGCAACCACGAGGTGATGATCCGGGGCACATTCGCCAACATCCGGCTGCGCAATCAATTGCTGGACGACGTATCGGGTGGCTACACCCGCGACTTCACCCAGGATGACGCGCCGCAGGCGTTCATCTACGACGCGGCGCAAAATTATGCGGCACACGACATTCCGCTGGTGGTGCTGGGCGGCAAGGAGTACGGGTCGGGCTCCTCGCGGGACTGGGCGGCCAAGGGTACCCGGCTGTTGGGCGTGCGGGCAGTGATCGCGGAGTCGTTCGAACGCATTCACCGCTCCAACCTGATCGGCATGGGCGTCATCCCGCTGCAGTTTCCCGAGGGCGAGTCGGCGTCCTCACTGGGGCTGGACGGCACCGAGGTCTTCGACATCACCGGCATCGAGGCCCTCAACGACGGCAAGACGCCCAAGACCGTCCACGTGAAGGCCAGTAAGTCCGGCGGGGGCGACGGTGAAAACGCTGTTGAATTCGACGCCGTGGTGCGCATCGACACCCCCGGTGAGGCCGACTACTACCGCAACGGCGGCATCCTGCAGTACGTGCTGCGCAACATGCTCAGGGCGGGCTGACTCCGACACCGGCCATGCCCAGAGTCAGTGAAGACCATCTGGCGGCACGCCGCCGTCAGATCCTCGACGGCGCTCGCCGTTGCTTCGCGGAATACGGCTACGACAAGGCGACGGTGCGCCGGCTGGAGAAGGCGGTCGGGATGTCGCGTGGCGCGATCTTCCATCACTTTCGGGACAAGGACGCACTGTTTTTCGCGCTCGCGCACGAGGACGCCGAGCGGATGGCCGACGTGGCATCCCGCGAAGGCCTCATCCAGGTGATGCGCGACATGCTCGCCGCCCCCGACGAGTTCGACTGGCTGGCCACCAGGTTGGAGATCGCGCGCAAGCTGCGCAACGATCCCGCGTTCAGCCGCGGATGGGCGGAGCGTTCCGCCGAGCTCGCGGCCGCGACAACCGAGCGGCTGCGCCGGCAGAAGGAGGCGCACCGGGTGCGCGACGACGTTCCCGGCGACGTATTGCAGTGTTATCTCGAGCTGGTTCTCGACGGGTTGGTGGCACGGCTGGCATCCGGTGAGGATCCGCAGCGATTGGCCGCCGTCCTCGACCTGGTGGAAAATTCGATGCGCCGCAATGACTTTGGCGATTCTGGGGCGCGACCGTAACACCACTCCGAATGCCGGGAGGTGATTTCGCAGGGACGCTACCCTCGCGCGGGCTCGCGTTGCCGCGACGTGTGGTTGGGTCCGCCGCGGCCGCGAAGTGTGGTGCCGGACTCCAGCAGCATGCCGTGGATCGAGCCGTACGACCTGCCCGTGGCGGCAGCCAGGTTGCGGATACTGGCTCCGCGCTCATAGGCACTGCGCAGCTCGTGCAACAACTGGTCGCGCGTCTTCTTCGACTTTCCGGCTGCGTTTGCCACTGGTCCCTCCAGGCTTGAGTCCGATCTCAAGCTCATAGCGTAAGAACACAGGCGTCCGCCGCGGGGCGGTTCGCCGAAATCGCCTGCGGCACTTGTCCGAAGGGCTAGGCCAATTCGATGAGGTCCCGATATTCGTCGGACCAGTAGTCCTCGGTACCGTCGGGCAGCAACACGACGCGTTGCGGGTCGAGGGCCTCGGCCGCCCCGGGGTCGTGCGTCACGAGCACCACGGCGCCGCGATAACTTCGCAGCGCGTCGAGGACCTGTTCGCGTGACGCGGGATCGAGGTTGTTCGTCGGTTCGTCGAGCAACAACACGTTGGCCGTGGACGCCACCAAACCCGCGAGGGCCAGCCGGGTCTTCTCCCCGCCGGACAGCGTGCCGGCCGATTGCTCGAGCTGCGGACCACTGAACATGAACGCGCCGAGCAGGCCACGCAGATCCTGTTCGCCGGATTCCGGTGCGGCGTGCCGGATGTTCTCCCACACCGTCGCGTCGCTGTCGATCGTGTCGTGCTCCTGTGCGAAATAGCCGACGCGCAGACCGTGTCCGGGCGCCAGCGCTCCGGTGTCGGGATTCTCGACGCCGGCCAGCAGCCGCAGCAGCGTGGTCTTGCCGGCCCCGTTGAGTCCTAGAACGACCACGCGCGAGCCGCGGTCGATGGCCAGATCGACACCGCTGAACACCTCCAGCGACCCGTACGACTTGCTGAGCCCCCTGGCCGTCAGCGGGGTACGGCCGCAGGCTGCCGGGGTGGGGAACTTGATCCGGGCCACCTTCTCGGCAACGCGTTCCTCGTCGAGTGCGGCGATCATCCGATCGGCACGGCGGAGCATGTTTTGGGCGGCAACGGCTTTGGTTGCCTTGGCACCCAGCTTGGCGGCCTGGGTGCGCAGCGCGGCGGCCTTGCGCTCGGCGTTCGCGCGTTCCCGCCGGCGGCGCTGCTCGTCCGTGGCCCGGGCGTCCAGGTATTTCTGCCAGCCCATGTTGTAGACGTCCATCTCGCCGCGCACGGCATCGAGGTACCACACCCGGTTGACGACATCTGCGATCAGCTCCACGTTGTGGCTGATGACCACCAGCCCGCCGGTGTGTGTGCGCAGGAAATCTCGCAGCCAGCCAAGGGAATCGGCATCGAGGTGATTGGTCGGCTCGTCAAGCAGCAGCGTGGTGCCCGAACCCGACGCCCCCGCCCCTCCTTCCGAGGCGGCGAACAGAATGCGAGCGAGTTCCACCCGGCGACGCTGCCCACCGGACAGCGTGCGCAGCTTCTGGGTCAGCACCCGTTCCGGCAGGCCGAGACTCGCGCAGATGCGCCCGGCTTCGCTTTCGGCACCGTAGCCACCCAGTGCCACGAAGCGCTCCTCCAGTTGCCCGTAACGCCGGATCGCGCGGTCCCGCGCGTCGTCGTCGGCGACCTCGGCCATCAGCGCCTGCTGCTTTTCCAGATCGGTGAGCAAAACATCCAATCCGCGAGCCGACAGCACTCGGTCGCGCGCCAGCACGTCGAGATCACCCTCTTTGGGATCCTGTGGCAGATAACCGATTTCGCCCGTGCGGGCGACCGATCCGGCGTAGGGTTCGGTCTCGCCGGCGAGGATGCGCAGGGTTGTTGTCTTGCCCGCGCCGTTGCGGCCGACCAAGCCGATGCGATCGCCGGGCTGCACACGCAGGTCCGGGCCGTCGGGTGAGAGCAAAATGCGCGCGCCGGCGCGGACCTCGAGGTCCGTGGCCGTGATCACATTCGCTCTCCCTGAGTCTTTGAATCACTTGTCGTCGGTGAACACCGGTGATCGGCGGTCTGTGCGCGCGGCAACCGCTTCTTCGAAGTTGGCGGTGAGCAGACGGACGAAAAGCTGTCCCAAGCCTTCGGCTTGCATATGCCCTTCCAGGCTACCGGCGTCCAGTCCACTCCACAGTGTGCGTTTGGTCAACTCGATTCCCGGCCGCGAGAAGGCCGCCATCCGCGCGGCGATCTCATAACAGGTTTCGAGCAGTTGCCCCTCCGGCACCTTGCACGACACCAGCCCGATGCGCTCGGCTTCCTCGGCGCTGACGTCGCGACCGGTCAGCATGATCTCGAACGCGCGCGACGATCCGATGGCCCGTGGCAGCAGGTAGCTGAGACCCAGCTCACTGGCGGTCAGCCCGTTGTTGATGCCGGCGGCGCGAAAGTAAGCGCTGGTCGAGGCCACCCGGATGTCGGCGGCCAGCGCGAGGCACAGTCCACCTCCGATGGCGGGGCCGTTGACGGCGGCAATCACGGGTTGGTGCAACCGCCGCAGCGTCAAAATGATGTCGTCGAGAAGCTCCATGGAGCGCAGCGCATAAGTCGGACGGGTCAGCCCTTCGACGTTGGGAACCGTTCCGGCCGACTTGTGGTCGGCGCCCGAGGAGAACCCTCGCCCCGCGCCGGTCAGCACGACGACGCGGACCGAATTGTCGTATGTGACCTTCTCGAGGGCCTCTTTGAGCGGCACC
>NZ_JAFBAT010000074.1 GCF_019247615.1 Mycobacterium sp. | reverse complement strand
GCTTCTCGGGATCGTCGTCGTATTTCATTTGCAGAATGTCCCACATCGGCGGCCGGCGGGATAGTCCCGAATTCGCCGGAGTCGGCGTCGGCTTGATTCCCCCTTGGCTCAGGATGTCGGAGCCGGGCCGAAGCCCCGGGCGGCCGGTTCGCCGGCTGCGGACGATTGTCGCGACCGTCCGTGACTCTGCCCAGGTGTTCGTGGTCAAAAAGACCAGCCACATCAGCACCGGAACTAGCGGTGAGGCGATTCCATTGAGAGCGCAACACTTTGAGCAGCCACCACCCATCGCCGCAACCCGATGACATCGTGGACGAGTTCGTCATCGGCGACAATCGACGACCTACATCTGCTCCGCCGGCTTCAAAACACTGAACACCGCTCCCTGCGGGTCCATCAGGACGGCCGACCGCCCCACCGACGGTATGTCGAATGGCTCGACGATGACCTGCCCGCCCCCCTCGGTCGCCTTGGCCGCGGTGGCGTCGGCGTCATCGACGGCGAAGTAGACATGCCAATGGTTGGGCACACCTGGCATCTGCGGTTCCGTGCAACCGCCGACTTGGTTTTCACCGACCTTGAGCAGCGTGTAGTGCTGACCCGGTGCCATTTCCACGGCGGAGTGCGTCACGCCGACCACGGCCTCGTAGAAGGCCAGCGCCGATTCCGGCTTGTCCGTGATCAATTCGTGCCAGATGGGCGCGCCCGGCTCGCCGACCAGGGTCGCGCCGATGTGGCGGTTGGCTTGCCACAGCCCCACGGCCGGGCCGGTCGGATCGGCGACGAAGGCCATCCGGCCGGCTTCGCCGATATCGAACGCTGGCATCAGCACCTGGCCGCCCGCGGATCCCACCTTGTCGACCGCCGCATCGACGCCATCCACCGCGATGTAGGTATTCCACATGGGTGGCCGGCCCTCGGGTGCGCCCGGCGGCATCGGGGCGATCGCCGCCACCGTCTGTCCGTTCACCGTGGCCATCGAGTACACGGCGCCTTGCGGCATCGGGTTGTCGTCGTAACTCCAACCCAAGAGTGATGAGTAGAACTGCTTAGCTGCGGGCTGATCGGTGGTTTGCAGGTCGACCCAGTTTGGCGTGCCCTGGGCGTATTGGCTGATCTTGGGCATGATTCATCCCTTCCATCTGGCGAATGGATCGGCACCGGCCGGTGTAGCAGACGAGTCGATCGAGGATTCGGGCATCGGGCCCGATTGCAACGGTTCGGCGTAGGTCGGATGGCCACGCCTTCCGGCGCGACGAGTTCGCGGCCAATTCCCGGACACCGGTTCTTACGCTACCACCTGCGGGTGAGCGGCCCAAGCGGACGAAATCCTAAGTTATGAAAAGGAATTCGAGGGAGAGGACGGCGCGGCCGTGAATGCCATGGCGTCCACGTCCGGCCCGCGGTTCGCTCTGCGCGAAGCGCCCGGACCACAACTCGACAACCACGGCCCGTATCCAAGCGCCGGCTACCGACAGGGAGTCACGACGGACACCTGCGTGCCTCAATGCGGCGCTCGCCGCCACCGGTAATCACATGGGCCACGCGGGTACCCGACCCGGCCATGAGGCGATTTCACCGATTGGTCGGTCGCGCAACGGGCGCCTGTCGCCGAAAAGTGCGTAGCACGGGTGCTACGATGTGCGTGTGCCCAAACAGATCACCCAGCGGGAGCTGCGCAATAACAGCGGCGACATCATGCGCCAGCTTGACCAAGGCGAGTCGTTCGTCGTGACCAGGAATGGCATCCCGGTCGGCGAGCTTTCCCCGCTGCGCCGGCATCGATTCATCAGCGCCGAGGCGGCCGTCGCCGCGTTCAGGCGAGCTCCGCGGGTGGATTTCGACCGGTTCCGAGCTGATCTCGATCGGGCCGCCAGCCAGGAAATCACGCCGCGTGGCTAAGACCCCTCGTCCATCGCAGGGACTCATTGACACCTCGGTCGTGATCGATCTGGACTACATCGACGCCGAGCAGCTCCCCATGGAACTGGCCATCAGCGCCCTTACTATGGCGGAGCTCGCCGCCGCCCCTCACGCGACCGCCGATGCTGGCGAGCGAGCACGACGCCAAGACCGCCTGCAACGAGCCGAGGCAAGCTTTGATCCATTGCCGTTCGGTAGCGACTCGGCGAGGGCCTACGGACGCATCTACGCCTCGATCGTCGCGACGGGGCGCAAGGCACGCGGCCCCAGAGCCGTCGATCTGTTGATCGCCGCCACCGCCGTGGCCGCCAACCTCCCGCTCTACACGCGCAACGTCGATGACTTCCGCGGGCTCGAACACCTGCTGACCATCGTCGGCGTCTGATCCCGCGGGGTTCAATCGAACGCGACAATAGAAACCAGCCGTAGCGGTTTCGCGCAATGGAGGTCGGCCCGTGATCGATTTCGGACTATCGGGTAAGCGCGCCGTGGTGTCGGGTGCGGGCTATATCCCGGAACGCGCGGGCCATGGCTGGTTCACGTCGTTGGCCCTTGCCGAGGCGGGCGCGTCGGTGGCCTGTATCGACATCGACGAGCAGCGCGCGCATCGCATCGCCGACGAGATCGCCGGCCGGGGAGGCAAGGCCGTCCCGATCGTCGCCGATATGACCGACCCCGTGCAGGTCGGTCGGGCGATCGACGACGCTGTCGCCGCGCTGGGCGGGGTCGACGTGTGCGTCGACATCATCGGGGGCGCCACCTGGTCGAAGGTCGAGGACTTCACCACCCAATTGTGGGACGCGGCAATCCATTACAACCTGACCCAGGTCTTCTACCTGTTCCAGGCCGTCGGGAGGTACATGATCGCCCAGCGCAGCGGCGGGTCGCTGGTGGCGATCGCCTCGGTCGACGGCATCACGGCGGCGACCTACCACGCGGCCTACGGCGCCGCCAAGGCCGGCGTCATCTCGCTCGTCAATACCTTCGCCGACGAACTGGGGCGGTACGGCATTCGCGCTAACGCGGTCGCGCCGGGCAATGTAGGAACCGGGAACGAGGACCAGCTGCCAAACGAGTACGCCGTCAACGGAATTAACCCGCTCGCGGCGCCCCGCGCGCACGACATCGCCAACGCCGCGTTGTTCCTGTCTTCCGAGCTGGCCGCCCGCATCACCGGTCAGACGCTCGTGGTCGACGGCGGTGCGACCATCCGACAGCTATGGGGGTTGCCGGAGTCGATGATCCCGTCCGACCCGGACGACGCGCTGCCGGACTTCATGAGGCCCGGGCCGTCGGGCGGTTAGCGCTGGTGGATTAGCGGAAGGCCCGGCACCGAGCTTCTGCCCTTGAGCACGTATGGCGTCGTGATCGAGCCGATGTAGATGTCGCGCATGTCCGGTCCACCCCAGGCGATGCTGGTCGGGCCGTTCAATAGCGCGCCGTCGGGATCTTCGATCACGGTTGTTGCCCGGCCGTCCGGGCTGATCGCCACGATCCTGTTCGCTAAAACGAGTGTCACCCAAAGGTTTCCGTCGGCATCGAACGCGCATCCGTCGGCCATCGCCCACCGGCGACTCACCTGCGGGTCGGCGAGGAGCCGGCCGTGGTCGGAGCCGAACTCGTCGGGGCGCCGGTCCCCCAGCGGCGGGCCGAATCGCTTTGGCGGCCCGAGTGTTTCGCCCCGGATCGGAAAGCGCACCACGTCAGCGGCAACCGTGCGGACCACGTACAGGTAGTACTCGTTGCGGTCCAGCGCCATGCAGTTCGGGAAGCTCACGGCATCCGCGGCCACCTGCGCCAATTGGCGATCGGGCGTGACCCGAAAGATGAACCCGTCGGCGGTGCCGCGCGCGATGGTATCCAGAAGATCGTCCGCCATCGTGCTCACCGAACACCACAACGCCCCAACGGAATCCACCAGAACGAAGTTCAACCACCGCAGCGGACGTCCCCTCGAGTTGTCCGCCCAGCACCGTCGCGATCGCGCCCGTCGCCGGGTCAAGATCCTGCAGCACGCCCAAGCCGAAATTGGCGATCAGAAAGTGGCCGTCGCAGTCGCTCGCGATCCCGTTCGGCTCGCCGCCCGCCTCGCCGATGCGCCGAACCGTGTCCTCGTCAACGAGTTCTGCGACGGCTGAGACCTTGTCGGACGCGAACACCCGACCATCGCGGCCCACCACAACGTGTTCCGGGCGTTCCACGCCGCGTCCGAAGGGATGCAAACCGGTAACCGTAATGTGGGAGTTGCGTGTTCCACTCATTATGAGCGGTACTGCACGATGCCGAGGCCATCGATACGCCGGAAGTCAGCCGTATTCGCGGTGACGATCGGGATACCCCATCGTAGGCTCGTGCAACCGATCCAAAGATCGTTGCTGCCAATCAGTTCGCCGCGGCGGCGTAGCTCTCGGACCACTCTCGCGTAGACGAACGCGGTTTGGTCATCTACCGGAACGACGGTATGGCCTTCGCGCATGGCTTCGACGATCGGGTGCTCGACTCGGTCAAACCCCTCAGCGAACTCGCCCAGGGCGATAGTCGAAAGGAACAACTCGGCATCCGGCGAGCGTTTGAGGAATTTGTGCGCGGCGCCGTCGTCGTCACCCACGGCACGTTCCCGCTGCAGGTCGATGAGGAACGTGGTGTCGACGCTCAGCCGAAGCGCCATTGGTCCTCGGGCGGTGCGTCCGCATGCTGCGCCATGTCGAGGCGTTCCAGAATGTCGTCACTCACCGTCGGCAATTCGGCGAGGACATCCAGAAGCGCTGCCGCCGTGGCGGATTCGTTGCGCCAGTGCGCGCGCTTTATGACCTGAGAAAACGATTCGCTAGGCGAACGCCGAGCCGCCCGGAGGCGCTCGTATGCCTCGAGATCAATCGATATCGTCTTCGTGGCCATAATGCATGTATACATGCATGGATCTGCGTACACAACCCGTCGGGGTCGGCAATGGACAGTCGCCTACCTCTCAGCCGCGGGCGCGCGAAGCCCTCGCCCTGAACAGTTCGTCACACCTCGGGGTGGCGCCATCATGGAAGGGTGCGGATCGGAGTCGGCGTTTCCACCACGCCCGACGCATGGCAGGCCGCAGCGGAGGCCACAGCGCACGCGCGCGACGAGCTCGCGGGTGAGGCGCCGTCGCTGGCCGTGTTACTCGCGTCGCGATCACACACCGACCTGGCCGTCGACGTCCTCGACGCGGTGCAGCGGATGGTCGAGGCGCCCCCGCTGATCGGTCGCGTCGCCCAGGCGATCGTCGCCGGCCGCCACGAGATCGAGGACGAGCCCGCGGTGGCGGTGTGGCTAGCGTCCGGTCTTGCCGCCGAGACGTTCCAGCTGGACTTCGTGCGCACCGGCTCGGGTGGACTGATCACCGGTTACCGGTTCGACCGGACCACGCACGATCTGCACCTGCTGCTGCCGGACCCGTACACCTTCCCGTCAAGCCTGCTCGTCGAGCACCTCAACACCGACCTGCCGGGAACGACCGTGGTGGGCGGCGTGGTCAGCGGCGGACGGGGACCGGGCGACACCCGGCTGTTCCGCGACCACGGCGTGCTCACCTCCGGCCTCGTCGGCGTGCGCCTGCCCGGCGTGCACGTAGTCCCCATCGTGTCGCAGGGCTGCCGGCCGATCGGCGACCCCTACATCGTCACCGGCGCGGACGGAGCGCGGATCACCGAGCTGGGCGGCCGCACGCCGCTGCAGCGCCTGCGTGAGATCGTCGAGGGGCTGCCGCGCGACGAGTAGGAACTGGTCAGCCACGGCCTGTCGACCGGGATCGTCGTCGACGAGCACCTGGCCGCACCGGCTCAGGGCGACTTCCTGATCCGCGGGCTGCTCGGTGCCGACGAATCGACCGGGGAGATCGAGATCGGCGATGTCGTCGAGGTCGGCGCGACCGTGCAGTTCCAGGTCCGTGACGCGGCGGGCGCCGACACGGACCTGCGCCTGACCGTCGAGCGGGCGGCGGCGGAGCTGCCCGGCCGTCCGGTGGGCGCGCTGTTGTTCACCTGCAACGGCCGTGGGCGGCGGATGTTCGGGGTCGCCTGCCGATGAGGCCAACGACAACGCCGGGGGCAGCGGCCGGTCGTTGTTGGATGAGATCGTCCGCGACGGCGCGCGGCAGATGCTGGCCGCCGCGTTGGCCGCCGAGGTCGCTGCATATGTCGAGCAGTTCTCCGATCAACGACGAGGATGGTCGGCGTCTGGTGGTGCGCAATGGATATCACCAACCCCGGGAGGTGCTGACCGCCGCGGGCGCGGTCACGGTGCGGGCGCCGCGGGTCAACGACAAGCGTGTCGACGCTGATTCCGGTGAGCGCCAGCGGTTCTCTTCGGCGATCCTGCCGGCTTGGGCGCGTAAGTCTCCCCAGATCAGCGAGGTGCTGCCGCTGCTGTATCTGCATGGGCTGTCCAGTAGGGATTTCGGGCCGGCCCTGGATCAGTTCCTGGGGTCGGGGGCAGGGCTATCGGCGACGACGATCACCAGGCTGATCAGCCAGTGGCAAGACGAAGCCGCCGTCCGCCAAACCGACCGCGACGACGACGCCGTCTCCCGCCCGGGGCGCACGTGACGAGCGGAAGCTTGTGCTCGCGTCAACGGGTGGCGACCGGATCCTCGAACAAGTCGTAGCTGCCGGTGGCCTTCGACTGCTCGGCCGCCTTATGCGCGGTGCCCCGCCATCGGACGTGGGCGGCCACCTCGGCAGGCGGCCGCAACCCGTCGGTGAGGTGTCCCGTGGGCATCTCCTCATCCATCAGCGGCACCCACAGATACGGATGTAGGAACCGAACCCCGAACAACATCAGGTTGTGCGTGCCCGGCAGCGCCGCCGAGGGCGCGACCAT